>JAIXLB010000063.1 GCA_026931905.1 Chitinophagales bacterium
TTTAAGCAGCCTTTTATTTATTATTAAATATCTTCTTAAATTACCTACACCGATATTTGTATTAATTTTTTGGCACTCAAAATTTTTTATTTGAAATGCTTTCAGTACATATTAATTGCACTTTGTACCCTATTTTTTTGTAGTACAATCAATGCTCAGGTTAAATTTTCTTCTAACAGAATTAGTAAAAAAATTACTACTAAAGGAAAGGTGAATTTTGAAACAAGAATAATTGTTCCTAATAGTTTTTATGTAAAAAATTACGACACTTCTTTTTATACAATCAACACTAATAATGGCACAATAACTTGGTTGAAAAATATTCAAGTAGATAGCGTAGAAGTAGTGTATCGTTTTTTTAATTTTAATATTCAAACAACAGCTTCACGTTATAATTACGATAGTGTAAAAAATAATTTTCTTGTAAAGCCTGCTGTTATAACTAAACGAAATAATACAACAGATTTATTTGGTGCCAATAGTTCCATGAATTATAACGGAAGTTTTGGAAGAAATTTAAGTTTTGGAAATAATCAAGATGCAGTTTTTAACTCTCAACTTAATTTACAAATAAGTGGTATGTTAGGCGATAGTATTGAAGTTGCTGCTGCCATAACAGATAATAATATTCCTATTCAACCAGATGGCACAACACAACAATTAAATGAATTTGATAAAATTTTACTTCAATTTAAGAAGAAAAATTGGCAAATAAATTTGGGAGATATTGATGCAAGAAATAACCAATATTACTTCTTGAATTTTTATAAAAGATTACAAGGTGCCTCTTACGAAACAACTAATAAAAAAGGAACAAATAAATTTTCAATGGCTGCTGCAATAGCTAAAGGAAAATTTGCAAGAAATATTTTTAAAGGATTGGAGGGTAATCAAGGTCCATATCGTTTAACAGGCAATAACAACGAATTGTTTATGGTTATTCTTGCAGGCACTGAACGTGTTTTTATAAATGGAGAATTATTGCAACGTGGCGAAGACCAAGATTATATTATTAACTACAATACTGCAGAAATTACATTCACTCAAAAAAGAATGATAACCAGGGAAAAGCGTATTCAGGTTGAGTTTGAATATGCCGATAGAAATTATTTGAACACCATGTTATTCGCTTCGAATGAAATGCAGATAAACAAAAAATTAAAAATCAGTATTGCTACATACACCAATGCAGATGCAAAAAACTCACCTATCAACCAACAATTAGATGCTAAACAAAAACAATTTTTAAACAATGTAGGCGATAGTATTCAAAATGCTTTTTATCCATCTGCTTTTATAGATTCATTCTCTTCAACCAAAATTCTATATGCAAAAAGAGTAAATCCTGTCAATCCTTTATGGGATAGTATTTATGTTTTTTCTACACAGCCAGATAGTGCAAAATACAGCTTAAACTTTGTGTATGTTGGCGAAAATAAAGGCAATTATGCACCTTTATTAAATGGAGTAAATGGAAAAGTGTATGAATATAAACCTCCTGTAAACACTGCGTTACAAGGCAGTTACGAACCTGCTATTTTTTTAGTTACACCTAAAAAACAATCGGTTGTTACAGCAAGTGCTATGTATAACATTGATAGCAAAACTGTATTAACTACAGATGTAGCTTTAAGCAATTATGACATCAATACTTTTTCTACAAAAAATAAAGAAGATAATACAGGTTATGCAGGTAAATTTTTATTGCAAAAAACAACCTTTATAAAAAGAAATGTTCAGCTAAATTCTACCTTAGGTTATGAGTTTGTTGATGAAAAGTTTAGACCTATTGAAAGGCTA
The DNA here is from genome assembly GCA_026931905.1 of Chitinophagales bacterium. Classification (GTDB taxonomy): domain Bacteria; phylum Bacteroidota; class Bacteroidia; order Chitinophagales; family Chitinophagaceae; genus UBA1930. Next base: position 1,801 of record JAIXLB010000063.1, read on the forward strand.
CGCCCTGTTGAGTTTGCAAGAGATTGGGGATTGCCTTTATTACCTAATTATGCTACTGAACATTTGCCTCAGCTGGCTTTTGAATTGAAAAATAATCAGAACAACAATAGCATACGTTATAGCATTAATGGGTATTTTAGAAATGATGGATTTAATGCAATAAAAAATACTTTTTTCGTCAATCATCAATTTATTGAAACGGGTATTGATGTAAAATTTGATGGCAGTAGAGCAGATCATAATACGCCTTTTGACAAAGGATATTTTTCAAAAATAAATTCGGAAATTAGTAAAACATTTAAAGCATTAGATAACTACAAATTAGCTTTTACTTATGTTGCAGATAGAAATATTCAACGCAATAAATTTACTGATACACTTACTCCAATGACACTTGATTACAATATTATTGGTGCTTATATAAAAAGTAATACAGCTAAAAAGAACAACTGGTTTTTTCAATATTTTCATAGAACCAACAACACACCTTTTCAAAAGCAATTAATAGAATTGGACAAAAGCGATAATTTTAGTTTTACTTCAGAGTTATTTCAAAATAATCATCACAAGTTTAGGTTTAATGCTACTTACAGAGCTTTGTATATTAAAAATAACAACACAACAACAAACCCTGATAAAACTTTATTAGGCAGAGCAGAATATTTATTTAATGAATGGCATGGTTTTATTACTGGTTCAATGCTATATGAATTAGGAGCAGGGCAGGAGCAGCAAAGAGATTTTTCTTATGTAGAAGTACCAGCAGGAAAAGGAGAATATACTTGGATAGATTACAACAATGATGGTTTACCACAATTAAACGAATTTGAAATTGCAATTTTTCCAGACCAAGCAAAATATATTCGTATATACACACCCACTAACAAATTTGTAAAAGCAGGGTATGTACAATTCAATTATACTTTAAATATTACACCAATAGCTATTGCATCTAAAATTTCCAATAAAAATTTTAAAAATTTTATTACCCGATTTTCTTTACAATCTGCTTTGCAAACCAGTAAAAAAAATATAGCCAATGGCAATCCTTTATTCAATCCATTTAAAGATAAAATTGCAGATTCAGCATTGATAAATATGCAACAATTTGCAAGTAATACTATTTCATTCAATCGTTTTAGCAGTAAATGGGGTATTGATTTAAGCAACTTACAAAATACATCTAAAGCACTGCTAACCTATGGTTTTGAAAGTAGAAAAAATAATGAATGGATTATACGAACAAGAGTAAATTTTAAAAAGCAATACACGCTGGAATTAACCAATAAAATAGGCTCTGTGCAATTATTTACTCCTCTTTTTTTGAATAGAAATTACAACATAAAAACGTTGAGTGTTGAGCCAAAAATTAGCTACACTTATTTTACAAAATACAGGCTGCAACTTTCTTATTTGTATATGCAAAAAGAAAATGCAATAATGTATGGAGGAGAAAAATCTATTAGCAATAGCATTATTGCAGAAGGTAAAATGAATGTTGTAAACAACACAAGTTTATTGGCAAAAATTAGTATCAATAATATTCAATACACAGGCACAAACAACACAACTGTTAGTTACATTATGTTAGATGCTTTTTTACCTGGTAAAAATTATTTGTGGACTATTGAATTTACAAAACGCTTAGGTAATAATCTTGAATTAAACTTAAACTATGAAGGTCGTAAACCTGCAGATGCAAGAGTTATACATATTGGTAGAGCAGGCATTAGAGCATTATTATAAAAAAAACAAGGCTTGAAAAATCAAACCTTGTTTAAAAATATTCTGATTATTTTTTGCTTACCAAATTTTAATTCTATCTTCTGGTTTACGATACATTTTATCGCCTTCTTGTACATTAAAGGCTTTGTAAAATGGCTCAAAATTCATGAGTGGTGCTAACACACGCCAACTTGCTGGTGAATGAGGGTCGGTATTAATGCGTTGTAAAATAGTTGCATTAGTAAATTTAGATTTCCAAATTTGTGCTAATGACATAAAGAATCTTTGGTCTGCTGTATAACCATCAATCTTTGTTGTATCTTGTCCTTGCTTGGTCATTTTAAAAGCTTCATAAGCAATAGCAACACCACCAAAATCAGCAATATTTTCTCCTGTTGTTAAACTACCATTTACATGTACAGAATCTAAAACTGTAAAACTATCATACAGTTTTTGTATTTGTTTTACTTTTTCTTGAAACTTAGCTTTATCTTCTTTAGTCCACCAATCATGAATGTTGCCAACTTTGTCGTATTGTGAACCTTGGTCGTCAAAACCATGTGTTATTTCATGCCCAATAACCATTCCTATTCCTCCATAATTAATAGCATCATCTGCATCTTTATCAAAGAAAGGGAATTGTAAAATACCTGCTGGAAAATTAATGTCATTTTGTGTTGGGTTGTAATAAGCATTGATGGTTGGAGGTGTCATACCCCAAATAGTTTCATCTACTGGTTTTCCTAATTGAGAAAGTTGAAAGTTGTATTCGTTTTGTGCAGCCGAAATAATGTTTTCAAAATATTTTGATTTATCAATAGTTACTTTACTGTAATCTCTCCATTTTTCTGGATAGCCAATTTTTCTACGAATAGCTTTTAATTTATCTTCTGCTACCACTTTTGTTGCATCACTCATCCAATCTAAATTTTTAATTCTGTTGGCAAATGCTTTGGTAAGATTGTCAATTAATTCTTCCATTCTTTTTTTGGCTTCTGGCGGAAAATATTTTTCTACATAAAGCTGTCCTAATGCTTCGCCTAAATAACCATCTGTAGCCATAACCATTCTTTCCCAACGTTGTTTTTGAACTTTTTGTCCTGTTAAAACACTGTTATATGCAAAAGATGCATCTTGAAAAGCTTTGCTTAATACATTGCTGTAAGCCCCAATAGCATTGGCTTTTATATACAATTTCCAATCATCAACAGATACCGATTTTAATAATTCGTTTAATTTATTGTAATAAGCAGGTTGTTCCATATCCAACGAATCTACTTTAGCACCAATATTTGTTAAGTAAGTATTCCAATCAATATTGGGTTGTGATTTTTGAATAGATGCTACAGACACTTTGTTATAATTAGCAGTTACATCTCTAAGCTGAATATTGGTTTTATGTGAGGCTGCCATTTGTTTTTCAATGCCATAAACAATATCAGTATTTTTCTTTGCAGTTGCTTCATCTGTTCCTGTAAGTGTAAATAAAGTGGTAATACATTTTTTATATGCTTCTTGAATGGCAAGGGTAGATGGGTCTGTTTTAAAATAATAATCTCTGTCTGGTAATCCCAATCCTGTTTGATATAAAACTAAAATATTCATTTTACTATTTTTTTGGTCAGAGCCTACATAAGTACCAATAATTGAGCTATTCGAATTTTTGGTTTCATCTGCTACAAACTGCATTAACGAAGGAATGTCTTTTATAGCATCAATTTTTGCAAGCAAAGGTTTTATAGGTTCATAGCCTCTTTTTTCTATGGTTGCAGTATCCATTCCTGAGTTAAAAAAATCGCCTACCTTTTGTTGAATACTTCCTGCTGCACCTGGGTTTTTAGCTGCCTCTTCAATTAATGCTTTTAGTTTATTGCGTGTTTCATCTGCTAACTGGTTAAAGCCTCCTACAGAAGTTTTATCACTTGGAATTGTTGCAGTATCTAACCATTTCCCATTTACAAATTGATAAAAATTATCACTTGGTTTTGTAGAACTGTCAATATATTGAGTTTCTAAAAAATGAGTTCGCTTGTCAGCATTTTTGTTTTCCTTGTTTTTGCAAGCAGCAAATACGCAAAGCGATGAAGCTGCTATTAAAGAAAATTTGAGTTTGTTCATGTTTTTTAAATTATGAGTTGTGAATGAAGAATTGGTAATTTATTATTAATGATTTGTTGCAGTCTTTTATATTGCTTAACTGCAACCCATTTTTATAATTTTATTTTTGAAGTAATAGATTTTGGTAATGCTTTTTTATTTACCATTACACCAATAGATTTATATTGCACATAAGCTTTTGAAACGTAGATAAACCCTTTATAATCGTTACTTTCGCCCCAAGAATTTTTTACAATATAATATTCTTTTCCATTTTGATCTTTTGCTAAGCCTACAATGTGCATATCATGATCATCTGTAGTACTATTATTTTCTATTCCCTGCTGACGAAATTCAGCAGTAATGATTGGTTCTTGTTTTGGATTACCAAATAAAAAAAGTTTCTCTTCTTTGGTTAAACGTCCTCTATATTTTTCAGGATTTTCGGGAACAAATGCTACGCCATTGGGCCAACTAAAATAAGGTTCAGAAACATCAGTTGCCCAAGCTACTGTGTAACCACTTTTTAGAGCATAGTCTATAATAGTTATAAAATCTGATGATGGGATATTCCAACACCATTGAAAAGCCCAATTATCAGGAATCATCATCATTGCCATTTTCCAATAAGGTGTATTGTTTTGCGAAATAAATTCTATATAATCATCAGGATTTAAACCAACTCTTTCTTTAGCAAAGCTAAGTGGGGTATAGGTTTTGCCTTCATACTCAAAAGTTTCAGGAACTTTTCCCAAGTAAGCATCTAAAGTGTCGTTGAAGTTTTTCTTCCAGGCAATATCCACTTTTCCTGAAGGAACTTTTAAAATAGAATCTAACATTGCTTTTAAGGATTTCTGCATTTTGTTGAAGTTGTGTTTGGTAGCTCCATTGATTAAACCTGTATAAACAGATTCAGGCATAGTACCATATTTTGCATACATATTTACCGCATCGTGTGGCTCTCCACCATCACCATAATTTACACTACCTCCCATGCGTATATAGTTTTGTGCTTTTTCGAAATAAGAATTTCTTGCAGTAAAAATTTTTGCTAAGTGCAGTGGTTGTTTACCAGCTTTTATCATTTCAGATTCTAAGAAAGAGTTGGTAGCATAACTCCAGCAAGTACCTGCTGAGCCTTGATTTTCTATGGCTGTTCTTTCAAGATTAATGATTTGTGTAAATTGAAACCCTACACTATCACTTTTATTTTCGCTTGTTTTTTTTACTAATTCATCTTGAGCAAATAAAAATGTTGCTGAAGTTGAAAGCATACCTATAACAGCAATGAGAATTTTTTTTCTGTACATGAAAAATAATTTTTGAATAAAAAAGAATGAACCAAACTAAGAATTAATATTGTATTATTTAAACATTTTTTACAAATGGCTTGGAGGGAGGAGCTTTTATCTTACTATTTTCTTGATAACATAAAGCATCCTTCAACAACCAAACTAAGCATCATAACCAATAAAGCACCAATAACATTTAGCCATAAAAACCCTAAACCTATTGTGCCATTTTTATCTAAGATAAACAAGGCAATAACCAAAATTTCGCTGATGATTGCTGCAATAAAAACTGCATTGCCTTTTATTTTTTTCATGTAAAACCCTACTAAAAATATTCCAAGAATTACGCCATAAAACAATGAGCCTAAAACATTTACAGCTTCTATTAAACTTCCCATACCAACTACAGTTTCTGCAACTATAATACAAAAAATACCCCATAAAAAAGTGTATAGTTTTGAATAACGATAGTCTTTTATGTTTTGTTTATCCTCGTCAATTTCGATTTTTTTCTTACTAAATCTTTTATGAAAATCTATCATAGTGCAGGCTGCTAAAGAGTTTAAAGCTGCTGCAATACTGCCCCAAGCTGCTAAAAAAATAATAGCAATTAAAAGTCCTACTAAACCTACTGGTAAATTATCTATCACAAAACGAAGAAAAATATAATTAGTATCATTATCATCTCCTTGAATGTTTGCTGTTTTAAACAATGCTTTGTATTGCTTTTTTAAAATATTTGCAGAGTCGTTTAATTGATGTAAGGCTTTTTGGGTTTCTTCTTGTTTGGTAGAATAATTTTTTAAAGTTGCTGCTTTTAAAGTGTTTATTTTTTCAAATTCATGTTGCAATAAAATAGCACTGTCTTTTTTATTACTTTGCAATAATTTTTGCTCTTGCACAGGGTTAAAAAAAATAGGTTGAGGTTTAAACTGATAAAATGCAAACAGCAAAACTCCGATTAATAAAATAAAAAACTGCATGGGTACTTTTACAAGTCCATTCATTAATAACCCTACACGACTTTCAGTTATATTTTTTGCAGTTAAGTAGCGTCCTACTTGACTTTGGTCAGTTCCAAAATAACTCAATGCAAGAAAAAAACCTCCAATAATTCCGCTAATAATATTGTATTTATCTTTCCAATTATAACCATCATTTTCAAAACCTGTAGTAATAATATTCATTTTATTATTGCTGCCACTAATTTTCAAAGCATCAATAAAACCAATATCTTCAGGCAATAATTTTATAATCATATAACCTGCAAAAAACATGGCAGCAAAAATGATTATGAGTTGAAGCTGTTGTGTATAAGCTACTGCTTTTGCACCCCCAGAAACGGTGTAAATAATTAACAAACCTCCCATTACAATATTGGTGAAAAAAATATCCCAACCCATTAAGGAAGATAAAATAATAGAAGGTGCGTAAATGCTTATACCTGTGCTTAATCCTCTTGAAAGTAAAAATAGAAAAGAGGTAAAAGCTCTTGTTTTAATATCAAATCGTTGTTCTAAAAATTCGTAGGCTGTAAAAATTTTTAGTTTACCAAATAGTGGCACAAAAGTAATTGACAGAACAACCATAGCTAAAGGCAGCCCAAAATAATATTGTACAAATCGCATTCCATCTGTAAAAGCTTGTCCTGGTGCTGAAAGAAAAGTTATAGCACTTGCTTGTGTACCCATGATGCTTAATAAAACCAAATACCATGGCATACTACGATTGCTAAGAAAATAGCCTTCTAAATTTTTTGAAGTATAACTTTTGTATAAACCATAAGCTATAATGCTTGCCAATGTTATAATTAAAACAATCCAGTCAAGATTACTTCTCATAATTTTTTATAAAAATTAAGCGTTAAATTTTTTAGTAAGTCCATAAAAAATTGCTATTAATATCAATAATACTATGATAAGAAAAGCATACCATCTGCTCCATTTGTTGAATAAGGGTATTTTATTATCACTCATTTTTAATAACAAATAAATAAGAAATTTTCACTAAAATTAATGCTTACTTAAAGCAATCATGTTTGCTAATAATTTATAACTGCCAGCAATGCCAGCAGGTAATTGTCTAAATAAAGTTAAACCACAATAAACAAAATTTCCTTTGCCATATTTTGCAATAATTAAACTGCTGTTTGTTTCTGGTTCTCCTGTATCGTTCATGCCTAAGATACACTCAAAATTTTTATCTAATTTTTCTGCTTGATAAGTGCTTCTTTCCTGTACCCAATTTTCAAAATCTTTATTAGTTATTTTATTAGGATAATTTAAAACTTCATGCTGAGGCAATAGAAATTTAACTGCTGCATTTTCTTCTGTAACTCTTGAACGAGCGTTTACTGTAAAAGAATAAGGACCTGCTATAATATTTTTTGAACCAATGGTATTGGCTTTAATGTATTGTACAATAAGGTTTCCACCATTTTTTATATACTCATTAAGTACATTGTTTTTATCAGTTAAATATTCATGAATGTTATAAGCTCGAATACCTGTAACAATAGCATCAAACTTTTGTAGTGTTGCAATGTTTATGTCTTTTTCAGAAAGCAAAGTAACATTACAGCCTAATTGTTCAATGGCTTCTACAACTTTATCTCCTGCACCTGCTATATAACCTACCTTTAAAACTTTTGTGTTTATTTTTTCGTTGATAACTTTTGTGGTATCTCTAAAAAAATAATGTAGGTTAGGAATATGGTCGTAATTAATGTTTTTTAAATTTAAAGTATAAACTTCTTTTTTGTTATTTATATTCAATGAAACTGAAGCTGTTATTGCGTTTCCTGCATTTGATAAATAAATTTTTTTGAGTGGAATTTGTAATGGATAAGTTTCGCTGTTTTTCAAATTCACTATTTGTGTGTTTTTATAAATAACTGTGCTGCCTTGATATAATTCTACTTCAACAGGAATGTTATTTGCATTAATGTATGAAGTATATTGTACTTGTAGCGATTGATGATTAATTGTTTTATTATTTTCAACTACATTGTTTAAAATTACCTTTGAACTTAATGCAACTGTTACAGGAGGCATCACTGTTAAAGGTTCATAAATTTCGCCACGAACAGGATGTACAAATTTGTATTGTACTGGGGTTTTAACAATAAAATCAGTTCCTTCAATATTTATAATAAATTGTGCGGTATAAGCTGCTTCATTTTCTGCATTGCCTAAAGTTGCATAATCTTTTGTTAGAAACATATTACCTTGTATAGGTTTTTCTAACCAGTAAGGTTGTGATATTGCTGCATTTGAAGGAATTAAAAAATCTTTTGAAAAACTTTGATTAGCGTTTTTAGTTAAAACAATATTGCAAGTTGTGTCGAAAGGTTCAACACTATTGGTAGCCAAATAAATTTTCTTTAAAATAACATTATTTGCTGAACGATTGTTGATGAAAAAGTTGATATTTAATTTTTCGCCTTGTACTGCAAACTCAGTGTTTGTAGTAGTTTCAATAAATATGCTACTGCATTGAAGGATTAATTTTTGAATTGCATTAGTTTTTAATTGTACCCAATTATTGGCTTGATTTAATTGTTGTAAATCGTTGTAAATAGATACAAGTTTAGGTACTGTTAATGATGGATTTTCAAAATTAAAAGATGCAATGGCAGCATTAATTTCTTGTTGAATTTTTTCTGCACCTTTAATTCTGCTCCAAGTTGTATTGATATTTTCCATGAAATCATTTGTTGCACTATCACCTTTTATTGGTGCAAAATATTCAGTAATACTTCCTTTGCGTTGTGGTCTTCCTTCTCCTTGGCTTTTGTGCATGGTTCTTGCAATACCTCCAATTTCGCCATAACTTTTTCCCAGCAAAGCATTGTAATTACCTATTTCAAGTTTTAATTGGGTATCGCTGGTAGTATTTGTATTTCCAAAGTTGAAAGTATTCCAAACAATTCTTTTTGCTTGCCAGGGTTGAACTCCATGTTTAAATTGTTCTGAAAATTTTGTAGCATCTGCTGCTGCTGTAAATGCTTCTTCAGCAATAATTGCTGCTGTTGCATGATGCCCATGACCTGCTCTTTTATCTGGTGGAAATCTGTTGATAATAACATCTGGTTGATATTTTCTAATAACCCAAACAACTTCTGCTAATAATTGTTCTTTATTCCAAAGTTGTAAACTTTCATTGGATGATTTGCTAAAACCAAATTCATACGCATTGGTAAAATATTGCTCACTGCCATCAATATTTCTTGCAGCCAATAATTCTTGTGTACGAATCATTCCTAATTCAATACCTTGTTCATCGCCAATTAAGTTTTGTCCACCATCGCCTCTTGTTAAACTCAAATATGCTGTACGATATAATTTTTCTTTTGCTAAATAGGGCAGGAGTGTATTGTTCTCATCATCAGGATGTGCACCAATGTATAAAACACTTCCTAAAACATTCAGTTTTTTTAAGTTTAAATAAATTTCTGCACTATTGTTTTGTGCTTGCGAAAAATAAAAACAAATAGTAAATAAAGGGATTAAAAAATACTTCAAAATGTTTGATTTTTGTAAAGAGTAAACAAATATTTTATTCATTACCTACTAAAAAAACTGCATTGCACAACATCAATTTTCCATTTTCCCAAAACATTCTAAACAAAGGGTTATCTGCAAAAAATATAATATTGCCTCTGCCGTTTTCTATTGCTCCAAAAGCTGTTCCATCTTTTAAATTTTCTTTTACTTTATAGCCAGCAAAACCTGTAACATAATTTTCTTTTTTCAAGAAACCTACATTCCAACCTTCTTTCATAAACTCATAAATATTAGCATCTAATTTTAAAGTGTAATAAATACTATCATATCCAAATGCTAATGGATGTGTATTATCTACATCAATTTTATAAATAGCTCCAGGAATTGAAGAGGGTAAATAATCTACCTCTCTTTCTGCATATTTTTTCAATAAACTATAATCCGATTTATCTGCATCTTTATCTGTTGCGTTTTTTAATTTAAAACCCAATTCTAAATTTGCTAATTGATTTACTGCACCTTCTAATGCTATAATTTTTCCTCCTGACGCTACAAAGTTTTTAAATTTTTCTAAAGCTGTTTTGTCATTCAAAAATTTATAATAACCATCTGGCATAATTATTACTTGATAGCGATTAAGGTTTATTCTATTAAAATTTTCTGCACTAATTAAAGTAATGGGGTATTCTAATTGTTTATCAAAAAAATTCCAAACTTCACCAGCAGCTAAAGATGAAACTCCTTCGCCTGTAAGCATTAAAACATTGGGGCGTTTAATCAACTTTACATAAGGGCTTCCAAAGTCTAAACCTTTATCCATAAAACCTGTTGTAACACTATCTATATCTACATCTATTTCTTTACCAACGTTATTTACTACTTCATTTATTTTGCTTAAATCGTTGCCAGCTTTTACAACAATTAAAGTTCCTCTTTCATAATTTTTACCATTATACACAAAAGGTTTTTCTGAATAACGAACTTTAATACCTTGTGCTAATAACTTAGTTAAAAATTTTACTGAGTTGATAGAATTGTATTTTATAAGAAAGCCATAATTGGTATGATAATTTTTTAGTTTAGCATTTAAAATTACAGCATAATTAATTTCTTTTTTTTCTTTTAAAGCATAGGTTTCAACACCAAAGGCATAACCCAAACTCCAAGCTGTTATATCGTAAGTGGTACTATCGCTTAATTTACTTTTAGGCTCTAATAAAATATTTGCTAATACACCTTTAGGCTGACAAGTTGAAATAGCAATAGTGTATGTTAAAGGCTTTACTTCTACATCTTTATTTGATTGATAATTGTAGGCTTTTAATCCTGCAACATTTAATGTGCCAAACAAAATATTATTTTTTATAAGTAACTCTTTTATTGCCTGAATTTTATACTGATTGTTTGATGTAAGAATGTAAGTTTTGTATAAAACATTTTTTCCAGCTATAGCATCATTAAAATATTTTTCAAATTCTGTTACCACTTTTTTAGCATGCAATGAAGTTGCTTCAATAGTTGAAATACCAGAAGTAAAATGATGTACAACTCTATCCATTAAAGTTAATGTATCGCCATCACTTTTTACAACAGCCAAACCACCTCTACTATGACCTCCTTGTTCATAAGTCATGCCAATACTTCCATTATAAATAGGATAAGTGTCGCCATAGGAAGGATAAAACAAATCAAAGCTTTCTTTTGTAAAATACAACCATCCATTGGCATCAAAATATTTTGCATTATTTTTTCCTACAACTTCTTGAAACTCTTTCTGCCAAGGCGTTATAGCTTCATGCAAGGGCTCAGCAGCAGGAGCAAAATAATAAGGATTATCATAATATTGCTCATGAAAATCTACATGTACATGAGGCATCCATTGGTTATATTTTTTAATTCTTTCTTGGCTTTCAATTTGTGTTTGCCAAGCCCAGTCTCTGTTTAAATCAAAATTGTAATGATTGCTTCTGCCATTAGGCCAAGGTTCACTATGTTCTCTACTTTGTGGGTCTGCATTCACATTTGTTCCTACCATTTGATTGTACCAATTTACATATCTATCTCTTCCATCAGGATTTAAACAAGGATCAATAATTACAACAGTGTTTTTCAACCATTCTTTTGCTTGTTGGTTTGCAGGATTTACCAAAGCATACAACGTAAGCATAGCAGCTTCGCTACTACTTGGTTCGTTGCCATGCACATTATAACTAAGCCATACAATAACAGGTGCATTAGTAGTTACAGGCTTTTCTGCATCTTTTAAAATACCTGTAATTCTTACATTATTTTTACGAATATTTTCTAAGTTGTTGATGTTTTCTGGAGAAGAAATATATAACAACATCAATTCTCTTCCTTCGTTGGTTGTACCATATTTTTCAGCAATAACCATATCTTTTTTAGTGGCTGCTACAGTTTTAACATACTCAATAATTTTATGATGAGGTGTAAATTTTGAGCCAATTTTATAACCTAAAAAATCTTCTGGAGACTGCAGGTTTTGTGCTTTAGAAAAATAACTAAAAGCCAAAAACAATACAATAGAAACAATTTTTTTATTCATAATTATATTTTTAAATTAAGATAGTTCAATAATTAAATTCTTACCATAATACCTACGCCTAATAAAGATTTTAATTGCATACCTGGAGCGTCTTTATTTGTTCCAAATAGTTTCACATCATCATCATAAATTAAATCCAAACTCCAAGTAGCTGAAAGTATTTTAGAAAGTTTAGCAGAAAATAAATTGGTCATAAAAATATCTATATTCTGTGGGTTTTTTCTATAGTTGGAAAATAAATCCAATTTGCCTTTATAAGAAATTATTTTGTTTAAATTTTTAGCATAAGTAATACTTGCAAAAGCACCAATATTGAGTACTGAAGTTTTACCAGGCTCTACTCCATACATTCCTTTTGCAGAAAGGGTTTTATCGTTTACAATTACAACTCTTGAGGTAATGGGAGAAACAAAAATGGATAAATCTTTTACAGGTTTATAATCTAAACCCAAGCTCAATAAAACATAAGCAGGAGCAAGAAAATCTGAAGTTAAGTTGGCTGTATTGGTATTGGGGTATTCATAACCCTTAAAAAATTGTGTTCTAAAATTTAGTAGTGCCGCTACATTTAATTTTGGATTAAGGGCATAGCCGTATTTTGATGTAAAATCAATTCTATCATCGTTTTTTCTTGCACCTAAAGAGGTAGTATTAACATAGCCTAAATAAAAATCTATATTATTATCCCAACTATGTTTTTCTTTTTTGTAATAAGCAAAAGCATTAACATAAAGATTTACAGACATAGAAAAATTGTCGCCACCAGCAGCCCAATTACTTAATGATCCTTGAGCTAAATTTAAACTAAATAAACCTCCTTTTTTCCAAGCTTTTGAAGAGGTATCACTATCATTTTTTTTAATAGTTTTGCCTGCTTCGTTTTTTAAAGTTGTTACCGTTTCATCTTGAGCAAATAAATGGTTACAAAAACTCAAAATAATAAAAATCACTAAACACTTTTTCATCATATTTTTTTAATTTTAAGTGTGCAATAATAACAAGATAAAAGCTTTTTATAAAGCTATTATCCTGATTAATCGTTGTATTTTACAACAAAATAGATAAATACATGCCGCCTATTACCTTTGCAGCGTTTTAATAAAAAAAATTATGCTGATAGGTTTACAAAATTTAACATTTGAATTTGGTGCAAGAGTAATTGTTGAAGATGCAACTTGGCACATTCATCCAGGAGAAAGAATTGGTTTAATTGGATACAATGGAACCGGAAAATCTACTTTGTTAAAAGTATTAACTCAACAATACACACCATCAAAAGGCACTGTTGAAAAAAGCAAAGACACCACCATAGGTTATTTACATCAGGATTTATTGAGTTTTGATACCAATGAATCGATTCTTGAAGTTGCAATGGGTGCATTTGAAAAAATAAAACAATTAGAAAAAGAAATTGAAGAATTGGGAATTAAACTTACCGAAAATAGTGATGACGAAAGTTTATTGATGTTGTATAGCGATAAACTGCATGATTTAGAAGTTGCAGGAGGGTATAATGTGCATCATAAAACAGAAGAAGTGTTACAAGGTTTAGGGTTTGAAAATAAAGATTTACAACGCCCATATAAAGAATTTAGTGGAGGTTGGCGAATGAGGGTTTTATTGGCTAAAATGATATTACAACAACCCGATGTTTTGTTGTTAGATGAACCTACCAATCACCTTGATTTACCCAGTATAGAATGGTTGGAAAAATACTTAATGCATTATCAAGGAAGCGTAGTAATAGTAAGCCACGATAAATATTTTTTAAACAGAATGGTTAATAAAATTGTTGAATTGTACCAACAACAGTTACACATTTATTCGGGTAATTATGAATATTATGAAACTGAAAAAGCTGTTCGTATAGAAATGCAACAAAAGGCTTATGAAAACCAACAAGATTATATAAGACAAAACGAAAGATTAATTGAACGTTTTAGAGCTAAAGCCAGCAAAGCTGCTATGGCTCAAAGCCTTATTAAAAAATTAGATAAATTAGAAAGAATTGAAACAGCCGAATTAGAACGACCCAACATTAAAATTAATTTTCAGGTGGACAAACAGCCAGGAAAAATAATTGCTTCACTAAAAAATATTCATAAAAATTTTGGCGAAAATATAATTATAAAAAATGGAAATGCTGAAATAGATAGAGGCGATAAAATTGCATTAATAGGTGCCAATGGAAAAGGAAAATCTACTTTGTTACGCATTATTGCAGGAACAGAAAAATTTGAAGGACAAAGAGAATGGGGACATAATGTTGAAGAAAGTTTTTATGCACAACATCAATTAGAGGCACTAAATTTAAACAACACCATTTTAGATGAAATGAAAGAGTGTGGTAGCCAAAAAACTGACTTGGAATTAAGAGCATTATTGGGTTGCTTTTTATTTAGTGGCGATGAAACTGATAAAAAAATAAGAGTATTAAGTGGAGGAGAAAAAGCAAGAGTGGCTTTGGCAAAAGTAATTGTAAGTAAAAGTAATTTTTTAATGTTAGATGAACCTACCAACCATTTGGATATGCACAGTGTAGAGCTTTTGGCAGATGCTTTGAATAAATACGAAGGCAGCTTAATTTTAGTAAGCCACGACAGGTATTTTATTTCTAAAACTGCCAATAAAATTTGGGAAATTGTAGATAACGAAATAAAAGAATTTAAAGGCACTTATACAGAATGGGTTGCTTGGAACGAAAGAATGGCAAAACAAAAAGCACTGCTTGATAAGCAAAAAATAGATCCTGAAAAACAGGTTGTAATAGAAAAGAAAAAAGAAATAAAACTTCAACAAAACACACATGAAACAACTGTTTTAAAAAATGATTTAAAACAGTTACAGAAAAAAATAAAAAAAATAGAAGAAACAATAAATGAATTTGCTCAACAAAAAGAAACAATAGAATTAGAATTGGCAAAGCCAGAAAATTATACCAATCATGTTGCATTTGCAGCATTAGAGGCTAACTATAAAAAAGTAGTTGATGAAAAAATACAATTAGATAAAAGCTATGAAGCATTGTTTGAAAAAATAATGGAGTTGGAAGAAAAAATAGAAATGAGATAAAATTTTTAAAATAATATATAATTTATTTGGTGATTTCATTTTTTTTTTTTCGGTGTTGAAAAACAAAAAGTAATATCCTTTTACTTTTATTCAACATTTAAAACTTTTAAATTTATGAGAAAGTTATTTGTATTACTATTATCAACCTTTTGTATTAGCTGGGCTTTTGCAAGCCCTAGTACTGCAAAAGAAGAACCAATAATTAAACCCCAAAAAACAGAAAAAAACAAACACCAAAAGACCGTAGCATGTTGTGCTACAACCACAGAAACGGTTACCCACAAAGAGACAATTTGTGAAGGAGGAGGTAAAGTTACTTTTACTGCAGAAGCACAAGGTACTGGTTGCGATCCTGATGGCGATTGTGCACTTGCATATAAAAGAGCAGCAAGTCAAGCACGAATAAATGCAATGATTAGAATTATGGCAGGTATTACTGAATTAAGAAGAGATTGTCCTTAAATGCTATTATAGTTTTAATAATTATTACTTTTTGTTTTTCTTTTTAAATTATCCTACAATGAAATTGCTTTATTTACTATTGATTTCTTTAATTACTTCGAAAGCTATTGCACAAAATATTACAGCAAAATATGCTGTAACAGAAACGATATATTATACGGATAAAAATGGAAACAAAGCAGCAGCCCCCATTTTAAAATTTGATGGTTTTTTTTATGGTAATGGGCATACTTATATTTCCTTTTTAAAACCTTTGTATTTAAATGATTACCCTGATGGAAGTATTATTGTTGAGCAATCACCAGACAATGTATTTCGTAGTGTAGGTTTAATAATGGATACAATTCAGGGAATTGATTATAATTCATTAGATTCATTGATTTATAGATGTAGGTTTCAAAAAAATCCTGAAGGACTTACCTCTAATACAAAATTTGATTTTGAATTGGGTTACCAAAAATGGGAAATACTACCCGAAACCAAAACAATACAAGGTTTACAATGTCAAAGAGCTAAACGTTATGATCCGTATAGAGGAAATATGCTTGTGAATGATGTTTGGTTTTGTGCAGATTTACCTGTACCAGTTAGTTTTGATAATTGTCTTGGGTTGCCAGGTTTAATAGTTGAAGGAACTAATTTAGGAACTAATACTTTTTATGAACTTCAATACTATAATTTAAATATGGCAATCCCGGAGCAAATATTTTGGCCAAATGAGTTTACCGAAATGTTTAGAATTGTAGCAAAAAAAATAGTTAAAAAATGGTAGCACTAAACAAGCAATTATTTTTCAAATATTTTTTAATTGCTTGTTGCATCATTTTTTTTTCAGCTACTAATAGCCAAGCCCAACACCTTAAAGTAAAAATAAAAGGAAGTATAATAGCAAATAATGATAGTGCCATTAATAATGCTTATGTAAAAATATCTTCTAATAAATCAAAAATGATTTTGGCATATTTTAATACTGCTAATAAAACTCATTTTTCAACCTCTGTAAATTGTAATGAAGAAGATAGTATTAATATTACAGTAACGCATATAGCTTATGAAACGTACTCCAAAAACTTTTTTGTAAATGCTTTAAAGGATAGTTTAAGTATAACTATAAGCATGATACCTAAAACCAATACTCTAAATGAAATTACTGTGAATGCACCACCCATTTGGGTAAGAGGCGATACAACCTTTTTTAGAATGAATGCTTTTAAAGAAGGAGATGAAAGAAAACTTAATGAAGTTTTAGTAAAAATGCCAGGGTTTGAAATTGATGAAAACGGAAACTTGTTGTATAAAAAGAGAAGAGTTGAAAAGGTAATGGTAGATGGTGATGATATTTTTGCTGATAAGGTGAAATTGATGATTAATAATTTTCCCATTCATGTAATTGAAAATGTACAGCTTTTAGAAAATCAAAATTCAAATCCTCTCCTTAAAGGCATAGTAAATGAGAATAAAGTTTTTATAAACTTAGCATTACAAAAATCAAAAATAAAATCAGCTTTTGGTAATGGAGAAATTGGGATTGGCACCTTAAAAAGGTATTTAATTAAACCAGTTATTTTTTCAATTTACAATAAACTTAAAATTGCTTATATAGGTAATGCAAATACTGTAGGAGATGGAATAGGATGGAGAGAAGATTTAGAACAGAAACCAGGGCAAATGCAAAGTAATTCTAATTGGATAATGAACGATTTGGGCTTTAATATGATACCAAATTTTAATAATACCAGATACATAGATACCAAAAGGTGGAGCAATAATATACAAATTAATTTACCTTCAAAAAAGAAGGTAAAAAAACAAATTGAATTAAATAGCATTATAGACAATCAAAGTCAATTTACATACAATCAATCATCATTATTAAACAATAATACATTTATTACACGAGTAGATACTAACCTTATTCATCAAAAGCCATTGTTACTATCTGCTAATTATACTTTAGAACAAAACTTTAACGAAAATTCATTTCTAAAATCGAGGGTACATTATTTTTTTAATGGCACAACTTCAAACCAGTTTTCAAATTACAAATATCAAAATAGCACCAATAGTACTGATAATACTTTAAAAAATAAATGGAGTTTTATAAATATAAATACAGAGGTTACACAAAAAAAATCTAATGATAGAGTTATAAAACTTCAGCTTAATTATTTTTATCAATTCAATCCACAAAATGGAGTAGGGTTATCTAATGATTGGCAAAATTTATTTCAGTTGAATGATGCTTACAATCAATTGCAGCAAAATCTACAATTTAAAACAAATGCTGCAACTTTTGATTTTGAAAGCATAAAAAAAGAAAATAAAATTATAAAAACTTTTGGTATTCATTTTAACTGGAAACAATATTTACTGAGTAATACATTATCATTTATTAACAAAGTAAAAGATACAACCTTAAATAGTTTTACAAATAATGGTATGTATAATTATTACACGATTGCAGTAAAAAATAATTATAGTTTTAAAATAGGTAAGGTAAATTTTGATAATAAAAATGAAATAGGTTTCTTATATTTTAATAATAAAGAACGCAAACTATTCATAATATTTCCCTTTGTATAAAATTGAATTAAGTTCAAGAAATAAAATAACCAAATTCATAGAAAATATTACCACTTTAAAATTTGAACAAAAAGAAAATGATGTATCAAATATTATTTCTTTTATAAGACCCATCAGCATCAATAATTTTAAAAAATATATAAATGGTGGAGACCCTTTAAAAAATTTTGAATTTAATACTAACTTTGGTGCTTCGTGGGTTGTAGGTAAAAGTCTAAACTTTACCAATTTTTCAATTATTTACAATACTGATTTTAGAAATAGTGTTAGTAACTATTCATTAAATGGTTTGCTGTATTTTATAACTGATAGTTTAATAAACAAACCCATAAACAATCTCTCAATAAATACAACAACTACTTTTAATAGAATAAACAGTAAAAATAAATACGCATTTACTTTTGGTTATAACAGAGGAGAAAACTTTATTAACTATCAAAGTAGTATTATTAAAACCAACTTCAATTTCACATATATTTTATTTGCTTCTAATATTCATTTAAACAAATTTTATTACATTAGTTCAAATGTAAAATTTTTCAATTCTAATATTAAATTCCCAGTACAAAGTTTAAAAAGCAATTCAGATAATATTTATAGTATAATAATTGAGTGTAAACAAAGATTTAAAGTAGCAAAGAATGCTAATTTTATTATACAAACAGATTTTTATAACAACGATATAGGTAATGCCTCTCAAGCAAAACTATTTTTTGTTGATGTAGAATTTAATTTAGGTGTCCCCAAAAAACATTTATTCTTTTACCTGAAAGCCGAAAATTTATTGAATAAAAAAATGTATTATAGTTCATCAGTATCAGCAAGTGTACAAAGTGTAAACCAAATTCCTCTAATAGCTACCAATATTATGCTTACAGCAAAATATGAGTTATAAAACCTATAATAAGTTGCTAAGAATAGCTTACAAATTCTAAAAGAACAACATTACTACCCTTCCTTATATTTGCAAACTAACAACTGTAAGTTTATGAATATAGAATTAAACAGAAACGAAGATTGGATGAAATTAAAGTTGAGTGAAGTAAAACAACACTTAAATAAAATTAAATTAGGAGGTGGTAAAAAATCTATTGACAAGCAACACGAAAAAAACAAACTTACTGCAAGAGAAAGAATAGAATATTTATGCGATACCGATAAACCTTTTGTTGAAATTGGCTCTTTTGCTGGTTTTGAAATGTACGAAGCAGAAGGAGGTTGCCCAGCAGGTGGCACTGTTGCAGGCTTAGGTTATGTAAGTGGCAGACAATGTGTAATTGTAGCTAATGACCAAACAGTAAAAGCTGGTGCATGGTTTCCTGTAACAGGAAAGAAAAATTTACGCATGCAAGAAATTGCAACAGAAAATCATTTACCTATTATTTATTTGGTAGATAGTGCAGGCGTTTATTTACCCATGCAAGATGAAATTTTTCCTGATAAAGAACATTTTGGAAGAATATTTCGCAACAATGCAAAAATGAGTGCCGATGGCATTGTACAAATTGCAGCAGTTATGGGTGCTTGTGTTGCTGGTGGTGCTTATTTACCTATTATGAGCGATGAAACTTTAATGGTAGAAAATAATGGAAGTATTTTTTTAGCAGGGAGTTATTTAGTAAAAGCAGCCATTGGCGAAAGCATAGATAATGAAACTTTGGGTGGTGCAGTAACACACACAGAAATTAGTGGTATTGCAGATTATAAATTTAAAACCGAACAAGAATGCTTAGACCAAATCAAAAGAATAGTTTCAAAATTAGGAGAGCAACCCAAAGCAGGTTTTGATAGAACTAAACCAATACTTCCAACAAAAAAAATGGAAGAAATTTATAGCATCATGCCCGAAGGAAATGCAAAACCTTACGACATGAGAGAAATTATAGAAAGAATGGTAGATGCTTCGGAATTTGATGAATTTAAACAAGATTATGGCAAAACAATTTTATGCGGCTATGCCAGAATTGATGGATGGGCTGTTGGTATTGTTGCCAATCAGCGTCAAATAGTAAAAACAAAAAAAGGAGAAATTCAAATGGGTGGTGTAATTTATAATGATAGTGCAGATAAAGCAGCACGTTTTATTATGAATTGTAACCAAAAGAAAATTCCACTAATTTTTCTTCAAGATGTTACAGGGTTTATGGTAGGCAGTCGTAGCGAACATAGTGGCATTATTAAAGATGGTGCAAAATTGGTAAATGCAGTTGCTAATTCTGTTGTACCAAAAATTACAATAGTGGTAGGCAATAGTTATGGAGCAGGCAATTATGCAATGTGTGGTAAAGCTTATGACCCTCGTTTTATTTATGCTTGGCCCAGTGCAAAAATTGCTGTTATGGGTGGTGAGCAAGCTGCTAAAACCATGTTGCAAATTCAAGTAGCTACTATGAAAGCCAAAGGAAAAGAAATTACACCCGAAGAAGAAAATAATTTATTAGAAAAATTGAAAAATAAATACAACCATCAAACTACACCTTATTATGCTGCTGCACGGCTTTGGGTAGATGAAATTATTGATCCTAATCAAACCAGACAATTAATTTCTGAAGCCATACATGCTGCTAATCATCAAAGCAAAACTCCTGAATTTAAAACAGGCGTTTTTCAAGTTTAAAATAGTTTAATGTCGCATTCACTACACATTTATACAGATGGTGCAAGTAGAGGCAACCCAGGTAAAGGAGGTTATGGAATTGTAATGATATGGGGTAATCAAAAAAAAGAAATGGCTGCAGGATATAGATTAACAACCAATAATCGTATGGAGTTAATGGCTGTAATTGTCGCCTTGCAAAGCCTTACCAAAAAAAATATTCCTTTAACGATTTATACAGATAGCAAATATGTTGCTGATAGTATAGAAAAAAAATGGGTGAATAATTGGATTAAAACAGATTTTAAAGGAGGCAAAAAAAATAAAGATTTGTGGCTGCAATATTATAAATTGGCAAAAGATTTTTCTATAAAAATAAAATGGGTAAAAGGTCATGCAGATAATGTGTTCAACAATCGTTGCGATGAATTGGCAACTGCTGCAGCCGATGGAAAAAATTTATTAATTGATGAAGGTTACGAAAAATCAGACACTCTTTTTTCTTAAAAATTAATCAATCAATTTTCAAAATTAATATGCTTACATCACAACCAAAACTTGCAATAGGTATAGATATTGGTGGCACAACAACTAAGTTTGGAATTGTAACATTAGATGGGAAAATTATTGAACAAGATAAAATTTCATCAACATCTCACAGCAATATTCATTTGTTTATAGATGAATTATACAGCAAACTTTTTCCATTAATAACAAAAGCAGGAGGCATACAGCAATTTGCTGGTATAGGTGTTGGTGCTCCTAATGGAAATTATTACACAGGCACTATTGAATATGCTCCTAATTTAGTTTGGAAAGGAATTATTCCTTTAACTGATTTATTACATCAAACATTTAAGATTTCTGTAAAACTTACCAACGATGCAAATGCAGCAGCAGCAGGAGAAATGAAGTATGGCAAAGCCAAAGGCATCAAGCATTTTATAATGATTACTTTAGGAACAGGTGTAGGAAGTGGAATTGTAATTGATGGAAAAATTTTATTAGGGCATGATGGTTTTGCAGGAGAATTAGGGCATACAATTATTAGGCATGGAGGAAGATTGCACAAAGGCACAGGTGCTTTTGGCAGCTTAGAAGCTTATGCAAGTGCCAATGGAGTAAAACAAACTGCATTGGAATTTTTAGCTGAAGATGCAAGTAATTCAAGTCTGTTAAAAAACTATAATCCCGAAGAAATTAACAGTGAAATTGTATATGAATGTGCGTTGCAAGGCGATATTTTAGCCAAAAAAGTTTTTGATTTTACAGGCGAAATTTTGGGAGAAGCATTGGCAAATTTTGTAATGTTCTCCTCGCCAGAAATGATTGTTTTATTTGGTGGATTAAGTAAAGCAGCAGATTTTATATTAATTCCCACTAAAACATCTATGGAAAAAAACTTATTACCCATATTTAGAAATAAAGTACAATTAGTTTTCAGCGATTTACACGAATCCGATGCTGCAATTTTGGGAGCAAGTGCTTTGGTTTGGGAAAAATAAACATCGGTCTTAAAAAATCTTTTACACATATCCACTTACCTATGGAATATTAGCGTTATTCTGTTACTTTTGCAGCCAATTTTAAGCGAATAACTTAAACAGTTTTAAAAAACAACCCAATGGCAGGTCAATTAAAAGAAGTTAGAAACAGAATTAAAAGTGTACAAAGCACACAGCAAATAACTAAGGCAATGAAAATGGTTAGTGCTGCTAAATTACGTAGAGCACAAGATGCAATAACTCAAATGCGTCCTTATGCTCAAAAACTACAAGAAATGCTAAGCAATATTGTAAGCAATTTAGATGGCGATACACAATTGAAATTGGCAGAAAACAGACCCATAGAAAAAGTATTATTAATAGTAATTACAAGCGATAGAGGCTTGTGTGGTGCTTATAACAGCAATATTGTAAAACTTGCTAAAAGTGTAATTGCAGAAAAATATGCTACGCAATACAAAAAAGGCAATGTAACCATTTGGAATATTGGAAAAAAGGGTTGGGAGTCTTTAACCAAAACAGGTTATAAAACAAGCGATGCCTATAAAGATATATTTCTACAACTTACATTCAGCAATGTACAAACTGCTGCACATGCTGCTACTAAAGCGTTTGAAAATAAAGAGTTTGACGCTATAGAAATAATTTATAGCCAATTTAAAAATGCTGCAACAAGAGATTTTATTGCTGAGCCATTTTTACCCATCCCAAAAGTTGAAAATAAAACAGGCAACAACAAAAAAAATGACTTCATTTTTGAACCCAATAAAGAAGAACTTATAGAAGAGTTGATGCCTAAAATTTTGAATACACAATTATACAAGGCTGTTTTAGATGCCAATGCAAGCGAACATGGAGCAAGAATGACAGCAATGGATAAAGCAAGTGATAACGCCAATGAATTATTAAAGACCTTGAAAATTTCGTACAACCGTGCAAGACAAGCTGCTATTACTACAGAGCTTACAGAAATTGTTAGTGGTGCTGCTGCTTTGCAAGGATAAAAATTGGTCATTAAGTCATTAGTCATTGGGGTTGATGATCTTAATGCTACTGGGCTTTAATAAAACTTTGTGTTTATGATAAAGTTGGATGATTTAGAAGTGTATAAAGTGGCATTAAAAATTGGTGATATTGTTTGGAATGTAGTTGAAAAATGGAACTATTTTGAAAGAGATACTTTAGGGAAACAAATAGTGAGAAGTGCAGATTCTATAGCACTCAATATTAGTGAAGGTTACGGAAGATTTCATTTTGCAGAAAATAGAAATTTTTGTTATTACAGTAGGGGTTCGGCTTATGAAACATCCACAGCAATTCATAAAGCATATACACGAAAACTGCTTTCTAATGATGAATATAATGCTTTAAAAGAAAAACTTAACTTATATCTTAAACTTGTTAATGCTTATATCCGTTCAATCGGAAATAACGGAAATAAAAAATAATAACCAATAACCAATGACCAATAACTAAATAACTATTCAAATGGAACTTTCTTCTATCATACCACATATTGAAGTATTAATTTTTGCAAGCGAAAAACCTTTAACAGCATTGGAAATTGTTGAGTTAATCAATAATACTTTTGGGTTTTTAGAAGAGCGTGTAACATTAGATCAAGTAGAAAGTTGTATTGAAGGAATTAAAGAAAAATATGCCAGTGAATTTTATCCTTTTGAAGTAAAAGAAAGTGGTGGAGGATTACAATTTTTAACTAAAAAAGATTTTCATCAAACAGTAGCACAATTAAATGGCGATAAATTTTTAAAACGTCTTTCTACTGCTGCTTTAGAAACCTTAGCCATTATAGCTTATAAGCAACCCATTACTAAAGGCGAAATTGAATCTATTCGTGGTGTAAATAGTGATTACAGTGTACAAAAATTATTAGAAAAAGAATTAATTGCTATTAGTGGCAGAAATGAAAATATGCCAGGACATCCTTTAGTATATATCACTTCTAAAACTTTCATGGATTATTTTGGAATTAATAGTACTGATGATTTACCAAAAATTAAAGAAGTTTTAGCTGAACAAATTTTAGAAGGAACGCTTATAAACCCTGCAACTTTTTCAAGCAATACAGGAATAGCAGAAGATGAAGATGAAACTAATGAAACATCATCTTTAAGTATCAATGATGATGGTCATCTTGAAGATAAAAACGCTGATGACACAACTGCAAGCAACGATAATCCAGAAACAGAAGAATAGTTTTTTCTACTCTCTTAAAAATTTCAAATTTCGCATGATGCCTTTGTGCTTGCTTCTTTTAATAGGGGAGTCTTTAAATATTGTTTTAAACGTTTCTTCACTCATTGCTTCCCATTCTTGTGTAGTAAGATTTAAAACTTCTGGTATAGGTGTAAAAGCAATTTCATTCGTAGGTGTACTAAACCTGTTCCATGGGCAAACATCTTGACAAATATCACAGCCAAACATCCAGCCTTCAAATTTGTTTTTCATTGTTTCATCAATCAAAGCATCTTTTAATTCTATAGTGTAGTAACTGATGCACTTACTTGCATTAATTACTTTATTAGGTGTTATAGCTTCTGTGGGACAACTATCTATACATTTGTTGCAAGAGCCACAATAATCTTTAGCAAAAGGGCTATCATAAGCCAGTTCTATATCTACAATTAATGTTGCAAGAAAAAAGAATGAGCCAGATTGTTTGGTAATTAAAATTCCATTTTTGCCCACCCAACCTAATCCACTTTTGGCAGCCCATGCTTTTTCAAGCACTGGGGCACTATCTACAAAACCTCTACCATTTATTGTTCCTATTTCTTCATTTAATTCATGTAAAAATTGCTTCAGTTTTTCTCTAATACTTAAATGATAATCTTTACCATAAGCATATTTAGAAATTTTTGGAACATCAGGGTTTTGTTTTTCAGTAGGGTAATAATTTTGCATTAATGTTATTACACTTTTTGCACCTGGAACTAATTTTTCAGGATCTGTTCTTAGGTCAAAATAATTTTCCATGTATTGCATAGTGCCATGCATACCTTGTGATAACCAGTTTTCCAAACGCCTGGCATCTTCTGATAAAAATTCAGCTTTGGCAATACCACAATAATCAAAACCTAATTGCTGGGCTTTTTGTTTTATTAATGCACTATATGTAAATAAATTTTTGATACCAATATTATTTGAAAAGGCTTGGTATTAAAGGGTTTCAGTTGATAGTATGAATCTCTTTTTGTTAAGAAATTTTATTTTACAACTAAGAAATTATAGTTCTAATAAAGTTTTTACTGGGTCTTTTCCTATTAAAAGCAAAGAAGGATTTTCTAACAATTCTTTTACTCTTACTAAGAAACTCACACTTTCACGCCCATCAATAATTCTATGGTCATAACTTAAAGCTAAATACATCATGGGGCGTATTTCAACTTTTCCATTAATAGCCATTGGGCGTTCTTGTATTTTATGCATTCCTAAAATAGCACTTTGAGGAATATTGATGATTGGTGTACTCATTAAACTTCCAAATACACCACCATTTGTAATGGTAAATGTTCCGCCAGTTAAATCTTCTGTTGTTAATTTACTATCTCTTGCTTTACCTGCTAATTCCAAAACTTTCTTTTCAATATCAGCCATACTAAGGCTTTCTACATTTCTCATTACAGGAACTGTTAAGCCTCTTGGCGTACTTACAGCAATAGAAATATCTGCATAATCATGATACACTAATTCATCTCCATCAATAAAAGCATTTACAGCAGGCCATTCACTTAAAGCTATGGCACATGCTTTTGCAAAAAAGCTCATAAAGCCAAGATTTACGCCATGTGCTTCTTTGAATTTATCTTTATGTTGTTTACGAATATCCATGATTGCACCCATATCTACTTCATTAAAAGTAGTTAGCATGGCAGTTGTATTTTTTGCTTCAACAAGCCTTCTTGAAATGGTTTTACGCAGGTTGCTCATTTTTTCTTTACGAACATTTCTTGAAAATAATTCGTTATCGCCAAATGATTTTTTACCTGGGTTGCTCAATGCTTCTAATACATCGTTCTTTAAAATTTTACCCCCAAATCCGCTGGGCTCTATTGCTTTAACATCTACTTTTTTATCTGCAATAATTGCACTGGCTACTGGAGTAGCTTTTATATCGTTTGAAACACTTGTTACTGGTGCAGTTGGTGTAGGTGTTGCTTTTGTTTCTTCTTTTGGTTGTTCTGTAACGACAGGTTTAGGTGCTGTTTCATCTATTTGTGCCATTACATTACCAATGTGAATTGTATCGCCTTCGGCAGCACCATGTTTTAAAATTCCTGCTTGTTCAGCATTCACTTCAAAAGTGGCTTTTTCACTTTCTAATTCTGCAATTACTTCATCACGTTCTACATAAGTGCCATCTTTTTTTATCCATTTTAATAAGGTTACTTCTGTAATTGATTCACCAACTGTAGGAACTTTAATGTCTATCATAAAAAAATATTTCTAAATAAAATGTTGATTAAAATAATTTCTTTTTTATTAAATACTAAAAGCCGTTTCTATTATTTCGCTTTGCTCAGATTTATGAACTTTGTTGTAACCAGTGGCAGTGCTTGCACTTGCATGCCTACTAATAATGCCAAAGTTAATACTATGTAAGTTCATTTTTAAAAACGATGCAGCACCCATGTTTAAAGGCTCTTCTTGTACCCAAAACCAAATAGCTTTATTGTATTTGTTGTATAAATTTTTTAATTGAGTTTCTGCTAAAGGATAAAGCTGTTCTAAACGAATAATAGCAATATCGCTTCTGTTATCTTTTAATTTTCTTTCTTCTAATTCAAAATAAATTTTTCCTGAACAGAAAAGAACTTTTTTTACTGTACTTGCATCAGTAACATTTACATCATCTATAATTTCTTTAAAACCACCTTGTGTAAACTCTGTTATTGTACTGTAACTGCCTGGAAAACGTAAGTTAGCTTTTGGTGAAAAATTAATTAATGGTTTACGAAAATCCCATGCAACTTGCCTGCGTAAAGCATGGAAAAGATTGGCAGCAGTTGTAATATTTGTAACAACCATATTTAGTTCAGCACATAGTTGTAAAAATCTTTCCATTCTGCCACTACTATGTTCAGGACCTTGGCCTTCGTAACCATGTGGCAATAAAAGAACAATGCCGTTCATTCTATTCCATTTTTGCTCACTTGATGAAATAAATTGGTCTATAATAGTTTGTGCACCATTACAAAAATCACCAAACTGAGCTTCCCAAATTGTAAGAGCTTTTGGGTTTGCCATGGCATAACCATATTCAAAACCTAATACAGCATATTCACTCAAAAGAGAATTCCAAATTCTAAATTTTTCTTGTTTTTCTTGCAAATGATTTAATCTGTTGTATTCTTCATCAGTATTTTCATCTCTTAGCACTGCATGACGATGAGAGAAAGTACCACGTCTTACATCTTGACCACTCATTCTTACAACTTTATCATCTGTAACAACTGAGGCATAAGCCAATAATTCGCCAGTAGCCCAATCTATTTTATTTTCAGTTTCTAATAACTTTATTTTTTCTGCTAATAATTTTTCTATCTTTTTTAAAGGAGTAAAGTTTTCAGGAATGTGCATTAAGCCATTGAATAATCTTTTAACTTCTGCTTCTGTAATAGCTGTAGTTGGAGATGATTCAAAATCTTCGGCTTTTGCTTTTCTAAAACTTTTCCATACTAATTCAGATTGTTGGTAGTTGTAGGGTAAAGGTTTTTGTTTTACTTCGTCTAATCTTTCTTGTAAATCTGCCCAAAACTTTTTCTCCATTTCTTTGGCTAAATCTTGAGCATCAGCTTCGCCATTTTCTAATAAATACTTAACATACACTTCTCTTGGATTAGGATGTGTATCTATTAAAGCATACAGTTTGGGTTGTGTATATTTTGGGTCATCGCCTTCATTGTGTCCATGCTTGCGATAACAAACCATATCAATAAAAATATCACTATTAAATTCCTGACGATAGCGTGTAGCAATTTCTGCACATTTTACTACTGCTTCTGCATCATCACCATTTACATGCAATACAGGAGCTTGAACCATTGCAGCGATAGAAGTACAATAATCGCCACTTCTTGCATCATCAAAATCTGTAGTAAAACCTATTTGGTTATTAATTACAAAATGAATGGTGCCACCTGTATAATATCCTTTTAATTTACTCATTTGCAAAACTTCATACACAATTCCTTGCCCTGCTAATGAAGCATCTCCATGAATAAGAATGGGTAATATTTTATTGTAAACACTATTGTATAAAATATCTGCTTTGGCTCTTGCAAAACCAATAACTACAGGATTTACAGCTTCTAAATGAGATGGATTTGGCATTAATTTTAAGTTAATGTCTTTGCCGTCAAAAGTTTTTAAATTACTTCCAAATCCCATGTGATATTTTACATCACCACTGCCCATTGTTTGATCTATAGAACCTGTTCCTTCAAACTCACTAAATATTTGCTCGTATGTTTTTCCTAAAATATTAGCTAATACATTTAATCTTCCTCTATGAGCCATACCAATAACTACTTCTTGCACATCGTTATTAGCAGCAGTGTTTATAATGGTATCTAAGGCTGTAATGGTGTTTTCGCCACCTTCTAAAGAAAATCTTTTTTGCCCTATGAATTTTGTATGTAGGAATTTTTCGAACATTACACCCTCGTTCAATTTTTCAAGAACTCTTTTCTTTTTATTTAATGGAAGCGGATTAGAAAAATTGTGTTCTACTTCACGAACCAGCCAATCTATTTTATCTTGGTCGCTGATATACTTAAATTCAATGCCTACTTCAGAAGCATATATTTTTTGAAGGTATGCTAAAATATTTCTTAAAGTGGTAGTGCCTAAGCCAATTAAGTTTCCTGCTTGAAATGTTTGGTCTAAGTCGTTTTCTGTTAAGCCAAAAAAACTTAATTCAAGGTTTGCACCTCTGTCTTTTCTTGGTCTTATAGGATTAGTTGTTGATAATAAATGACCTTTATTTCTATAACCTAAAATAAGTCTGTAAATTTTTAATTCTCGTCCCCAATCAATGCTATCTGTATTTGTACTTGCTGTATTTGGAGTTGAGGTAACTGCACTATTATTGCTAACAGCAAAGTCAAAACCTTCAAAAAATTTTTTTAATTCAGGGTCAATGCTGTTCGGGTCTTTTAAAAAATCTTTGTATAAGTTTTCAACGAAACTTGGGTGTGAGTTGGTGATGTACGAAAAGTCCTTCATTTCTGTAATAAATTAAACTTGCTTATTATTTTAGAATTCTGGCAAATATCGGGCTTTGAAGCCATAAAAAAACTAAAGTTTTAAAGCCATTAAT
>JAIXLB010000080.1 GCA_026931905.1 Chitinophagales bacterium
ATTAAATAATTACTTTCAAAGCGACCAATAATCTCAAAACTTCCACTTTTTGCTGCATCTTTATCTGGCTCAGAATAAGTAATTTTTTGTGCTGAAATATTGCTGAAAATGAAAATAAAAACTAAGCAAAAAATACTATTAAATATCTTCTTATTCATGGTATAAAAAATTGTTTTCAAAGTTAAGCTGTAAAACTTGAAAAGTTTTACAGCATGGCAATGTTTTAACGCTATGCTAATTAAAAAGCTGAAAAAAAATTATCCTGCCCAACCTTCTCTATCCAAACTTCTGTATTGAATAGCTTCTGCAATATGTTCAGGTTTTATAGTATTACTTGCAGCTAAATCTGCAATAGTTCTTGCTACTTTTAAAATTCTGTCATAAGCTCTTGCACTAAGGTTTAAACGTTCCATTGCTTTTTTTAATAAGGCTTCGCTTACTGTATCTAATACACAAATTTCTCTAAGCATTTTACTGCTTATTTGTGCATTGGCATAAATTCCATTTTCGTTTTTATAACGTTCTGTTTGAATTTCTCTTGCAGTAATTACACGATTTCTAATACTTTCAGAACTTTCTCCTTTTATTGTATTATTGCTTAATTCATTAAAAGCAACAGGCGTTACCTCTACATGTAAATCAATTCTGTCCAATAAAGGTCCACTAATTTTATTCAAATATTTTTGAACTGCACCTGCTGGGCAAGTACATTCTTTTTCTGGATGATTGTAATAACCACAGGGGCAAGGATTCATGCTTGCAATAAGCATAAAATTGGCAGGAAAATCTATGGCTACTTTTGCTCTTGAAATGGTTACTCTTCTTTCTTCCATAGGTTGCCTCATTACTTCTAAAACTGTTCTTTTAAATTCGGGTAATTCATCTAAAAACAAAACACCATTATGAGCCAAAGAAATTTCGCCAGGCTGAGGAGTTCCTCCTCCTCCAACCAATGCTACATCACTTATTGTATGGTGTGGGCTTCTAAAAGGTCGTTTGGAAATTAAAGAAGCATTTTCTGGAAGTTTGCCAGCCACACTGTGAATTTTTGTTGTTTCCAAAGCTTCTTGCAAACTCAGTGGAGGTAAAATAGTGGGTAATCTTTTTGCAAGCATTGTTTTGCCTGCACCAGGTGGTCCTATTAAAATTGCATTGTGCCCACCAGCAGCAGCTATTTCTAAAGCCCTTTTAATATTTTCCTGACCTTTTACATCGCTAAAATCAAATTCAAATTCATATTGAGCATGAAAAAATTCATCTCTTGTATTTACAACAACAGGCTGCAAAGAATTTTCATCTTTAAAAAAATTTACCACTTCTTTTATATGCTCTACACCATACACTAATAAATTATTTACCATGCCTGCCTCTCTTGCATTTGCTTTGGGCACAATCAAACCTTTAAAGCCTTCTTTTCTTGTTTGAATGGCAATAGGCAATGCACCTTTAATAGGTAAAATAGTTCCATCTAAACTTAGTTCACCCATTATGATATAATCTTTCAAACGATCAGTATTATGTAATTGTTCGCTTGCTCCTAAAACACCTATAGCCATTGGTAAATCAAAGGCTGTTCCTGTTTTTTTAATATCGGCAGGAGCTAAGTTTATTACAATTTTTGTTCTTGGAAAATAATAATTATTGGTTTTAATAGCACTCTCAATTCGTTGCAAGCTTTCTTTTACAGCAATGTCTGCTAAGCCTACAATGTAATATTTTAAATCTCCCATGCTAACATTTACTTCAATAGTAATTGAAATAGCTTCAACACCATAAACAGCACTGCCAAATGTTTTAACAAGCATCTTTAATTTTTTAATTAAAAAATAAATGTAAATTTTTAATTGCTTGTAATATTAAGAAAAAAACTTGTTTTAATATTATTTTTTATCTGATAGCATACATTGTACTATTACCTTTGCTGCATGATTTTATTAGATGGAAAACTTGCTTCTTCAAGTGTAAAAGAAACATTAAAAAAAGAAGTTGAAATAATTACAGCCAATAATAAACGTGCTCCACATTTAGTTGCTATATTAATAGGAAATAATGGAGCAAGTGAAACGTATGTAGCCAGCAAAATTAGAAGTTGTAAAGAAGTGGGTTTTACATCAACTTTAATAAGATTTGATGATACCGTTGAAGAAAATATTTTGCTGCAAAAAATAATAGAACTCAATAATAACGATGAAATTGATGGCATTTTAGTACAACTTCCTTTACCCAAACACATCAACGAAACAACTGTTATTCAAACCATACATCCAGATAAAGATGTTGATGGATTTCATCCTATCAATGCTGGAAAATTAGTACAAGGATTACCTACTTTAATTCCTGCAACTCCTTATGGCGTAATGCTTTTGTTTGATTATTTTAATATTGATACCAAAGGAAAACATGCAGTAATTATTGGTAGAAGCAATATTGTAGGACGACCATTGAGTATTTTATTAAGTAGTAATTTATTGCATGGTAATAGCACAGTTACCTTGTGTCATAGCAGCACAAAAAATTTAAAAGAATTGTGTTTGCAGGCAGATATTGTTGTAGCAGCTATTGGCAAACCAGAATTTGTAACTGCAGAAATGGTAAAGCAAGGAGCTGTTGTAATAGATGTAGGAATTACAAGGGTAGATGATGCAACTAAAAAAAGTGGTTATCGTTTAAAAGGCGATGTGAAATTTGATGAAGTTGCTACTAAAGCAAGTGCCATAACGCCTGTTCCAGGTGGTGTAGGTTTAATGACTATTGCAGGGCTTTTAAAAAATACCTTGCAAGTGTATAAAATGAAAATGATTAATTGATTTTAGAAAAAAAATAAAGTGCAATTACCTAAACATACAAAAGAAATTTTATTGCCTGTAATGGAAAGTTTTTACACATTACAAGGAGAGGGTTTTCATAGTGGTAGAGCAGCCTATTTTATACGTTTAGCAGGTTGTGATGTAGGTTGTGTGTGGTGCGATGTAAAAGAAAGTTGGGATGCTACATTGCATCCAAAATTTTCTGTTGAAACAATAGTAAACAAAGCCATACAAGAAATAACAGAAACAGTAACTGATGAAACAACAAAACCAATTATTGTTATTACAGGAGGCGAACCTTTGTTGTATAACTTAAATGAACTTACCAAATCCTTTCAGGATAAGGGTTTTGAAACAAATATTGAAACAAGTGGTTCATCGCCATTAAGTGGTTATTGGAATTGGATTTGCGTTTCTCCAAAAAAATTTAAAGCACCTTTAAAAGAAGTAGTAGCACAGGCTCATGAATTAAAAGTGGTAATTTTTAATAAACACGATTTTAAATGGGCAGAAACTCATGCTGCTTTTACCAACAAAAATTGCAAATTATTTTTGCAACCCGAGTGGGATAAAAGAGAAATGGTAACACCTTTAATTGTAGATTATATTAAAACACATCCTCAATGGCAATTAAGCATACAAACACATAAGCATATTAATGTTCCTTAGATTTTAAAAAAATAATTAGCATTATTTACACAATTCAACCAACTATTTTTCGCCATTTGATATTATCTTTCACAACTAATGAAAAAATTATTGCTGATAATATTATATTTCGTTTCTACTCAAGTGTATGCTCAAACATACAATCCTGAAAAAATAAACAAGAAGGCAGTAAAAATTTATGAGCAAGCTATTGAATATTTGGCAGATGGAATGTTGCAAGAAGCTGTTCCATTTTTACAAAAAGCAATAGCAACAGATACTAATTATGTTGATGCCATTTTATCAATGGCTGGTGTGTATGGACAATTAAAAAAATATCAACAATCAATAGAATATTACGATTGGGCTAAAAGAAAAGATACCGTTTATTTTAGACAATATCATTTGCCTTACTCCATAAATTTAGCAGGACTTGGAAAATTTCAAGAAGCTTTAACTGCTGTCAATTATTTTTTAAATATTCCAAAAATTAGCGACAGAAGTATTAAGGCAGCCAATTACAGAAAAAAATGTTTTGAGTTTGCTTTAATGTATTCTGCTATGAATGTAGATACAAGTTATTCCTTTGCTCCAGAAAATTTAGGCGATAGCATTAATACTTCAAACAATGAATATTATCCAAGTGTAACAATAGATGATAGCTTATTAGTATTTACAAGAAGTGGTAGAGGAATTCGGGAAGATTTTTATGAAAGTAAATTAGAAAAAGATGGATACAGAAAAGCAACTTTAATGAAAGGTGATATAAACTTAGAGCCTTCTAAAGGAGCTTTAACTATTTCTGCAGATGGCGATTGGCTCATTTTTGCAGGAAATTTTGGCAAGGAAAGGGGCTTTGGCGATTTTGATTTATACATTTCTTTTTACACACCTGAAGGCTGGAGTGAACCAGAAAATTTAGGAAGAAATATTAATACAGAATTTTGGGAAAGCAGCCCAAGTCTAAGCCCTGATAAACGTGTATTGTATTTTAGTAGCAATCGTTATGGAGGACATGGGGGTAAAGATTTATATTATAGTATAAGAATGTCTAATGGAAAATTTGGACCTGCTGTAAATATGGGTGAAGGCATTAATACAGAAGGTGATGAACATTCGCCTTTTATGCACACAGATAATCAAACATTTTATTTTGCAAGTGATGGATTGCCAGGTTATGGCGGAAGCGATTTATTTGTAATGCGAAAATTAGATGATACTACTTGGAGTGAGCCAGAAAATTTAGGCTATCCCATTAATACTATTGACAATGAAGGTTCATTGGCTGTAAGCTCTGATGGCTTAACAGCATTTTTTGCAAGCAATAGAAATGATACAAGAGGCGGTTTGGATTTATATAAATTTAAACTAAGAAAAAATATTCGCCCTGCAAGAACTTTGTATGTAAAAGGAAAAGTGTATGATAAAATAACGAACAAAGGTTTGCCTTGCACAGTAGAATTAATAGAAAATAACACTGGAGGTGTTTTAATGAAAGTACAAACAGATGAATTAGGAGAATATTTTATTACATTGCCTTTAGGCAAAAATTACACCTTTACTGTAAATAGAAAAGGATATTTATTTTATTCTGAACTCTACGAATTAAAAGATAAAGAAGCCGATAGCACTTATAAAAAAGATATAGCCTTACAGCCAGTAGCATTAAACAGCAACATTGTTTTAAAAAATATTCAGTTTGAGTCAAACTCTTATCAGTTGCTGCCTGTAAGCTTAATAGAGTTAAATAATTTATTGAAAATTTTACAAGAAAATCCAACTTTAAAAATAGAAATTGGTGGACACTCTGATAATACAGGAAGTAGTTCAGAAAATTTAAAGCTTAGCACTTTAAGAGCAAAAGCAGTTGTAGATTATTTAATAAATAAAGGCATTGCAGCCAACAGACTTACTTATAAAGGTTATGGAGAAACGAAACCTATTGCAAATAATACTACAGAAGAAGGAAGGGCAAAAAACAGAAGAACAGAATTTACAGTTATTGCGTTATAATGCTTATTTTTCAGTTTATATATTATGAACCAAAACCTGTTATATCAAATAGCATTAACCTTAGTACCCAATTTAGGAGTTGTGCAAGCAAAGCTTTTATTAGAACATTTTAGCAATGCAGAAAATATTTTTAAAGCCAAAAGAAAAGATTTAAGTATTGTAGAAGGTATTGGAGAAGTAAGAGCTAAAGCTATAAAAGATTTTAGCAACTTTAAAGAAGCAGAAGATGAAATAAAGTTTATTGAAAAACATCAAATACAAACTTTGTTTATAGCCAATGATAATTATCCTAAAAGATTATTACATTGTTACGATGCACCCACTATTTTATATTACAAAGGCAATACCGATTTAAACAACTCCAAAATTGTAAGTATAATTGGCACAAGAACAAATACAGATTATGGCAAACAAGTAACTGAATCTATTATTGAAGAATTGCAACCTTATAATGTTTTAATAGTTAGTGGGCTTGCAACAGGTATAGATTCTATTGCACACAAAACAGCTTTAAAAAATAATATAGCAACTATAGGTGTTTTAGCACATGGTTTAAATAATATTTATCCATCGCAACATAAAAATCTTGCTAAAGAAATGTTGCAAAATGGAGGCTTATTAACAGAGTTTAGAACCACCTCTAAACCAGATAAATTCAACTTTCCACAAAGAAACAGAATTGTTGCAGGCATTGCAGATGCAACGATTGTAATAGAAACTGCAATAAAAGGTGGCAGTATGATTACAGCAGAAATGGCTTATAATTACAACAGAGATGTTTTTGCGATTCCTGGAAAAATTTATGATACAAAAAGCAGTGGTTGTATTCATTTAATACAACAAAACAAAGCAGTATTATTAGGCAAACCTTCTCAACTTATTGAAGAAATGAATTGGGAATCGAAAAGTAAACCAGCCAAAAAACAACGTGAACTTTTTATAGAACTAACTAAAGAAGAAAAAATAATTATTTCGATTTTAAAACAAAAAGATGCAATAAATATTGATGAATTATTTTTACAAAGTAAACTAAGTAGCAGCTCTATTGCTGCTGCAATTTTAAACTTAGAATTACAAAATATTATTACTGCCTTACCTGGT
Source organism: Chitinophagales bacterium (assembly GCA_026931905.1). Taxonomy (GTDB): domain Bacteria; phylum Bacteroidota; class Bacteroidia; order Chitinophagales; family Chitinophagaceae; genus UBA1930. Next base: position 6,570 of record JAIXLB010000080.1, read on the forward strand.
AAAATGTATAAACTTATTGATTAAAACTTTAGTACTGCTTTTCAATAAATTCTTCACTTTAGCATTCAAAATAATATTGCTTTTAACACTTTTATTATAGTTTTCTAATAAGCCCTTGCAAATAAAACCCTTTGTTTACTTGGCTTTCCTGTTAAAATGCAAGTGCCCTCTTCTTGTTTATTATGTAAAGGAATACAACGAATAGTAGCTTTGGTAAGTTCTTTAATTTTTTCCTCAGTTTCTGGTGTGCCATCCCAGTGTGCATTTATAAAACCTGTTTTTGTATCTAAAAGTTGTACAAAATCTTCCCAAGTATCTGCATTGGTGCAATGCTCATCTCTATAGGCTTTGGCTTTATTAAACATATTTTGCTGAACAGTTTCTAGTAAGTTTTGAATATAAATATCTAACCCATCTAAACTTACACTTTGTTTTTCTTTGGTATCTCTTCTTGCAATTTCTACAACATGATTAGCCAAATCTCTTGCTCCAATTGCTATACGAACAGGTACACCTTTCATTTCATATTCAGCAAATTTCCAACCTGGTCTTGCATTATCGTTATCATCATATTTAACTCTAATATTATTTGCTTTTAATTGATGTACTAAAGCATTTACTTTTTCATCAATTAATGCTTTTTCTTCAATACTTTTAAAAATTGGTACTATAACCACTTGTACAGGAGCAATTTTTGGAGGAAGTATTAAACCATCATCATCGCTGTGAGCCATTACCAAACCACCAATTAATCTGGTACTAACACCCCAACTTGTAGCCCAAACAAAATCCAATTTATTGTTTTTATCACTAAATTTTACATCAAAAGCTTTTGCGAAATTTTGTCCTAAAAAATGCGAAGTGCCCGCCTGTAAAGCTTTGCCATCTTGCATTAGAGCTTCTATACAATAAGTTTCTTCTGCACCTGCAAATCTTTCATTAGGTGTTTTAATGCCTTTTATTACAGGCAATGCCATCCAGTTTTCTACAAAGTCAGCATATACATCAAGCATTTTTTCAGTTTCAATAATTGCTTCTTCTTTAGTAGCATGTGCGGTATGTCCTTCTTGCCATAAAAATTCGGCAGTGCGTAAAAATAATCTTGTACGCATTTCCCAACGAACCACATTTGCCCATTGGTTTATTAAAAGAGGTAAATCTCTGTACGATTGAATCCAGCCTTTGTAAGTATTCCAAATAATAGCTTCACTGGTAGGGCGAACTACTAATTCTTCTTCCAATTTTGCCTCAGGATCTACCATAAGTTTTCCTTTTGCAGAGGGGTCATTTTTCAATCTGTAATGTGTTACAATAGCACATTCTTTTGCAAAACCTTCAGCATTTTTCTCTTCTGCCTCAAATAAACTTTTGGGTACAAACAAAGGAAAATAAGCATTCACATGCCCTGTATCTTTAAACATTTTATCCAATACATCTCTCATGTTTTCCCAAAGTGCAAAGCCGTAAGGTTTAATAACCATACAGCCACGTACAGCACTATAATCTGCCAATCCTCCTTTTAAAATTAAATCATTATACCATTGGCTATAATCTTTTTCTCTGCTTGTAATTTCTTTACTCATAAAATTTAAAAAATATTTTTGTTATCGTCTTTAAAATATATATTCAACTCTCTCGGCGTCGCACTCTTCAACGTTTATAACTTTAATCAAAACTGCTTATTTTATTAATATATCTAATAAAAAATATGCTAAAAAATTTTTGGCAGCATATTTGTTTGTTAATTTATTAAACACTACCATAAAGTGGCAGCAAATGTATGTAACTTCACACTATGTAAATTATAAAACCATCAATTATGAAAGCTAAAATACTATATTCTTTATTCTTTGTAGGTATTTTAACCTCTTGTTCATCTGCCTACAAAAGCAGTCAAACACCAGATGATGTGTATTACTCTCCTGCACAAGAAAATTATTATGTGCAACAAGAAACTACCAAAGACAAAGAAGATAACTTCTTACGCATGAAATCTAAAAACAACAGATTTCAAGATTTAGATGATTATTATTATTGGAATGATACAAGATATACTTTTAATAATTGTTATAATAGTTATGCTTACAACTGGGGTAATACATGGCACAGTTATTATTACAACAACTGGAACAACAGTTTTATTTTTAATTCGCCTTGTAGTTACAACAATAATTGGTACAGTTGGAATTACAATTCTTTTGGCAGTTGGAATAATCCTTATTACTATATGATTCCTTATTATAACCCTGCTATAATAAAAAATTATGGCAATACAAAAGGTAGCGTTGTTACAGCTTATTCCAATACTAAATATAATAATACCAATACTACAACAAAAAGTGTAAAAGCAGGCACAAGCTCTACCAATACTTCTACAGGTTTTGGCAATTTAGTTAAAAAAGTTTTTTCTGGAAGTGGAAACAGTGGAGGCAATAACAATGGCAACAACAGCAGTTGGGACAGACCAATAAGAACTTATGGAAATAATGGAGGAACAACAACATCTGGTAGCAGTAATGCAGGAGGAAGAAGTGGAGGTTTTGGTAGCACAGGAAGTAGTAGTGGTAGCAGCAGAAGTGGAAGAAATTAAAATATTAGAAAGAAGAAGAATTTAGTTGTACAAAGAAAAGCCACAGCAATGAAAAAGTATTTTACACTTCATGTATTTATAATTATTACACTTATTGCAAATGCACAATTACCAGATGATGCACTAAGAACAGCATGGTACACCTTTAATGGCAGTGCAAGAAATATGGCAACTGGAGGTGTAATGGGAAGTTTAGGAGGCGATATTACTGCAGCTCATGTAAACCCTGCTGGGCTTGGATTATTTAAAACAAAAGAGTTTGTCGTTTCGCCAGGATTTAATCTTAATAACAATAAATTTAATTTTAGAGGTACAGACACAACAACTGCTAAAAATAATTTTAACTATGGTACAATAGGAGTTGTTTTTGGAACAAGCAATAGCCCCAATTATAGCAAATGGACAAGTTCGGCAGTTTCTATTTCTATCAATCAAGTAGCGAATTATAATAACACTATTCGGTTCAAAGGCTTTAATAATTTTAGTTCATTTTCTGAGCAATATTTAGAAGAATTAACAAGAGATGGAGCAAATATGACAGCAGCAGAACAAAACTATATTTTTGGTTCATCATTGGCTTTTAGAACTTATTTAATAGATACACTTGCCGATGGAGCAGGCAATGTAATTGGCTTTCAAAGTTTAGTACCTATTTCTACTGGTGTTAATCAAGAGTACAATGAAAACACCAGTGGAGGATTGCATGAAATAGCTATTGGCTTTGCTGGTAATATGGAAGATAAATTATATGTTGGAGGTAGTGTAGATATTCCTATTTCATCTTACCAAAGAGATTTTACTTATACTGAAAAAGATGCTACCAATAATCCTAACAACGATTTTGATAATTTTATTTACACCGAAAAATATAAAAGTTTTGGAATTGGTTTAGGTGTAAAATTAGGCATTATATACAAGCCTCAAGATAACTTTAGAGTAGGCTTTGCTTTACATACACCACAATTTATGTATTTCAAAGATCAAATAAGAAGCTGGATGACAACCAATACAGAAGGTTATGCAGGCATCAAATCTGAAAGCAGTGATAATTTGAATAGTGGCAATGCAGGAATTAGAAAATACAACTTAATAACTCCTTGGCGAGCTATTGCAAGTGTTAGTTATATTTTTCAAGAAAATAAAAACATTAAAAAACAAAGAGGGTTTATTAGTGCAGATATAGAATATGTAAACTATAGAGGCTCAAGATTTTTTGTTGCAGATGGCGATGATTATGTAGGAAAAGATTATTTAAAAATGGTAAATACACAAGTAAAAGGTTATAACAAAGGCAATTTGAATATTAGGTTAGGAGGTGAGCTAAAGTTTAATACAATAATGTTTAGATTAGGAGGTGCTTTTTATGGTAGTCCTTACAAAGACAAAGATTTAAAAGCAAACAGATTTTTAGCAACAGCAGGTATTGGTTACAGAAATCATGGAATGTTTATAGACCTTGCTTATGTACATAGTTTTAATAAAGATGTTGTTTTTCCCTATCGTTTAAATGATAAACCCAACACTTTTGCAGAACAAACAGGTAGCAGAGCAAATATTATGCTTACGCTTGGCTTTAAATTTTAATTTTTTTCAATTTTCTGCTTCTTCAGTTTATTTTATTTATAAGCAGCATTGTACAAATTAATTGATTCTGATTTAATAATAAATTTGTTAAATAGTTTCAATTTATTAATTTGCCCCTCTAAATTTTTTTTATGAAATTTCTTTACAGAATTGTATTACTCGCTTTTGTGTTAAGCCCTATGGCATTATTAGCACAAAACAATTTTTTTACAGATAAAACTGAAAGCCAATTTGCTGGAAGTTACGATATGGTAAGACCCATTAAACCAGATAGATTTAGAGCTGTAGCTTTAGATGTAAATAGTTTAAAACAGTTTTTAGCCAATGTGCCAAAAGAATTTTCGGCAGATGCAGCTTCAAGAACATCAGTATTAACTTTACCTATGCCTTATGGAGGTACAGCAAGATTTAGTGTAGTAGAATCGCCCATGCAAGAGCCAGGTTTGGCTGCAAAATTTCCAGATATTAAAACTTATAGTGCTCAAGGTATTGATGATAAAGCAGCTACTGCAAAATTAGACTGGACAGGCTTTGGTTTTCATGTACAAATATTATCTCCAGTTTCAGGAAGTATTTATATAGACCCTTATGAAAGAGGTAATGTAGAGCATTACATGGTGTATTATAAAACAGATTTAAAACCTAAAAATAATTTTCAAGAAGTAGGATTAGATGGAGCTATTGATGCTTCTTTTAATACTGCACAATCAGCTACAGGATTTTGTTTTTCAAACAATATTCGTAGCTATAGAATTGCAATAGCTTGTACAGGTGAATATGCAGTTGCAGTAGGAGGCACAACACCAGCACTATTACACTCTGCCATTGTAACAACTATTAACAGAGTAAACGGAGTGTATGAGCAAGAAGTAGCTATAAGATTAATATTAATCAGTAATAATAATTTAATAGAATTTTTAAATGCAGCTACTGATCCTTTTAATGGAAATGATAATGCGAATACTTTAATTAGTGAAAGCCAATCTGTAATTACAAGTAATATTGGCTCTTCTAATTTTGATATTGGGCATACCTTTAGTACAGGTGGTGGTGGTTTAGCAGGTTTAGGAGTAGTTTGTAAAGACGCAAGTAAAGCAAGAGGGATTACAGGAAGTGATTCTCCTACAGGTGATGCTTATGATATAGATTATGTAGCTCATGAAGTAGGACATCAGTTTGGCGGTAATCATACTTTTAATGCAACTACAGTAAATTGTGCTGGAAATAGAAATGCTAGCACAGCAGTAGAACCTGGGAGTGGAGTAACCATAATGGGTTATGCAGGTATATGTGGTTCAACTAATGATTTAGCACCACACAGTATTCCAAACTTTCATTCAAGAAGCCAACAAGAAATTGGTACTTATTCAGTTAACAGTTCAGGAAATACTTGTGCTGTATTAATACCTACAAACAATACTGCACCAGTTGTAAATGCAGGTAATGATTATACTATTCCAGCCAATACACCTTTTATGCTAACAGGCAGTGCAACAGATGTAGATGGTGGAGTTTTATCTTACAGTTGGGAACAAATTGATGCAGGTACTTCAGCAGGAAACTGGAACTCTGGCAACAAACCATTTTTTAGATCCTTTATGCCTACTTTATCTCCTACAAGATATTTCCCTAAAATGGATGATATTTTAAATGGTAGTCAATCAAAAGGAGAATATACTCCAACCAATGCACAAGTATTGAATTTTAGATTAACAGTAAGAGATAATAAAAATGGAGGAGCAGGAATTTGCTCAGATGAATCAGTAGTTACTACTGTAGCAAGCACTGGCTTCAAAGTTACTTCTCAAAATAATGTTACCAATTGGACTGCTAATGGCTCCAATACAGCAGTTATAACTTGGGATGTTGCTGGTACAAATACAGGTGCTATCAATACCCCTAATGTTAGTATTTTATTTTCAGCAGATGGAGGTTTATCATTCCCTTATACTTTAGTTGCATCAACACCTAATAATGGTAGTGCTACCATAACAATCCCATCTATTAAAACTATTAATGGAAGATTAATGGTTAAAGGAGTGAACAATATTTTCTTTAATGTAAATGCTTCTACTATTATTGTTGATGTAACTTGTGGTGCAGTAGGTGCTACTATCTCACCTTCTTCAGATGTAATACAAGATGTAGGAAGCCCTGCTTTAAATCTAAGTTTAACACCATTATATTCAACACCTTTCTCTGCTAATGGATCAATAACTGTTAGCGATCCTGTTACCAACTTAGTACAAGCAACTGCAGGATTAACTTGTACGCAATATAGTAATCCATATTATTACGATGTTTATCCTTTTACAGCTTCGGTTTCTGGTTCTTATATTATTACTAGAACAGGGTCTTCAATATTTAATATTTACATCAATGGTTTTGCTCCAAATAATTTATGCAATAATTGGGTTACTTCTAATTTACAAGGCTCAAGTTTAAGTAATGGTGTAAGTGTTTACTTAGTTGCAGGAACTCCATACTATTTAGTTGTTGGTGTATATACAGTTAGTGGCAATCCAGTTGTATCGCTTCCTCACAATTATACATTTAATGTTAGTGGTCCTGGCTCTTTATTCAGTGGTTCTGGTTTGTATTCAGATCCAGGAGCTTCTTTTAGTTACAAATATGTTATTGTAGATAATGCTAGTAATAATATTAAAGCCATTAGTTCAACTGCCAATTTAAGTAATGCTTCTAATTATCCTGTTGGCACTTATACAGTTTATGGATTAAGCAATTTAACAGCTAATGCTGCTGCTGTACAAGGCTTTGTAGGTAGCAGTTTTGCAAGCTTTACTGCTGCTATAGCCAACCAACCTGGTACTTATTGTGCAGATTTAAGTAGAAACTCGGTTTTGGTAGTTGTTAAAGCTGCATTGCCTGTAACCTTTACAGAATTAACTGCTAAAAAGAAAAATAATAATGTATTGTTAGAATGGGGTACATTAACTGAAATAAATAACAACCATTTTGTGGTAGAACGTTCTGAAAATGGAAAAGATTTTACTACTAAAATTGGTCAAGTTGCAGCTTCAGGAAATAGCTCTGTGAGCAAACAATACAGTTTGTTAGATGTAGCACCTGTAAATGGAATGAACTATTATAGAGTGAAACAAGTAGATAACGATGGTAAATATTCTTATAGCAATACTGTAGCTATTAATTTTGAAAAAGCTGGAAGTATTGTAATCGTTTATCCAAACCCTGCAAAACATGTTTTAAACATGGAATACAATGCAGTAAGCAATGGTAGAATACAAGTTCAAATTATAGATGCTAAAGGTGCTATTATTTTACAAGAAAATTATGCTACAACTATAGGTAAAAATGTTCAATCAATCAACATAAATTCTCTTACCAAAGGCGTGTATGTTGTAAAATCTATAGATGCAGCAGGAAATATGTCTCACACAAAATTCATAAAGGATTAGTAAGTACCATTGGGTTAAAAACCAATAATAAAATGAGCTGTCAATTTATTTTGACAGCTCATTTTGTTTGTAAGCTTTTTTTAAGGAGTAACACTATTGTTGCTAACTTTCTTTTTGGCAGTATAAGCATCTAAAGCTTTTTGATATTCTTTTGCATATTTATTATGCTCTTCATAAGTACTTGAAAAATGATGATAACCATCAAAGTTTGCTTTGGCTACAAAAAATAAATAATCAGTTTGTGGTGCATTTAAAACAATATCAATACATTTTGGCGAAGGGGTACAAATGGGTCCAGGAGGCAAACCCTTTACTCTATATGTGTTGTAAGGCGATGGATTGAATAAATATTTTTCATAAATGCGGGTTAATGCAAAATCTTTCATTGCATACTTAATAGTTGGGCAAGCTTGCAATGCCATACTTTTGTGCAAACGATTTATATACACACTTGCTATTTTGGCTCTGTCATCATTATGGTTGGTTTCTTCTTCTACTATTGATGCTAAAATGTAAATTTCATTTGGCGTAAAACCTATTGCTGAAGCTTTATCTATCCTACTATTTTTATTCCAGAAATTATTTTTTGCATCGTTCAATTTGTTCATAATTTTTCTCAAAGGAGTATTCCAATAAAAAGTATAACTATCAGGTATAAACATAGTAAAAACAGTGTTGGTATCTACATTATAAACTTGTAATGAATCATTAGAAGTTAAAAAATTCATTACACTAACCGAATCTGTTGAAAAATTTTTTGCCACTAATTTTGCAAAATCTTCTTTTAATCTTAGTTTATTAATAATTAATTTACTTTCTGCTTGTTTACCATTTTTAAGCATTTTAATAATACCTAAAATATTTTCTCCATGATTTACTTTATATTTCCCTGGTTTTATTTTATCCCAAATTCCTATGATGTTAGAAGCAAGTAAAAACGTTTGTTTGTGAGATATAATTTTATTATCAAGTAGTGTTTGTACAACAGCGTTTTTGTCTGTTTTATCAAGTATAAAAAACGAAGTTTTATCTGCAAATTTTGTTGTGGGCGAAAATAAAAACATGGCAAATATGCCACCTGCCACAAGACAAATAATAATTAAGTATAAAAATAATTTTTTCATTGAAAAAAAATAACGTAATGCTAATAAATACTTTACAAAATTGATGAAAGAAAATGAATTATTCTTTCTGTTCCATCATTCTCATTTGTTTGGCATCTTGTAAAAACTCTGAAGCAAAAATGAAGTTGTTTAAGGTTTCATCTTTACTAAAAATAATATCCTTATTGCTACCTTCCCATTGCTTTTTAGTTTTGTGTAAGAATAAAATATTGTCTCCAATTTCCATTACACTATTCATATCGTGTGTTACAACAACAGTTGTCATATTGTATTCTAAGGTAATTTCTTTAATTAATTTGTCTATCAATAAAGATGTTTGAGGATCTAAACCACTATTGGGTTCATCACAAAAAAGATATTTAGGGTTTAACACAATAGCTCTTGCAATACCTACACGTTTTTTCATTCCCCCACTTAATTCAGAAGGAAATTTTTTATTAGAACCAGAAAGGTTTACTCTTTCTAAAACTTCATCAACTCTTTTCTTTTTTTCTGCAATAGTTTTATTGGTAAACATATCCATTGGAAAAAGAATATTTTGCTCTACTGTCATACTATCAAACAAAGCACTACTTTGAAAAAGCATTCCAATTTGTTGTCTTAATTCTTTCTTTTTATCTTCTTCTAATGTTATAATGTTAATACCATCGTATAATGCTTCTCCTGCATCTGGCTTAAAAAGATTTACAATAACTTTTAGCAATACACTTTTACCGCTACCACTTGCTCCAATAATTAAGTTGCATTTTCCTGTTTGAAAAACAGCATCAATATTGCTTATTATAGTTCTTCCGTTGAATGATTTACTAATATTTTTTAATTCTATCATAATGTATAAAGTATGTAAAGTTATGCGAATGATAATATTTTTTACAACTTATAATATCCTTTTTCGTAATTATAAGAATAGTTTAAATAATAGTGCTGTTTTACATTTGTGTTTCTATTTTTTTTTAAAACTTTTCAATTATAAAAAACTACAACATGAGTGCTGCTTTTACTACTTTACAAGAAATTGTTACTAATAGAAGAACTACCAAACCTGTATTAATGAATGGAAAAATTATTGACGATGCTGTAGTAAAGCAATTATTAGATTTAGCTAATTGGGCTCCTACACATAAAAATACTGAACCTTGGCGTTTCATAGTTTTTAGTTCTATAGCTAAACAATTATTTTGTAATACCCATGCAGAGTTGTATAAGAATAATACGCCTACTGAAAATTTTTTGTTAGCTACTTACGAAAAATTGAAACACTTAGGCGAAAATGCTTCTCATATAATTGTTGTTTATGTAAAAAGAGAAAGCAATACTAAAATTCCTTTGATAGAAGAAATTTGTGCAGCAAGTGCTGCAGTTGAAAATATTTTATTAGCTGCAACAGCATTAAACATTGCTTCTTTTTGGAGTACAGGAGGTATGACACATAAACCTGCGTTTAAAAATTATTTTAACCTACAGGAAGATGATGTTGTGGTTGGAACAATTTATTTAGGCTATACCAATGAGCATAAGCAAGGCAAAAGAATAACCAACAGTGAACAAAAAACGGAATGGCGAAACAATTAATTTTCTTCTTTAACAGACATTAAATAGGCTTTTATAAAATCGTCTAATTCTCCATCCATTACAGGACCTACATTTCCTACCTCATAATCTGTTCTATGATCTTTTATCATTTTATACGGATGAAAAACATAGCTTCTTATTTGGCTGCCCCATTCTATTTTTTTCTTGGTTGCATTGGTAGCATTTTTCAATTCTTCTCTTTTTCTTAACTCCTCTTCATACAAACGGCTTTTAAGCATTTGCATTGCTTTTTCTCTATTACCAATTTGGCTTCTTTCTGTTTGGCAAATTACTGTTATACCTGTTGGTATATGTGTTAAAAAAACTTTAGTTTCTACTTTATTTACATTTTGACCTCCAGCACCTCCACTTCGTGCAGTTTCCATTTTTACATCACTGTCTTTTATTTCTATTTCAATAGAATCATCAACCAAAGGATATACAAATACACTTGCAAAACTGGTGTGCCTTCTTGCATTGCTATCAAATGGAGAAATTCTTACTAATCTGTGTACACCACTTTCTGCCTTTAAAAAACCATAAGCAAATTCGCCATCAAATTGTAAAGTGGCTGTTTTAATACCTGCTCCATCACCTTCTTGAAAATCTAATTCTGTAACTTTCCAACCTTGTTTATCGCCATACATTCTATACATGCGTAAAAGCATTTCTGCCCAATCTTGACTTTCAGTTCCTCCAGCTCCAGAGTTTATTTGTAACACAGCACTCAATTCATCTTCAGGTTTATTTAAAGTACTTTTAAACTCTGCATCATCTATTTGGGTTAAAGCATTATTAAATGCTGCTTCAGTTTCTTCTTCAGTTGCATCGCCTGCTTTATAAAAGTCAAATAATACAGCAAAATCCTCTACAGCAGTTTCTACTGTTGCATAAAGTTTTATCCAATATTCGTTTACTTTTATTTCTTTCATAATTGCAGTAGCACGAACATTGTCATCCCAAAAACCTTGTGAAAGTGATAATTGTTTATCTTGTTCTACTTTGGATTGTTTATTATCGTAGTCAAAGAAACCTCCTCAGAACGCTTAAACGGTTCCTTATATCATTTAATTTTTCCTGTGTCATAATTGCAAATGTAGGGGTAGTATTTTTTTAGAAAAATGATTTTGAAATAAACCACTATTCCACTAATTTTTGTAACTCCAATTTTAATCTTGCTTCGGGTAGCTGGCTATCGTAAAATTGCTTGTATTTTTTTTTGTTATTAACCATTATGGTTACTGGTATATTGCCATTCCAATCTTTATCAATCAAGGGGCAATAAAATGAAGCATCAGTTTCGTTGAGCCAAAAAATAGTGCTTTTATATTTTTTCTTGATTACGAAATTGGTTACATCTTTTGGGTAAGCTGTTTTAAAATCCAAGCTCACTAAAATTAGTTGAATATTTTTATCTTTCATTTCATCTATCAGCTTTTCGAACCAAGGAATTTCAGCTACACAAGGACCACACCATGTAGCCCAAAAATTAATTACTGTTGGGGCAGATGAAATGTCTATTATATTTACTATATCATTAATTTTTACACTTTTTATATTTTGACTTGATGCAACAAAACTTAAAGAAAAAATTATTGCCAAAAGTTGTATTTTTTTCATTAAACAGTTTTTATTGTTTTTCTATTTCGTTAAAGCCCCAGTTGTTCATTAAAGTATTCATTTTTTCTTTAGGCATAGAAGATTGCAAGTAATGCCCTGCACGTTGCTTTTGTCTGAAAGCTTCATAAATACTAACTGCACAAGCAACAGAAATATTTAAACTTTGTATTATACCCATTTGAGGAATTATAAAATTTCCATCAGCCAAAGTTCTTACTTCATCGCTTACACCACTATGTTCATTACCAAAAACAAGAGCTACACTTTTTGTAAAATCAATTTCATATAAGCTTACAGCATCAAAAGAAAGATGGGTGGTTAAAATTAAATCAAAATTTTTTCTAAGCTCTGTAAAACAATTTTCTGCATTATCAAAATGATGTATTGTAAGCCATTTAGCTGCACTGCTACTACTTTTTGCTCCAAATTTTTTATGACGAGGAATTGTAGTATTCAAAATATAAATGTCTTGAATGCCTACTGCATCGCAAGTACGCATTACTGCCGAAATATTGTGAGGATCTTGAACATTTTCCATCACAACAGTTAAGTTGTTTTGCCTTTTGCTTAATACGTTTAATAATTTTTCAGTACGTTCTGGTGTCATTCTATAATTTTTAAAATCATCAACTTTTATAGCCATACATTCGCTCAATATCATTTACAATTTTTTCCATATCTACATCTTTGCCTCTTGCATCATAGGTTTGTTTTAAATTACTTCCAAAAATTAATGCAATAGTTTGATAAAATGCAGCAGTAAAACTTCCTTTGTATTCATCAATAATTTCATAACAGTTATTGCCTGTTTGTCTGTAAATTAATTTCATTAAAATCTTTCCTTGATATACAGAAAGCTGCGTTAATTTATCTGCAAATTCTTTTCTTAAATCTTTTTCTCTCGACCTTATAATTTTTTTTCTTTGCTTTCTATCAGTAACTCCTACAAGCTTTGCATTTATTTCATTCATTACTCTGCTTGCTGCAATAGCATAAGGGTATGTTACATAAACTGCATTTCTTAATCTTGTCCATTCTGCCCAATATTTTCTTGCCTCTCGTGAAAGTTTTGTATAAACTTCTACTGGGGGCAAATAACTCATAGGAATTGTGTCTCCTTCTGGCGTAATATATGCATGAACCCTTATTCCTGCTATATCATTTTGAGCTTTTGTATTGTAATGTAAAAAAAACAATACAATAATTAAGCAAAAAAAGGGTTTATATATTTTAAGGCGATACATAAATTGTAAAACAAATTACAACATTAATACCATTTATTACAAAAAGTAGCCCAAGACTGCTAAGGCATAACAAATTTTGAACATTTTATTTTTTCTAAAAAATGTTTTTTAAAATTTTTAAAGATTTATGCTTTACTACAAATTTTATTCGTTCTTTGCAATATATATTTTATATACATGAAAAAACGTATTGCCATTGTTACAGGAGGTTATAGCGGAGAAGCAGAAATTAGTTATAAAAGTGTAATTACTGTTTCTAATAATGTAGATAGTGAAAAATTTGACTCATACATTATTGATATAAACACCAACGACTGGCATTATAAAAATGAAAATGGCGAAAAACTTTTTATAGATAAAAATAATTTTACTTTAAATAATAATGGTGTTATTATACAGTTTGATGCTGTGTTAATGTGCATACATGGCACCCCAGGAGAAGATGGAAAATTACAAGGCTATTTTGATATGCTTGGCTTACCTTACACCAGTTGCGATGCTGCTACATCTGCAATAACATTTAATAAAAAATTTACTGTTGCAGTTGCAGCAAATGGTGGTATTCATGTTTCAAAATCTGTAATGCTATTTAAGCAAAATGCAATAAACGAAAAAGAAATTCTGGAACAACTTTCTTTACCTGTTTTTGTAAAACCCAATAATGGAGGAAGCAGTATTGGTATGAGCAAGATAAATAATCCAACACATTTATCAAACGCGATACAAAAAGCTTTTAAAGAAGATAATCAAATTTTAATTGAAGAATTTATTGAAGGCAGAGAATTTACTATTGGCGTTTTTAAAACAAAAGGAAAAATTATAACACTACCCATTACAGAAATTATTAGTAAAAATGAATTTTTTGATTTTGAGGCTAAATATTTAGGAAAAAGCAATGAAATAACACCAGCAATAGTAGAAGAATCAATAGCAGAACAAGTAAGAGATGCTGCTAAAAAATTATACTCCCTTTTTAATTGCAGAGGCATTGTAAGAATAGATTTTATTTACAATAAAAAAAACAATCAGCCCTATATGCTTGAAATTAATACAGTGCCAGGGCAAAGCGAAGCAAGTATTGTACCTCAACAAGTATTAGCAATGGGTTGGAGTTTACAAGATTTTTATACTGCCTTAATAGAGGAGTGTTTTGAATAATTAAAAAAACTTTGCTTTACCTATTTTAATTTTTTTCTTCATTTTTGTAAAGCATTAAAACAACAAAAACTTGTTTAAATTTATTACAAACAAACCACTTTGGGTAAATATTACAGCAGCTATAGGCTTAATACTTGTATTAGTTGTGATACTGTTTTTTTCATTAAAAGCAATTACCAATCATGGCGAAGATGCTGTAGTACCAAATATTACAGGACAAAATGTTACAGCAGCCATTAAAACATTAGAAAGTAAAGGCTTTAAAGTAGAAATAATTGATTCTATTTTTATAGATACATTAGCACGTTTATCTGTTATTAAACAAGCACCAGAAGCAGATGTAAAAGTAAAAGAAGGAAGAACAATATATTTAACCATAAACAAAGCCGTAGCACCAGAAGTAGAAATGCCTTCACTCATAGGATATTCTTACAAAAGTGCTGAGCTAATGCTACAAAGTTTAAATTTAAAAATGGGAGATACAAGTTATCGCCCAGACTTTGCAAGAAACTCTATTTTAGAACAGCTATATAATAATAAAACTATAAAAGAAGGAACAAAAATTCCGATGGGTAGTACAATAAGTTTTGTATTGGGTAGTGGAATTGGTAATACAGAAATGAACGTGCCTAACTTAGTTGGTTTAAAAGTTTCTGATGCTATTGCAAATATGCAAAGTATGCACTTAAACGTAGGAACAATAGTAGCTTATGATGCTATTTCAGATACATTAAATGCTTTTGTTGTAGAGCAAAGACCACCTGTATATAGCGAACCTACACCAGGACAAAAAGTTCAAAATAAATTACGTTCTGGGCAAGTAATTGATTTATTTATTAAAAGCACACCTACCCAAACAAGTGATACAATTAAAAATACAAATCAATAAAAAATTATGAAAAATATTAGCGTAGAAGATTTAAAAAAAAGAATAGATGCCAACGAAGCTATTCATTTAATAGATGTTCGTGAAGAATTAGAACATGAAGATTATAATATTGGTGGATTGAATTTTAAGTTGAGAAGAATGCAAGACATGGCTATTGAAGAAATAGAACACCTGAAAAATGAAGAAGTAATTTGTTATTGTCGTAGTGGACACAGAAGCAATATGGCATGTTTAATTTTAGAACACTTAGGTTTTACTAATACTGTAAATGTTACAGGAGGTGTAGTAGCTTGGCAAGAAAAATTTGGTAAATAGTTACTTTCTGTGCGGTTTAAAAAAAGGTAAAAAAAGTTCAAACTCTTGTAACGCTTTGTTATAAAGTATTACAAGGGTTTAAAAAGATGAAATACTTTTATTCAAACATCTATTTAATAGCTCAATAAATTTACCATTTAGAAAAATAATAACAACCGAAAAATTAATATTGACTCGCTGTACAACTGAATTAAGTTTAATATGTTATATTGCAGGCTATAAGTTTAATATCATAATACTTTTTGTTGTTTAGTAACATGTGCAGGGTAAGAAATTTTAATACATATTTTTTTCAAACTTCACTTTTGATTGTATTACTTTTTGGGGCTATTAGTTGTAATTATAGAATTAAATCAACTCCAAATTTTAAAGAGCAAGAATTAGTTATAAATAATTTTTACAAAACAAGCGATACCAACAATCTAAACAAAATAATAGATAGTATAAATAATATTAAAGATCGCTCAGTAGATGAAGAGGTTTTTGTTAATTATTTAGATTTTTTAAAATACACTTATAACGATTACTATTATGGCAATTTTCCTCAAGCATCAAAACTTGTTGATTATATAGAAGAAAATAAATTGGTAAATACCTACTACAAGTATTATACTGATGCACTTTTTTCGAAAGGCGATTATTATTTTGTTACTTCAAAATTTGATGATGCTCTAAAAACTTATATAGCTGCTAAAAATATTTTAGATATACAAAACGATACTTGTGCTTACAATACTTATTATAATAAAATGTGGAATTTCTATTATTACAAAAATGAGTACGAAAAAGCTATTCCATATTTAAAAGAATATTTATTAAAAGAAGAGTCGTGTAAGGGACAAACTGCAACTTTTTTAGTTGCTAATAGGGTTCAATCAAGATTAAATACACTGGCTTTATGTTATGAAAAATTGGGCAAATATGATAGTGCAATTTATTATTATAAAAGAGGAATAAACTTTTTACAATCGTCGTTTGTTAATAATACTTTGCCCCCTAAAAGAGTAGAATTGGCTTTAGGAATATTTTATGGAAATTTAGGAGGTTCGTTTGCCTATTCAAAACAAACAGATTCTGCAATTTATTACTTAAAAAAATCTATTAAAATTAATGACCAACCAGGTTACGATACAATAGATGTACAAACTGCTTACTTAAAACTTGCAGATGTGTATTTAAACAAAAAAGAATTTGCCAAAGCAAAAGAAATTTTGAATTACACAAGCAATTCAATCAAT
This sequence comes from Chitinophagales bacterium, assembly GCA_026931905.1. Lineage (GTDB taxonomy): Bacteria > Bacteroidota > Bacteroidia > Chitinophagales > Chitinophagaceae > UBA1930. Next base: position 23,341 of record JAIXLB010000080.1, read on the forward strand.
TCTACCACACACCCTACAACAGGTACTACAAGAGTAAAATATTATTTGCTTGATTATAATTATTATATTCAAACCAACCAATACGAACAAGCAATTAAGGCATATACACAATTTTTTAAAATACAAGATTCAGTATCCAAAGAAAACAATAAAATAAATAATTTTAGCCTAAGTAAAGAAGTAGATAATATTAAAAACGAATTTCTTTTAAAAGAAGTAGAAAAGAAAAATGAAATAAAAAATATTTACATCTACAGCTTCCTCAGTACTTTAGTTTTTCTAATGGGTTTAACCTTTTTTATTTATAGGTATGGCAAACAAAATAAGAAAACTGCTAATCAAGCCAAATTGCACAATTTAGAATTACAAAACACACTTCAAGAATTAGAGTTGAGTAACAAAAATTATGTAAGAGTAATGAGAGTAATGGCACATGATTTAAGAAGCCCATTAGCAGGAATTTCAGGTATTGCAAACATTTTAATTACTGACAATCAAATGCAAATTCCTGAAAGAAAAGAAATGGTAAAACTTATTCAAACTTCTTGTACCAACTCCCTTGAAATGATTGATGAATTAATGCAAACAAGCACATCTATTGGTACTCAAAAATTAAATCTTCAACTTATTGATATTGTAGCTTTGTTAAAAGATTGTATTAAACTACTTCAATTTAAAGCACTCGAAAAGCAACAAACACTCAACTTTCGCACTACTTTGATACACCATACTATTCAAGGAAATAATGAAAAGTTGTGGAGATTATTTTCTAACCTTATTGTTAATGCAATTAAGTTTAGCAATGTAAACAAACCAATAAATATATATCTTGAACAAGTTGATGAGAATATGCTTATTAAAATTCAAGATCAAGGTATTGGCATTCCTGAAAAAAATAAAGAAAAAGTTTTTGAAATGTTTACAGCTGCTAAACGTAAAGGAACTAATGGAGAGCAAACTTATGGTTTAGGTTTACATATATGCAAACAAATTACATTAGCTCACAAAGGCAAAATTTGGTTCGAATCTGTTGAAGGAGTAGGCACAACTTTTTTTGTACTTTTACCAATAGAAAATGTGTAGTAAAGCACAGCAAAATAAATTTATAATAAACGATAAGAATAAAATATGAATAGCAAAGCATTAGCTCTCCTAACTAAATATTACCACTGGCTATTGCTTATTTTTTTTATTTCATGCAATAGTGTTTATACGCCCAAGCCAAAAGGTTATTATACAATAAATTTTCCCGAAAAAAAATACACCACTTTCGAAATGCCTGGTTATCCTTACACTTTTGAATATCCTGTATATGCCAAAATAATAAAGGACTCTATGTTTTTTGGCGAAAAAACAGAAAACCCTTGGTGGATAAATATTGACTTTCCTCAGTTCAATGGTAAGGTATATGTAAGCTACAAACAAATTGAAAAAAATAATTTTAGTTCGTTGGTAAACGATGCTTATAAACTTACAGGCAAACATGCTCAAAAGGCTTATTCTATTGATGATTCCAGCATTGTAACAAAGTTGGGCATACATGGAATGTTTTTTAAAGTAGGAGGAGAAGTTGCAACAGCCAATCAGTTTTTTTTAACAGATAGTACTCATCATTTTTTAAGGGGAGCTTTGTATTTTAATGCAACACCCAATGAGGATTCTTTGAGCGTTGTAAATAGGTTTTTAATAGAAGATGTAAAACATTTAATTAATACTTTTAAATGGACGAACAACACAAATAATAAATCTATAACTACTGAAGTCAATAAAAAAAATTAAGCATTTTAAACTACACGAATTTATTTTTAAAAATAAAGTTGATTAAAGCCAAAATCAATAAGTAACTTTAGGCTGCTAAATTTTAATACAACCAAATATGGCTGCTTCAAAACCTGTAATTTCTACATCGTTTAGTTACGAAACCTTAGAAGAAACCTTAGATGTAAAACCTCAAGGTACACAACTGCAAATTGGCATTCCAAAAGAAATTGCATTTCAAGAAAATCGTATAGGCTTATCGCCAGATGCAGTTGGTGTGTTGATAAATAATGGACATACTGTTATTGTAGAATCTAAAGCAGGAGAAGGAAGTAATTATGCAGATAAAGATTATAGCGAAGCAGGGGCACAAATTTGTTACAATAGAGAAGATGTTTTTAAAGCACCTGTATTAATTAAAACTGCTCCACCCGTACAAGAAGACTTGAATTTAATACAACAAAACCAAATTATTTTTTCGCCCATACATTACTCTGCATTAAACAAAAAAACCATAGAAAAATTAATGGAGAAAAAAGTAACCGCTATAAGTTTCGAAAATTTAAAAGATGATAGTGGCACTTATCCAATAGTAAGAAGCATGAGTGAAATAGCAGGTGGTGCTGTAATGCTTATTGCAGGACAATATTTAAGCAGTTTTAATAAAGGAAAAGGTGTTTTGTTGGGTAGCATTAGTGGCATTCCACCCACAAAAGTTGTAGTTATAGGTGCAGGCACTGTAGGAGAAATTGCTACAAGAAATGCTATTGCTTTAGGAGCAAGCGTAAAAGTTTTTGATAATAATGTATCTCGTTTAAAACAACTGCAAAACAATTTAGGACAACCCGTTTGGACGAGTGTTATAGAGCCCAAAATTTTAGCTAAGCAATTAAAAACCTGCGAAGTTGCAGTAGGTGCTTTAAGTAATGAATATGGTCATGCACCTGTTGTTGTTACAGAGGCAATGGTTGCTAATATGCGTAAAGGAAGTGTAATAATTGATGTAGCTATTGATAGAGGCGGATGTTTTGAAACCAGCCAATTAACAAGCCATGAAAATCCTGTGTTTGAAAAATATGATGTAATACATTATTGTGTACCCAATATACCAAGTGGTTTTGCACGAACAGCAAGCCAGGCAATTAGCAATGTGTTAATGCACTTACTTATTCAAATAAGTGATGAAGGAGGTTTAGACGAAATTATTTGGCACAACTTCAATATTAGAGAAGGAATTTATTTATTTAAAGGGGCATTAACCGATTTTTATATCAGCCAAAAATTTGATTTAAAATACACCGATTTGGCATTATTAATTGCCAGCAGAAGATAATTTTTTAGGAGATAAGATGCAAAGCATCTTTAGCAATTTTTTCTACATCTTGTAATTCCATACACTTAAAATGTTTTTTGGGGCATTTGTTATAACCAATTTTACTACAAGGTCTGCAAGATACTTTTACCTCATAATTTATATGTGTAATTTGATTATTGCCATAATAAGGAGTCATGCCAAAAGCAGGCACAGTATTGCCCCAAATAGAAAGAATAGGTTTATTAAAAGCTGCTGCAATGTGCATTAAACCTGTATCGTGTGTAATAATGAGTTTTGCTTTTTTTACTAAATCTGCACTTTCATTCAAATTAAATTTGCCACAAGCATTGTAAATTTTTACATTATCTATTGAGGCAATTAAGTTACCGTTTTCTTTATCTTCATTTCCGCCTAATAAAATAATAGGATACTCAATTTTACTGCATAATTGTTGTAGTTTATGCACGGGTAATTTTTTTGTATTTAATGCTGCACCAATTACAATACCAATGTATCCAAACTGATGTTGTGTAGGAATGTCTTTTAATTGAATACTATCTTTTTCTGGAATAAAATAATCCAAACCTTTACCATCATTAATTACACCAAAGGTTTTTACTGTTTCAAAATTTCTATCAACAATATGTATGTTGGGTAAAATGTTTATTTTAAAAGCAGTAAGCAACCATTTTTGAATATTGAGTTTATTAAAAGAAAATGCTTTTATTTTTTTTAAACTTCTCTTAATTCTTAACGTTCTTAAATTGTGGTGCAAGTCAATAATGTAATCATAATTTTCTTGTTGCAATTCTTGTATCATTTGTTCCCAGCTATCTTGCAACAAAATTATTTTATCAATGTATGGGTTGTTTTCTACAATGCCTTTGAAAGATTTTTTTGTAAGAAAATGAATTTCTGCATTAGGTATTTGTTGTTTTAAACAACGTATTACAGGCGTTGTAAGTACAATATCTCCAATAGATGAAAAACGGATGATTAAAAATTTTGAAATTTTTTGTTCTACACTATTTGTTATTTTCTGTTCTTGCACTTGTTTCAAAATTTATTCTTCTAAATAATTCAAATCTTTATGAAAAGTATCTTCTGTAAAATAAAAAGCTATTAAAGCAATTGCCATTACAATAACAGCAGTTATTATACCACTTATAGTTAAACTCCAATGAAAGTTTTTTTGAAAAACATCTAAAAATAAAATGTTGATTAAAGGCAAAGAGCCACGAACCATATTAGGAATTGTAGTAGCAGCAGTTGCTCTAAGATTGGTGCCAAATTGTTCTGCACCCATGGTTACAAATATTGCCCAAAAGCCTGTACTAAAACCAAGCATAGCACATATTACATACATTTTTGTATCACTATTATTGAATGGACTAAAAAATAAAACTATGGAGATAATGGTAAGTAAATAATACAGCATTAATGCTTTTTTTCTGCTTTTAAAATACTGACTTACAAAACCTATAACTATATCGCCTATTGCTATTGCTGCATAAGCATACATTATTGCTTTGCCACTGATGATTGCATTATTACCATAAAACTCTGTTGCAAAACGATTGCTATAATTTACAAGTACGCCAATTACATACCATGTTGGTAAGCCAATTAAAATAGCAAAAATGTATTTTCTAAATCGTTGGGCATTGGTAAAAAACATTAAAATATTACCACGTTGTACGTTGGTGTTTTTTATATTATTAAACATACCACTTTCTACAACAGAAATTCTAAGAACCAATAGTAATATGCCTAATGCACCACCAATTTTATAGCACAATCTCCAATTTTCATTTGTTACATCAAAAGTGTAGTAAGCAAATACAGCTCCAAATAACCCAAAACCAGCAACCAATGAAGTTCCAATGCCTCTTTTTGTTTTTGGTAAAAGCTCACTTACTAAAGTTATGCCAGCACCTAATTCTCCTGCAAGTCCAATACCTGCAACAAATCTTGCCCAACTATATTGTTCTGCATTTTGTACATAGCCTGTTAAAAAATTTGCAATAGAATACAAGGCAATTGAGCCAAACAATACACTTAATCTTCCTTTTTTATCGCCAATAATTCCCCAAATAATTCCACCTATTAGTAAGCCAGCCATTTGCCAGTTTATAATTTTTGTACTTGCTTCTAAAACTGCTGCTTTATCAGTTAAGCTAATTCCAATATCTTTTAAACTTGGTTCTCTAACAATGGTAAAAAGTAACAAATCATAAATATCTACAAAGTAGCCTAATGCAGCTACAATTACAGGTAAAGAAATAACTCCATACTGTTTATGTAGATTCATATAAAATTTTGTTTACGCTTTTTGCGTTTTTTTCTTACTTAATAATTTTATAATTACTGGTGCCGTAGAAATTAATATAATTATAATGATAATTAATTCAAGATGTTTTTTTAAATCAATTCCAAATTTTTCAATAAATAATTTATCTAAATAATGTCCTGCAGCAATCATACTTCCTGCCCAAGCAATTGAACCTAAAATGTTGAAAAATGTAAATTTCTTTCTATCCATTTGAACAATACCTGCCACAATTGGTGCAAATGTTCTAACTATAGGTAAAAACCTTGCAAACACAATAGCTCCACCACCATATTTTTCATAAAAATCATGTGCTTGGTGTAAATATTTTTGTTTAAAAATAAAATTATCTTTCCATGTGTACATTGTTGGACCAACCTTTTTGCCAAACCAATAACCCACAGTATTTCCTAAAATTCCAGCTACTGAAACAAGTGTTATTATGATGAGTAAATTAATTAAATCACTGTTTGTATCAAACAAATAAGCGGCAAGCATATTGCTAAAAATACCTGCTAAAAACAGTAAACTATCGCCTGGTAAAAAGAAACCAACAAATAAACCCGTTTCTGCAAAAACCACAAAAAGCAAAAACCATAAACCACCATTAATAATATAAAACATGGGAGTTATTAAATCAGTCCATGTAAATTGTTTTTTAAATTCAATACCTTTTTTTGCATTAATTTGATTTACTGCAATAGTAGTTGATGTATATTTTTTCTTGGAAAGTTGTAGGGAATCATTTGCATTTGCCTCAATAGTTACCAATCCTCTTTCATTAGTTGTAAATGTTTTTCCTGAATTTATTACAGTTACAGAAACTTCTGAAACCTCTGCCTGATATTGGTTTTGTATTTTTAAAGTAAGTGTATCATGGGTAGCTTGTGCTATTATAAAAGTAGTAGTACATAAACACAATACAAAAAGTGCAATTATTTTTTTCATGCTAAGGTTTAAAATTCTTTTCAAAAAAATATTATTTCAACAAAAAATTATTCTACAAAATTTATAGCTTTTTCCTGGTCAAATTCTCCTTCCCACTTTGCTATAACACAACTTGCTAAACAGTTGCCAATAACATTTACAGAAGTTCGTGCCATATCCATTAATTCATCAATTCCTAAAATAGCCATAATAGGCCATAATGGTAATCCAAACGAAGCAGCAGTTCCTATTAAAATAACCAATGAAGCTCTTGGTACACCAGCTACACCTTTGCTTGTAAGCATCAGTGTTAAGCCCATTAATAATTGTTCATTCCAACTTAAATGAATACCAGCCGCCTGTGCTACAAATATGGCTGCTAAAGATAAATACAATGTTGTACCATCTAAATTAAAAGTATAGCCTGTAGGCAAAACGAATGAAACTATTTTTCTCGGTACTCCAAATTTTTCCATGTTTTCCATTGCAATAGGTAATGCAGATTCGGAACTTGTTGTTGCAAATGCAATAGATACAGGCTCTGACACTGCTTTAATAAACTGCCTTACAGGAATTTTTAAAACAAGAGCTATGGTTAATAAAACAGCACCTAAGAATACAATTAATGCAGCATATAATGTAAATAATAATTTAGCTAATGAGGTTAAAATATCAATTCCTAAATGACCAACAGTTACAGCTATTGCAGCACCTACACCAAATGGAGCAAAGTACATAATGATGTTGGTAAACTTAAACATTGTTTCTGCAAGGCTTTCAGAAAATTGAAGTAAAGGTTTTTTCTTATCATCTTTTAACATGGCTAAAGCAATACCAAATATTACACTAAAAACTACAATAGGTAAAACATCTCCATGGAACATGGATTTTATGATATTTTCGGGGAAAACGTGCAAAATAACTTCTTGCCACGTTTGAGGGTGTGCTACAGGAAGTTCTTGATCAAAATGTTCTGGTAAATGAATGCCTTTACCTGCACCAGAAATATTAATTGCTATTAAACCAATAATTAATGCAAGTGTTGTTACTACTTCAAAATATACTATAGATTTCCAACCCATTCGTCCTACTTGTTTTAAACTAGAATGACCTGCAATACCTACTACTAGTGTTGAAAATAATATTGGTGCTATAATAGTTTTTACTAAGCGTAAAAATATTTTACTAAGTACTTGTAAATTGGTAGCAAAATTTGGAAAATCTAATCCAATAGAAATACCAATAACCATACTTATCAAAATCCATGTAGTAAGATTTTTTCTTAGTATGCCATAATAAAATAAAACAGCTACAAATAACCATCTAGAAGAAATTAAAATAACTTCTGGAACAGCAACATTAAATTTTAATTTAAGTAAATAAAGTACAGCTGTACAAGTAAAAAGGATAAATAAACTAAGTGCAGTTCTTTTTTTATTCATACGCAAGAATATTGCAATGTTTTAAAAAAAACAA
>JAIXLB010000051.1 GCA_026931905.1 Chitinophagales bacterium
AGCAAGAACAAGTGGTTTTATATCAATGAGTGCAACTTCTAATTTAGAAATAGGAGATGGCACCCAAACAAGCACAACAACCATACCCAATAACACCTTTGTAACCCCAACAAATTTTAATACCTTAACAATAAATAGATTATCAGGCACAACTAATTGGGGTAATAACCCAATAACTTTATCAGGAGATTTAGAGGTAACATCAGGCACAACAGGCACGTTTGCTATAAATAATGCAACAGGGACAATAAGTGTAGGTGGTAATACAGCCATAAACAACAATGGTAGATTAACAGTTTCTGCAGCTAATAATTTCTCAGTAACAGGAAATGTAGATTTAAACAATAGTGGTATTTTTACAGTAAGTGCTACCAATGCCAATGCAAGCATTGCTGGCAATTTGAATATTAATAATAGTGCACAGGTTGTAGCATCTGGTACAAATACTGGTGCAAATGTTACTATTTTAGTTGGTGGAAATTTTAATATTGGTAACAGTCTTAGTTTAAATGGTTCAACAAGTATTGTTTCAGTAGGAGGTAATGTAACAGGTAGTGGTACAATAAATAGTTTTGCCAATACAAGAAGAATTATAATGACTGGTTCAGGCAAAACATTATCATCTGCGATTACTTATGGAAATGTAGAAATCAACAGCTTAGGCAATATAAGTTTAACAGGCTCAACAACATTTACAGGCGTAATAACCTTAACCTCAGGCAATTTAGTTGTAGGCAATAATACCTTATCATTAAACTATAATGGTACTCCAATAGCAAGAACAAGTGGTTTTATATCAATGAGTGCAACTTCTAATTTAGAAATAGGAGATGGCACCCAAACAAGCACAACAACCATACCCAATAACACCTTTGTAACCCCAACATCATTTAATAGTTTAGCTATAAATAGATTATCAGGCACAACTAATTGGGGTAATAACCCAATAACATTATCTGGTAATGCAAATATTGATGCTGGTAGCGGATATTTTATTTTAAATAATGTAACTGGAACAATGGCAGTTGGAGGTAATTTGAATATAAACAGTGGTGAATTTAGAGTAAGTGTTGGTTCAAATAACACAGTTACTGGTAATTTGAATATTGTTGGAACTTTAGGATTAACGGCTGCAACTGCTTATATTACAGTTAGTGGAAGCGTAACTGGTACAGGGGCACAAACCTTAGCTTCTACAGGAAGAATTATTATGGTAGGAGCTGGAGCAAATACTTTAGCAAGTACCGTAACTTATGATAATGTTGAAATAAATACTGCATCAGGTGTAAGTTTAACAGGAGCAACAACTTTTATAGGAAATTTAATGCTAACAACTGGTAATTTAAATGTAGGAAGTAATACACTTACATTTCATACAGACAATACACCTATATCTAGAACAGGTGGATATATCAATTTAAGTACTACTTCAAGTCTTGCTTTTGGAGCCCCAGGCAATGTAGGAGGTAATAATTTTGTTATACCCAACGATGTATTTAATAGTGCAGCGAGTACAGTAGAGTTGGAGAGTTTTACACTTAACAAAACCAATCTTATAACATTAAACAATCAAAATTTTTATTTAAGAAAATATTTATCCATAGATGCTGGTACATTAGCCTTGCCTAATAATTACTTATTTACTTTACGTTCTACATCAATAACTAATACAGCAATGGTAACAGCAATAGGTGCAACTGGAGCTATAACTTATGGTACCAATGCTGCTTTTAGAGTTGAAAGATACATACCTCAAACAGGGGGTACAGGCATAAGAGAATACAGAGATATTTCACCAGGTGTATTAACAACAGGTACCATATTTTCTAACTGGCAAGAAGGAGGTGTTGATGTAGTAGAAGGAGGTGTGCATTATGGTACGCATATTACAGGAAAAGCAGGAGGTTGGGTAGGAGGCGTAGATGCTACTACAGGATACGATAAAACCTATTCTGGTGCAGGGTCTTTAAGCACTTTCGATATTGACTTAGGTACAGGTAATGGTGCTTGGACTACATGGAGTACCGCAACAAGCAAAACAACTAATCAGGTGGGAGATGTTTTATCACCATTCAAAGGATATAGAATTTTAATTCGTGGAGATAGAGCAGTTGATTTATTTCAAAATCCTACACCAACAGGCATGAATGCACCAGCAACATTAAGAGCAAAGGGAACATTAGTAACAGGAGATGTGAAGTATAGAATAACAGGTGTAACAGCCAATGGAAACATAAATACCAATATTAGATTAAATTCAGGTTCAGCAACAGGTTTTACAATTGTAGGTAATCCGTATGCTTGCTCAGTAGATTGGAGTAAAGTATTACTTGATGCAGTAAATGTACAATCCACCTATTGGATTTATGACCCCAATGTAGCAGGCTATGCTACTTATAATTCTGGTACAACAGTACCACCAACATCAGCAGCTAATAAATATATACAACCAGGTCAGGCATTTTTTATTAGAAACGATAGTAGCACTACTCCACAATTAACCTTTAAAGAAAGCCACAAAGCACCTTATGATTTAAATAATCTAACACTTGTTTATAAATCAAATGATAATTTGCCAGCAATTTCAAGAATATATATCAATTTCAATAAAAGCAATGGTGGTTCAGGATATAATTTAGTAGATGGAACTGCTATAGTATTTAGAGCTGATTTTAATGATGGAAATGGACCAGAAGATGCAGGGAAAATAACAAACCCTAATGAAAACATCAGTATCATTAGTAAGAACAATAACCAATGGGCAATAGAAGGTAGAAGCCAAGTGTTACCAACAACAGATACGGTACAGTTAAGAGTATTTTATGCAGCACAAGTACCTGTTGGTGGCAATTATCAATTAGAGATAGATGCCAGTGGATTTATTCCATCAAATAATACACAAGAGTTGTATTTGTTAGATAAATTAAACAATACCGAAACTCTTTTAAATAAAACAGGAGTAAGTACTTATAATTTTACAATAACATCAGCCACTAATACTTATAATCTGCGATTTGCCTTAGTGTTTAAAGCCAATAATGCATTGCCTGTAACCTTTATCAGCACAACAGCAGCACAACAAGAAAATGCAGTAAGAGTAAATTGGTCAGTAGCAGAAAATAATATAGCTACTTATGAAGTAGAAAAAGGCAATAATGCAAATGAACTAACCAAAGTAATTGCATTAAATGCAAAAGGTACAAACATGGCAAGTACACAGGATTATGCTTGGGTAGATAACCAACCATTTAGCAACAATAATTATTACAGAATAAAAGCAATAGGAAAAGACGGAAAAACAACATACAGCAATATTGTAATGGTAAAAATGAACAGTAAAATAAGCAGCATTACTGTATATCCAAATCCAATTAAAGATAGAAGAATGAGTATTACCACAGAAAATTTAGCCAAAGGTGATTATGATATACAAATAGTTGGTTTAGATGGAAAATTAGTACATACTTCATCTATTAAACATTTAGGAGGTTCAGCAACTTATACAGTGAATTTAACAAATACAGTAGCTTCTGGTATGTATCAATTAGTAATAAAAGGAAAAGATTACAACGAAACACAAAGAATAATAGTGGAATAAAAGAAAAAGCGTAAAGGTTTAAAAATTTTAGAAACCATAATTCTTTAATAATAAAAAACAGGAGGTTGAATTTTTCAACCTCCTGTTTTTTTATCTCGCCTTGCATTCTAATTTGT
>JAIXLB010000043.1 GCA_026931905.1 Chitinophagales bacterium
GCTTTTAGCTATATATCTCAACGTAATTATTCTTTTAAAACAATAAAAGAAGATTTGTATTAAAAATTTATTTCTAAAAAAATGAATCGTATTGAGCAAATACAGGAGTTTTTAAAATCAAACCCTAAAGACAATTTTTTACGTCATGCTTTGGCTTTGGAATTTATTAAAATAGGTAATGATGCAGAAGCCAAAATTTTATTTGAAAATATTTTAAATGACTCTCCCGATTATGTTGGAAGTTATTATCATTTAGCCAAACTTTTTGAAAGAAATAATGAAAAAGAAGAAGCTATAAAATGTTATGAAAATGGTATGATTGCTGCAAAAGAAGCTAAAGACCAACACAGTTACAATGAATTGCAAGCAGCTTATGAAGATTTGGTTTACTAAACTTTTTTTATAAAAAATGTTTGCGTTTTAATCTAAAAATCTTGTTTAGTTTCGCAGTATGACAAAAGATTTTCTTGTACAACAAATAAGAGAAAAAAAAAGCTATTTATGTGTAGGTTTAGATACAGATTTAACTTTAATTCCTAAACACCTTCAACACTTACCCAATGCTATTGTAACTTTTAATAAAGCAATTATTGATGCAACAAAAGATTATTGTGTAAGCTATAAAATTAATACAGCATTTTATGAATCGCTTGGTATAAAAGGGTGGGAGGCAATGGAAGAAACGTTGCACTATATTCCAAATACGCATTTTAAAATTGCAGATGCAAAAAGAGGCGATATTGGAAATACATCTTTACGTTATGCAAAAACTTTTTTTGAAACTTTACCTTTTGATGCTGTTACTGTAGCACCTTACATGGGTGAAGATAGTATAAGACCTTTTTTAGAATATGAAAATAAATTTACGATTGTTTTAGGGCTTACTTCTAACAAAGGAGCAAATGATTTTGAGTTACTAAAAACAGGAGATACTTTTTTATATGAAAAAGTACTAAGTACTGTTGCAACTTGGGGCACTCCCAATAATTTAATGTTTGTAGCTGGAGCCACACAAGCGTCTGAATTTAAAAATATTCGTTCTATAATTCCTGATTATTTTATGCTAATTCCAGGAGTAGGATTTCAAGGAGGAAGCTTAAGTGAAGTAAGCAAAAATGCAATGAATAAAGAAGTGGGCATTTTGGTAAATGCAAGCAGAGCCATTATTTATGCTGGCAGCAATGATTTATATGCAGAAGATGCTAAGCTAATTGCTATGGAATATCAAACAGAAATGAGTAGTTATTTAGTGTAAAAATTTTTCTAAAAAATCATTTTATATTTGCAAAAATTTTGCCTGTCATGCAAACAGGTTCATTGTTTAACTGAAACATTGATGCTAATAAAGTATTGATGTCTGAAATTTTATTTTATGGCACTTTTACACAATCGTATCAGCAATATAGAGCTGAAAGAAAAATTAATGCAAGAAACTATACATCGCATAACCATTAGTTTCTATTGTTATTTTCCTATTCAAAATCCACAAGAGTTTAGAGATTATTTGTACAAAAATTTATTTGCTTTAAAAGTTTTTGGAAGAATTTATGTAGCTAAAGAAGGCATTAATGCACAAATAAGTGTACCTGAAAATAATGTTGAATTGTTTAAAACATTTTTATATAGTATTGAACCTTTAAACAATTTACGTTTAAACATTGCAGTTGATGATGATGGTAAAAGTTTTTGGGTTTTAAAAATTAAAGTAAGAGAAAAAATTGTAGCCGATGGAATAAATGACACAACATTTAGCATGGAAAAAAAAGGAAAATATTTAAAAGCAGAACAAGTAAATAATTTATTGAAAGATGATTCAACCATTATCATTGATATGCGAAATCATTATGAATACGAAGTAGGACATTTTGAAAAAGCAATAGAAATTCCCAGCGATACTTTTAGAGAGCAATTACCAATGGCTGTAGATATGATGAAAGGCAATGAAAATAAAAATATAATTATGTATTGTACTGGTGGAATTCGTTGCGAAAAAGCAAGTGCTTATATGTTGCACAATGGTTTTAATAATGTGTATCATATAGAAGGAGGTATAATTAATTATGCAAAACAAGCCCAAGAGCAAGGATTAGAAAGTAAATTTATTGGTAAAAATTTTGTATTTGATAATAGGTTAGGAGAAAGAATAACCAATGATGTAATTTCTAAATGTCATCAATGTGGAAAGCCTTGCGATACACATACAAATTGCAAAAATGATGGCTGTCATTTATTGTTTATTCAATGCCATGAATGTGCAAAAGAATACAATGGTTGTTGCACAACTGAATGTAAGGAAACTTTAGCAATGCCTCATGAAAGACAAAAGCAATTAAGAAAAGGCTTAGACAAAGGCATTATGATTTTTAATAAAAGCAAAGCAAGGCTACGCCCAAGACTGAATGAAATAAATAAGTAGTAAAATATACGGTGTGAAAATTTTTAGGGTATTAATATTGCAACTTTAAAATTATTTTATTTAGAGCAATATGCTAAATTGTTTTTCTACTTATTAAAAATATGGTTGTACAACTTTATAAATCGAAGTGTAATAAAAATATGTACGCCTAAAATTATAGAATAAATAAACATAAAATACATAATAAAGTTGAGCATTTTTTGTATCAAGGTTGTTGTAAGTTGAGGCGGTACATTGCCATTACTTTGCATAACAAAAGCATCCATTAATTGCTTAGATGTTTCAGAAGAATTGCTTAGCAATACACTTATTTGAGCCAACATTAATACTACAAAAGCAATACTTACATAAGCATTCACTTTTATCCAATCTTTTAAAGATTTTTTACAAGCCATTTCTCTTACAATTCCTTTTTGTAGAAATGTGTAACTGCAAGCAATATAAATAATAATACATGCCAACATAAACAAAGGCAGCAGGGCTGTAGGGCTTGCAAAAGCTGCCATTAGCATAGGGAAAAAAGTTAAAAGCATTATTAACGCAAACGGTAGTAATAAATAAGTAAATATTTTGTATATAGTAATTGTTTTCATTTTATTAAATTCATCAAAGTAGGAAATATAGTTTTTTGCAAATAAATAAATTTATTACGCAAGTTTGATACTTTATATTTTCATTATAATAAATTTATATTTTAGATGTAAGCCTTTTACAGAAAATAAAACTAATTTTATAGAAATAATAATAAATTAATCATGAAAATTGTAGTTGCAGAAGATGAAATAATTTTGGCTAAAACTTTAGAAGAAAAATTAAAATTAGAAGGATATAAAGTATTCGTAGCAACTGATGGTAGAAGTGCTTTGGATCTAATAGAAAAAGAAAAGCCAGATTTAATAATGACAGATATAATGATGCCTTATACCTCAGGATTAGAGTTGATAAGTATTGTAAAATCTGGATTTGCCAAAAAAACACCCATAATTGTTCTTTCCAGTATGGGAGAAGAAAATATTGTACTTCAAGCTTTTGAGTTAGGAGCAGATGATTTTATTACTAAGCCCTTCAACCCAACTGAACTATCATTAAGAGTTAAACGATTTACGTTAAAGAAAAAATAGTTTTGCAAAAGATAATTTTTAAAATTCTTTTTTTCCATTTGGATAATATTTTTAAACCATTATTTTTGCCGTCCTTTAAGAATCTGTTATAAGATTCAGGACCTATAGCTCAGTTGGTTAGAGCACCTGACTCATAATCAGGGGGTCCCTGGTTCAAGCCCAGGTG
>JAIXLB010000065.1 GCA_026931905.1 Chitinophagales bacterium
AGAAAAATTGATAAAGAATTAAGAAAATAATGTCATCCTGAGCGAAGCGAAGGATCTACTGAAAAGCAGTACACAGGCAGATTTTTCACTTCGTTCACCATGACATGAATGTTTGGGGTTTCATTTCGCTCAACATGACATAAAAAAAACAAAATAAAATTTAATAAATTACAATTCGTTGCTTATTTTTGCTGCGAAGTACACAAAACTAAAGAGATATGAAAACTAAATTATTAAGAGTAACTGGAGTATTAGCAATAGTAATGTTAATAGCAATGCCCGTAATGGCACAAGATGATTTTGATGAACCCGAAAATGATATACCAATTGATGGAGGCATTACCTTGTTGTTAGCTGCAGGTGCAGGTTATGGTGCTAAAAAACTAAGAGATAACAGAAAACAACAACAACAAAAGAAAGATTAAATCTTAAATCTTTTAGTAGCATAATATTAACCTATTTCTCTATGAAAAAGAAGAATAGAGTAGTATTATGTTAGATAGGTTATTTATTATATTTACAAACCCCTTGTATTATGTTATGCAAGGGGTTTGTGTTATTAAAATACTATGTTTATTGTAAAATATAGACTAAAACATTAATTGCAAATAGCTACATTTGCAAACTTTGTAAAAAAAGAGGGGTGTCCGAGTGGTTGAAGGAGCACGCCTGGAAAGTGTGTAAACGGGAAACTGTTTCGAGGGTTCGAATCCCTTCCCCTCTGCTGATGAATATGCTTTGTAGTAAATGTGTCATACTTGTTTCTAAGGCTACTTATTTTTGTATCAAAACTGCTTTTTAAAAAGCAAGAAAAACAGAAAACAATTTATAAAAACACTACACTAAAGAATACCCTCAATAACTTTAGAGAAATATTTATACTCCAATTCATGAATTTTTTGAGCTAAACTTTCAATAGTTTCATTAGCATCAACAGGGCATTTGATTTGGAAAATAATTTTTCCATCATCGTATTTTTCATTTACAAAATGTATAGTAATTCCAGACTCTTTTTCTTTGTTAGCTATTACAGCTTCGTGTACAAATTTTCCATACATGCCTTTACCTCCAAATTTTGGTAATAAAGCAGGATGAATATTTATAATTTTATTGGGAAAAGCATCAATAAGTTTTGAAGGAATTTTCCATAAAAAACCTGCCAAAACAATTAAATCAATTTTCATTTTTTGTAACTCTGCTACATAAGCATCTCCCTGAAAAAATATTTCTTTATTAAGCATTAAAGTAGCAATATTATGGGTAGCAGCAATTTGCAAAACGCCTGCTGTTGTATTATTTGTAACAATTAAACTGATACAAACATTTTTTTCAGAGCTTGAAAAATATTCTATTATTTTAGCAGCATTGCTGCCATTTCCACTTGCAAAAATTGCAACCTGTTTCATTACTTAGAATTATCTTTTATTCTACCCCAAATTTTTTGTAAATAATTTTTGAAAAATACAAACTGCCCCAAAGGAATACTAATAATAATAACACAAATAGGCCAAAGTATTGTAACTAAAGGCACATAAATAATCCAGTAAAGAAAATCTTTTTCTGATAATAAAAACTGAAGCAACCAACTTGCAAGTTTGGCACAAGAGCTACCACCCAAAGCAAAAGTTAAAAAAATAAGATTGAATTGTAGCCAGTTGACCTTCCATTTGTTTTTTAATTTTGTAAACATAGCCCGAAGGTGCATTATTCTTTTGTATAAGAATTGTTTTATTGAAAAAAAATTCTGTAATTAATAAAATATTACACTGCATTTATACTTATAATTTTCTGTCTTATTTTATAAAAATTTTATGACAATTTTTTAAAAATAAAACTATAAACCTCTGAAAGCCTTTGTAGATAAGGCTAAAAAATTTTTTTTAAACATTGTGTTTTTGTCAGAGTAGTGTCATATTTTTGCACCTATTCAAGCATTTTTAATCTCATTATAGAACCATAGCTTGTGAATATGACCAACTACAAAAGTTTAACCAAAACATTCTTATTTAGTGCATTGATTGCATTAAGTATTAGCTTCAGTAATAATGCTGTTGCACAAGATGGCAAAGCATTATTTAATTCTAATTGTGCTGCATGTCATAAATTAGATAAAGACATGACAGGTCCTGCCTTACAAGGAACATTAGAACGCTGGAATAATGATCGTCAAAAACTACATGCTTGGATTAAAAATCCAATGGCATTTTTAAAAACTGGCGATAAGTATGCAAACGATTTGTTTATAAAATGGAATAAAATTCCAATGAGCCCTTTTGATGGAGCTTTAAAAGATGCAGAAATAGATGCCATATTGGATTATATTGCCAAAGGAGTACAACCTGCAGCAACAGGAGGAGATGGAAAAACGGCAGCAGCAGGACAAAAAGCAGAAAGTGATAACACGTTATTATATGGCATTCTTACGGTAGTTTTAGCCATTGTAGCACTTATATTAATTAATGTAAACAAGAATTTAAAAAGAATTACAGAAGAACAACCTGAGGGTTACAAAGGTGTTGCATTTTGGAAAAATAAAACCAATATTACAGTTGCAATTTTAGCACTATTTATTGTTGGAGGATATTTAACAACAAAAGGTGCAATAGGTTTAGGAAGAAATCAAAATTATCAACCCACCCAACCTATATATTACTCACATAAAGTTCATGCAGGAGTTAATCAAATTAACTGTTTGTATTGCCATGGAGGAGCAGAGGAAGGCAAACATGCAAATATTCCATCTGTGAATGTATGTATGAACTGTCATAAAGCTATTCATGAATATACAGGACCAGCTTTAACCGATGCCGATGGAAAAGAAGTAAACGGCACAGAAGAAATTCAAAAACTATTTAAGTATGCAGGATTTAACCCACAAGATGCAAACTCCTGGTCTGCTGATAAAGCAAAGCCAATTCAGTGGGTACAAATTCACAGTCTACCAGATCATGTTTATTTTAATCATAGCCAACACGTAGCTGTAGGTAAAGTGCAATGCCAAACTTGTCATGGCGAAATTGAAAAAATGGATGAAGTAAAACAATTTAGCGATTTGAGTATGGGCTGGTGTGTAAACTGCCATAGAGAAACCAAAGTTCAGTTTAAAGACAATGGGTTTTACAGTATTTATGAAAAATATCATAATGAGCTAAAAAGCGGAAAAATAGATAGTACAAAAGGCATTACTGTTGAAAAAATTGGTGGAACAGAATGTCAAAAATGTCATTATTAGTTTTTTAAAAGTTTTTATAGTAGTTGAATAATTGTTTGATTTACAATTTTAATAATTAAAAAAATACCTCCAAAGAGGATAGGGGCTTATGGAAAAAAAGTATTGGCAAAGTTTTGGCGAACTGAATAATTCTGAGGCATTTCAAAAATCATCAAAAGATGAATTTAAAGAAGACCTACCTTTTGATCCTAAAAAAGGGTTATTAGAAGCAAAAACACCACGCCGTGATTTCTTAAAATATTTAGGGTTTACCACAGCAGCAGCAGCAGTTGCTGCCAGTTGCGAAGTGCCTGTTAAAAAAGCAATTCCTTTTGCAAATCGTCCTGAAGATATTATACCTGGTGTAGCCAATTATTATGCTACCACTTATGTGCAAGATGGCGATACAATAAGTGTTGTTGCAAAAGTTCGTGATGGTCGTCCTATTAAAATTGAAGGAAACGAATTATCGCCTTTAACTAAAGGAGGTACAAGTGCAAGAGTGCAAGCAAGCGTTTTAGATTTATACGATGGAGCAAGACTTAGATTTCCTGCAACTTACTCTGGAGGAAAAGCTAAGGAGCAAACTTTTGCTGCAATAGATAAAGAAATTACCGAAGCGTTAGCAAGTGCTGGAAATATTGTTTTTTTAAGTAGCACCATCAACTCTCCTTCTTCATTAGAAGTAATTAATCAATTCTTAGCAAAATATCCAGCAAGTAAACACATAACTTACGATGCAGACTCTTATGCTGGACTCATTTTAGCAAACGAAGCAACTTATGGCAAAAAAGCAATTCCTTCTTACAAGTTTGATAATGCAAAAGTTATTGTAAGTATAGGAGCAGATTTTTTAGCAACTTGGTTAAGCCCTGTTGAATTTGCAAGACAATATTCAAAAGGCAAAAAAATAAATGATGCCAATCCTGAAATGAGCAAACACTTTCATTTTGAAAGTGTAGCAAGCCTTACAGGAAGCAATGCAGATGATAGATTTTTACATCGCCCAAGCGAAACAGGTGCAATTGTTGCATCATTGTATAGCGTGTTGCAAGGCAATGGTGTAACGAATATAAAAGATGCAAAACTTAAAGCAGGAATTGAAAAAGCAGCTAAAGCTTTGGCTGATAAAAAAGGAGAAGCATTAGTTGTTTGTGGAAGCAATGATGTAAACATTCAAATAGTTGTAAATGCTATCAACGAATTGTTATTATCCAATGGTAAAACAATAGATTGGTCATCTACTTCAAATGTTAGAAAAGGCGTAGATGCAGATTTTGCAACATTGGTAGATGATATGAATGCTGGCAGTGTAGGAGCATTAATAGTTTTAGATGCAAACCCTTTTTATAGCTGGTACGATAATGCTAAATTAAAATCTGGTTTAGATAAAGTAAAAGTAAAAATTTCATTGAGCAGTAAAGCCGATGAAACAACACAACAGTGCAGCTATACTGTACCTAATCATCATTATTTAGAAAGTTGGGGAGATGCAGAAGCAAGCACAGGTCATTATTCCTTTATACAACCTACTATTTATCCATTGTTCAAAACACGTCAATGGCAAGATAGTTTATTAAAATGGAGTGCAGCAACCAACGATTATTTAGCGTTCTTAAAAACTTATTGGACAACTAAATTAATTGGCTCCAGTTGGGATAAAGCATTACAAGATGGAATTTTTGTAAAAGACTCAGCAGTTGCAACTACTACAAGTTTCAATGCCTCTGCAGTAAATGGTGCAATAGCAAATATTCAACCTCCTAAATCTGGTATTGAATTAAGATTATATCAAAAAATAGCCATTGGTTCAGGACAAGGTGCAGCCAATCCTTGGTTGCAAGAATTACCAGATCCTGTAACAAGAGCAACATGGGATAATTATTTAGTAGTTTCTCCAGCAATGGCAAAAACATTGTTGAATATTGATTTAACCAATAGTGGGCAATCTGATAGCTACGAAGTAAATCCACCTAAAAAAGTTGTTTCAATAAAAGCAAATGGAAAAACTATTGAACTTCCAGCCTTAATTATTCCAGGAACACATCCTGAAACTGTAGGTATTGCTGTAGGTTATGGAAGAGATAAAAAAGTAGGCAAAACAGTTGTAGATGTAGATGGAAAATCAGTAGGTGTAAATGTATTTCCTTTGGCAAGTGTTGTAAATGGAACAGTAAATTTTGATATAAGCAATGTAGAGTTAAAAGTTACAGATAAAAAATATCCTGTTGCATTAACACAAACACATAATTTATTAACTACTCCTCAAGGTAAACGTACAGAGGTTGTAAAAGAATTAACCTTAGGAGAGTATCAAAAAAACACCAAAGTAATTTTAGAAGAAAGAGAAGCCGAATTAGGAGCTTGGGGCGGTGTTAAAAATTTTAGAGAAGAAGGTTCTATTTATAAACCTTATGATAAGCCAGGTATTAAATGGGGTATGAGCATAGATTTAAACAGTTGTAATGGCTGTGGATCCTGTATTGTAGCGTGTCATGCAGAAAACAACGTACCCGTTGTAGGTAAGCCTGAGGTATTGCGTTTTCATGATATGCACTGGTTAAGAATAGATAGATATTATACTGGAGATAAAGACAATCCAAATGTAATATTTCAACCAATGCTTTGCCAGCATTGCGATAATGCACCTTGCGAAAATGTTTGTCCTGTAGCAGCTACCAATCACAGCTCAGAAGGCTTAAACCAAATGACTTATAACCGTTGTATTGGTACAAGATATTGTGCAAACAACTGTCCTTATAAAGTAAGAAGATTTAACTGGGCAGATTATACAGGTTCTGATAGCTTCCCTAACAACCAAGATGAATTAAATAACACAGTTCATTACATGAATGAAGATTTAACAAGAATGGTATTAAACCCAGATGTTACAGTTCGTTCACGTGGTGTAATTGAAAAATGTTCATTCTGTGTACAACGTTTACAAGATGGTAAGTTAAAAGCTAAAAAAGCAAGTCGTCCATTGGTAGATGAAGATGTAAATGTAGCTTGTGCTCAATCTTGTCCTTCAAATGCTATTGTTTTTGGAAATGTAAATAATCCAGAAAGCTCCATAAGCAAAGCAAGAAAAGACAGCAACAGGTTATTTTATTCATTAGAATTTTTACATGTAATGCCAAATGTGAGCTATTTGGCAAAAGTTAGAAATACAGAAGAATCTGCTAATGTATAAGCATTGGTAGTAGAAAATAAAAAATAAAAGAACGTAAAACAACAATTTGTAAAAACAAATTGCTAAACAACCAAGTACAGATGAGTTTAAAGTACGAATCGCAAATCAGGGAACCGTTAGTAAACGGAAGTAAAGATTATCATCAGATTACTGAGGATATTGTACGTCCCATTGAAGCCAAACCTACCAGATTATGGTATATTGGATTTTTTACAGCAGTAGCTTTATTGCTATTTGGTGTATATAGCGTATATCGTGAAGTTGTGTATGGAGTTGGCGAATGGAACTTAAATAAAACAGTAGGTTGGGGTTGGGATATTACCAACTTCGTTTGGTGGGTTGGTATCGGTCATGCTGGTACATTAATTTCTGCCATCTTATTATTATTTAGACAAGGTTGGAGAACTGGTGTAAACCGTGCTGCAGAAGCAATGACTATTTTTGCTGTAATGTGTGCTGGTCAGTTTCCCATTTTCCACATGGGTCGTGTATGGATGGCATTCTTTGTATTACCTTATCCTAACACAAGAGGTCCTTTATGGGTAAACTTTAACTCTCCCTTGTTGTGGGATGTGTTTGCAATTTCTACTTACTTTACAGTATCATTATTATTTTGGTATAGTGGTTTATTACCAGACTTTGCAACTGTAAGAGATAGAGCTAAAACTAAATTGCGTAAATTATTATATGGTGTTGCCTCTTTTGGATGGACAGGTTCTACCAAACATTGGCAAAGACACGAAAGCCTTTCATTGGTATTAGCAGGATTAAGTACACCATTAGTATTATCAGTACACACCATCGTATCTTTCGACTTTGCAACATCAGTAATACCAGGTTGGCATACTACCATTTTCCCTCCTTACTTTGTAGCAGGAGCTATTTTCTCAGGATTTGCAATGGTACAAACCTTAATGGTTGTTATTAGAAAAGTTTTTGGTTTACAAGATTATATTACTATAGGGCATATTGAGGCAATGAATAAAGTAATTGTACTTACGGGTTCAATAGTTGGTATTGCTTATTTAACAGAATTATTTATGGCTTGGTATAGCCAAAGTAAATACGAAGGATATGCATTCTTTTATAGTCGTGCCAATTTATTTAGCCCTTATGGTTGGAGCTATTGGGGCATGATGGCTTGTAACGTATTAATTCCTCAAATTTTCTGGTCAAGAAAATTAAGAAGAAATCTTTTCATCACATTCTTTATGAGTATTTTAGTAAACGTAGGTATGTGGTTCGAAAGATTTGTAATTATCGTAACATCAATTTATAGAGATTATTTACCAAGTAGCTGGTCTGTTTATTATAGTCCTTCTATTTGGGAAATAGGATTTTATCTTGGAACATTTGGATTATTCTTTACATGCTTCTTCTTATTTGCAAAATATTTCCCAACCATTGCAATAGCAGAAATTAAGTATGTATTGAAAACAACTGGAGAAGAATATAAAGATAAAATGGACAATTTAGAAGCAGAAGATGTGGAAGCATTTGCCCACAAACATGCTCATTAAAAATAAAAAATTTATTATACTCTAATTAGTAGATACAAATATTAGTTATGGCAAAAAAGAAATTCGTTGTAGGTTGTTTTGATAAAGAGGAATTATTATTTCCTGCTGTAAAAAAAGTACGCACTGTAGGCTATAAAATTAAAGATGTTTATACACCTTATCCTGTACATGGCTTAGACCAAGCCATAGGCATGAGAGAAACAAGCTTACATACAGCAGGGTTTATTTATGGGTTGCTTGGTACAATAACAGCATTAGGATGTATAAGTTGGATTTTTACAAAAGATTGGCCTCTTGATATTGGAGGCAAACCACATTTTGCATTACCAGCGTGGATACCTATTATTTTCGAATTAACTGTATTGTTTTCTGCTGTTGGTATGGTGCTTACTTTTTGCTATTTATCGCAGTTGGCACCCTTTGTAAAAAAACACCATTTTCATGCAAGAGCCACCGATGATTTATTTGTATTGGTAATAGAATGTACAGAAACAACCAATACAGATGAAGCTGAATCCTTTTTATCCAATAACGGATCCATAGAAGTTAAAACAGAAATAGCAGAAGATGGTTGGTGGTTTGGCAGATACGATAAAGAAGAAAAACTTTTTGAATCAAATTCAGTAGTTGCATAAATATTTTAGAAAGAAATACAATGAAGAAACTATCATTTATATCATGTTTTGCAGCAACTATCGTAATGGTAAGTTGCAGTAGTATTAATAGAAACCCTAAAGATGCTTATATACCTGATATGGCACACAGCAGAGCTTATGAAACCTATTCAGACCATAGCAACTTAACTAAAAAAGGAATTAATTATACAGCATTACCCGTACAAGGAACTATTGCTCGTAACGAAGAATTTCCTTTTCCTTTAAGCCACGATGCAGTAGGCGATACTACTAATTATTTTTTGTCAAGATCAATAAAAAATCCTATTGATACAATGACAGCACATGAAATGGCAGAAGCTGAAAGAATGTATTTAATTCAATGCGGTATTTGCCATGGCAAAAATTTAGATGGCAATGGACCACTTTGGAAAGATGGTAGTGGACCTTATCCAGCAGCACCCAAGAATTTAAAAACATTACACATGCCCGATGGACAAATGTTTTATAGTATAACTTATGGAAAAGGACAAATGGGAAGCTATGCATCTCAACTAAACAGAAAACAACGTTGGCAAGTAATTAACTATATAAAAGAACAACAAAAAAAATAAGACGATTAACACACGAATATTGGTAAAAAAATAGATTTAAGTAAAAACTAATTAACAATGGCATCCTCAATCAAACTAAACTTTGAAATCCCTTCAAAAATGAAAACATGGTCTTATGTTCTAATGGGCATAGGTATTGTAGCATTAATTGCAGGGTTGGTTACTAAAGGAATGAGTACAGATCAACATGAAAAAGATGTTTTCTTGGGTACACTTATGTACAACACAATTTTCTGGACATTAATTTGTAATGCATCTATGTTTTTTATCTCTTTCAATACTATGGCTTGGGCAGGGTGGCACGTTTCATTAAAAAGAGTATCAGAAGCTATTTCTGCAATGGTGCCTATTTTTGGAGCAATAACCTTAGTAATTCTTTTGTATGTTGCATTTTCTGGTAGTCATATTTATCATTGGACCGATACAGAAGCTGTAGCTCACGATAAAATTTTATCTGGAAAATCTGGATTCTTAAACATAAAATTCTTTACCATTTGGACAGTTTTAGCAATAGGATTATGGAGTTTTTTAGGTTGGAGAATGAGAAAAATAAGTGCAATGGCAGATGAAGGAGCTATGAATAAACAAGCTGGTCATACCTTTATTATTAAAAATGTAAAAGTTGCAGCAGTATTTTTAGTATGGTTTGGTTTAACTGTAGGTTCAACAATACCTTGGCTTTGGATGATGAGTATAGATGCACATTGGTTTAGTACAATGTACAGTTGGTACAACTTTGCAAGCACATTTGTTAGTGGAATTGCATTAATAGCACTATGGGTAATTTACTTAAAAAACAAAGGCTATTTAGAATATACCAATCAAGAACACTTACACGATTTAGGCAAATACATGTTTGCATTTTCAATTTTCTGGGCTTATTTATGGTTCTCTCAATACATGTTAATTTGGTATTCAAACCAACCAGAAGAAGTAATTTATTTTAAACACAGAGTTCAAGGACCTTACAAAGGCATATTCTTTTTAAACTTGATAATCAACTTTATTTGCCCCTTATTAATATTCATGAAACGAGTTTCAAAAAGAAATTATACCTTAGTAACCTTTATGTCTGTTCTTATCATCTTTGGGCATTGGATAGACTACTATCAACAAGTTATAGGAAGCATAAGCAAAGAACATGTAACATTAGGTTGGTTAGACTTTGGTATTTTAAGTTTATTTGTAGGTATGATGATTTTTGGAGTAAGCAAAGCATTAGCAAGCAAACCATTAATACCAAAATATCATCCTTTCTTAAAAGAAAGTGTTATACATCATACTTAATTTTAGATAAGTAATAAATTTTGAAGAAAAGAAAACAGTATTAAAATTATGACTATATTATTAGTATTAGCAGTAACCATTTTAGTATTCATTGTTATTTTCCAAATTTCAAAAGCAAGTGAATACGTTTCTGTCCTTAAAGGAGAGGAAAAATCTCGTAAGCAAACCAATAAAATCAACGCATTTTTAATGCTTGCGTTTATGATTGTAGGATTTATAGGTGTATGGTATTGCAATAAAATTCTTTACCATAAAACCCTACTTTGGCAACCAGCAGCCAGTGATCATGGAGAAAAAATAGATACCCTTTTATGGATTACCTTATGGATAACTTTTGCAGTATTTATTTTAACCCAATTCTTGTTGTTTTGGTTCTCCTATAAATATCAAGAAAAAGAAGGCAAAAAAGTTTTTTATTTTGCTCATAGTAATAAATTAGAAATTATTTGGACATCGGTACCAGCGGTTGTATTAGCTGTATTAATTGTATTTGGATTGAAATACTGGTTCGAGTTTACTGGCGATGCACCTAAAAATGCTTTAGAAGTAGAAGTAACAGGAAAACAATTTGGCTGGATATACAGATATAAAGGAGCAGATGGTGTATTTGGAAAAAAATATTTTAAAATAATAGATGATGCAACCAATCCTTTAGGATTAATATGGAAAGATAATGCAGCATTAGGATTAAAAGACGATGCAAAATCGCATGATGATATTGTAGTGGCACAAACCATGTATATTGTAAAAGATAGACCAGTGAAATTAATTATTGGCAGCCGTGATGTTGTACATGATGTAGGATTACCTCATTTTCGTTTAAAAATGGATGCAGTTCCAGGCACCCCTACTACAATGTGGTTTACGCCAAAATATACCACAGCCGAAATGAAAAAAATAACCAAAAACCCTGATTTTGTTTACGAAATAAGTTGTGATCAAATGTGTGGCAATGGACATTATTCAATGAAAGGAATTATTGAAGTGGTTACCCAAGCCGAATTTGATGCATGGTTAGCCGATAAATCACCAGCATATCAAGCAGCAGTTAATTCTTCAACCAACGAATCTGCTCCTGTAATTGCTGCAACAACTACCAATAATGTGAATCAAAAAACTATTGTTCAAAAGCAATAATAACCATCAACGCTAAATAGAGTTGAATAAACAAATATTTAAGAAAACGACACGAAATATAATATTATGAGTAACGAAGCAGTTCTACATGCAAATATTGGTGAAGCTCATGACGTTCATAGCAATCATCAAACACATCACCACGAAACATTTATAACAAAATATGTTTTCAGCCAAGATCATAAAATGATATCAAAACAGTTTTTGATTACAGGCATGGTTTGGGCAATTATTGGAGGATTATTTAGTGTACTTTTCAGGTTACAATTAGGCTTCCCCGATACTTCTTTCCCTTGGTTAGAAGATATTTTAGGTAAATGGTGGGCAGAAGGTGGACACATAACACCTCAAGGCTATTACGCCTTAGTAACTATACATGGTACAGTATTAGTATTCTTTGTATTAACAGCAGGATTAAGTGGTACGTTTGCCAATTTTTTAATTCCACTTCAAGTGGGTGCAAGAGATATGGCATCGCCTTTTATGAATATGTTAAGCTATTGGTTCTTTTTCATTGCAGGTATCATAATGTTGGCTTCCATTTTTGTAGAAACAGGACCATTTAGTGGTGGCTGGACAGCCTATCCTCCATTAAGTGCATTAGGAGACACATCGCCAGGGTCTAAAATTGGTATGGATTTATGGCTTATTTCACTTGCATTATTTGTTGTATCTTCTTTATTGGGAGGCTTAAACTATATTGCCACTATTTTAAATATGCGTACCAAAGGTATGAGTATGACAAGAATGCCTTTAACAGTATGGGCAATGTTGTTTACAGCAATTTTGGGTGTATTATCTTTCCCTGTATTGTTTTCAGGATTTATACTTTTAATATTTGATAGAAACTTTGGAACAAGTTTTTATTTGTCTGATATTTTTATAGCATCAACCAATACAGCACTACCCAATGAAGGCGGCAGTGCCATTTTATATCAGCATTTATTTTGGTTTTTAGGGCATCCAGAAGTATATATAATTATGCTACCTGCAATGGGTATGGTAAGCGAAATTATAAGTGTAAATACACGCAAACCAATATTTGGCTATATAGCAATGGTAGGAAGTTTATTTGCTATTGCTACACTTTCGTTTTTAGTATGGGCTCACCACATGTTTGTAACAGGCTTGAACCCTTTCTTAGGTTCAATATTTGCATTACTTACATTATTAATTGCTATTCCAAGTTCTATAAAAGTATTCAACTGGCTTACAACACTTTGGCGAGGAAGCATTCGCTTTTCACCAGGAATGTTATTTGCTTTGGGCTTTGTAAGTATGTTTATTTCGGGTGGTTTAACAGGTATTTGGATGGGAAATGCTACCATAGATATACATATTCACGACACCTATTTTATAATTGCACACTTTCACTTAGTAATGGGTGTTGCAAGTATATTTGGAATGTTTGCAGGAGTGTATCATTGGTTTCCTAAAATGTATGGCCGTTATATGAATACAACAGCAGCATATATACATTTTTGGATAACATTAATAGGTGCATATTTAATTTTTTGGCCTATGCACTATACTGGCTTAGCTGGTATGCCAAGAAGGTATTACGATTACAGTATTTGGGAAAGCTTTAAACAATTTGCAGAGTTAAATAAATCTATTAGCATAGTTGTAATTATTACATTCCTTACACAGTTTTTATTTATTATAAACTTTTTCCATTCTATTTGGAGAGGAAGAAAAGTTACAAGTACCAATCCATGGAAATCAAATACATTAGAATGGACTACACCTATTAATCCTGGACATGGCAACTGGCCTGGTGAAATTCCAGAAGTTTATAGAGGTCCTTATGACTATGGAAAAGATGGAATTGATTTTATTCCTCAAACTACACCCATTGGTGCAGAAGAAAGTGGACATCATTAGTTACTAATTTTAAAACTTTTAAAAAAGTTTTAAAGCAAATATTTCAACAGAAAATGCCCTGAATTTTCGGGGCTTTTTCTTAATAACAAAATTAGTTTAACTGAATTAAGTTAAGCAATCATGGCTGAATCAAATCAACAAAATACACAAGGATTAAATGCTAAGTTAAAAGACTATATGCAATTAACCAAGTTTACACTAACTTTTACAGTAGTGTTTACATGTGTAATTTGTTATTTATTAGCACCTAAAATAGTAACCTACGATTTTAAAATGATTCTCTTGCTTTTGGTAGCAGGATTGTTGGTTACAGGTGCAGCAAATGCAATAAATCAAGCCTACGAAAAAAACTCTGATGCTGTAATGAAACGTACAGCAAACAGACCAGTTGCCTCTGGCAGAATGAGCCAACAAGAAGCATATACTTTTGCTTTTATTGCAGGTACAATAGGGGTATTAATGATGTGGTATTTCTTTAACCTTTCATCTGCATTAGTATCTGCTTTTAGTTTGTTTGTATATTCCTTTATATACACACCCTTAAAAACAAAAAACTCAATAGCGGTTTTAGTAGGTGCTTTTCCTGGAGCTTTTCCATGCTTAATAGGATGGGTGGCTGGGCAAGATGATTTTTCAATTATAGGATGGGTGCTTTTTGCTATACAATTTATTTGGCAATTTCCTCACTTTTGGGCTATTGCTTGGGTAGCTCATAACGATTATACAAAAGCTGGATTTAAACTTTTACCAAGCGATAAAGGGCCAACCAAATACACAGCTATGCAAACAATTATGTATAGTGTATTAATGATACCCATTGGAGTATTGCCTTATTATTTTGGATTAACAGGAATCATAAGTTTATGGATTTTATTGGTTAGCAATATTGCCTTGGTAATTCAAAGCATTAGATTATATAAAGAAATGGATGCAAAAGCAGCAAGAAGAGTAATGTTTAGTAGCTATATTTATTTACCTATTGTATATTTGGCTTTATTAGCAGATAAAATTCCAGCAACTACACACTAAATGTAAAACAAACACTATGAACTTTGCCATGAATACCCCACACAATTCAACCAGAATGCACCCACATAAATTTACTATGTGGATAGCAACAGGCAGCATTTGCATGATGTTTGCAGGACTTACCAGTGCTTATATTGTAAAAAGCAATCAAGAAAATTTCTTAGAGTTTTCTTTACCTATTATTTTTTGGCTGAGCACTTTAGTAATTTTAACCAGCAGTGCTACAATGTATATAGCTTTAAAATCTTTTAAAGCAAGAATGAGAAATAGATATAGATTGTTTATAACACTTACTGCTTTATTAGGAATTGTATTTGCAACCATGCAGGTTGTTGGATTTCTAAATTTAGAAAACCATGGAATTGCTTTGGTAGGCTATAAAAGCAATGCAGCAGCCTCTTTTATTTTAGTAATTGTAGGCTTACATGCTTTACATGTATTAGGAGGTGTAGTAGCTTTATTAATTATGTTTGCCAAAGCGTTCTCTTCCAAAATTAAAAATTATAATAGTACACCAGTAGAGGTAGTAAGCATATACTGGCATTTTGTAGATATTTTATGGATTTATTTACTTATGTTTTTAGTGTTCATAAGATAATTTTTTTTTAAAAAAGTTTAATTAAATTATTATTCTTAATTTTATAACTAATATTTTTGTAACTCAAACAGACCAAAATATGTCAACTGTAGCAACAGCTCAAACAAAATGGTGGGGCGGTGGTAAAAGCCCTTTCAATGTAGAATATGGCAAAGTAATGATGTGGTATTTTTTAATGAGCGACACATTTACATTTGCTGGATTTTTACTTGCTTACGGATCAGTTCGTTTTTCAGCAAACAGCTGGCCCGATGCCAATGAAGTATATAACTCTTTTCCTTTTGCACCAGAGGGTACACATGCTCCTTTGATTTTTGTAAGTATAATGACCTTTATCTTAATCCTTAGTTCTGTTACAATGGTATTAGCTGTTCAAGCAGGTCATCATAACAATAAAAAAGCAGTAGTAAGAAATTTAATTCTTACTATCTTAGGTGGCATTGCATTCTTAAGTTGTCAAGCTTGGGAGTGGACTCACTTATATCACGAAGGTGCTTGGTGGGGTCGTAATCCTTTTCTTAATGTAGATGGAACACCAGGTGCAGTAAACTTTACCAACTTCTTCTTTACAATTACAGGCTTTCATGGCTTTCACGTATTTACAGGAGTGCTAATTAATATTATTATGTTAATTATGACATTGAATAATACATTTGAAAAAAGAGGACATTATTTAATGATTGAAAAAGCTGGTTTATACTGGCACTTTGTAGATTTAGTTTGGGTATTTGTTTTCACTTGCTTTTATCTAATTTAATAATAGTTATTAAAAAAAACTTACTAATGGAATATACAACAACACCACCATCTCAGGCTCAATACGAAGCAGCTAAAAAAGAAATTATTAAAGTTACTTGGGTTCTTTCTGTACTAACTGTTATTGAATTAATGTTAGGCTTTTGGTTATATAAAAGCCCAGAAATGAGCGAAGGCATGCGTTGGGCAGTTAAAGGAGTTATTATTATTTTAATGTTAGCAAAAGCATTTTATATAGTTGCTTATTTCATGCACTTAAAACATGAACTAAAAAACTTTATAATGACTATTGTGCTACCAATTATTTCTTTTATTTGGATTGTGTTTTCCTTTTTACACGATGGAAATTCATATAAAGAATTAAGAAATGATTATAACCCACACCCACACACCAAAGTACAAAAAACCACAACACCAGCACATGGTGTAGAAGGAAAAAAATAATACGAAATATTTTCTAAGTAACAATATTTTTCAAAACCATCGTCAAAAGAACGATGGTTTTTTTTGCCTTTTAAATACATAAAGCTATAAAGAAGAAGATTCTTCGGAAACAGAAAAACTAAAATTTTACTGCAACTGCTTTATGTAGCAACTACTGTAATAGCACAAAACAAAACTTATTCCAACTCATTAGATAATACCTCTAAATCTTTAGCTTAATTAGTATTGTCATTTAAAACCAACAAACCTTATCCTTTGCTTGTAAAAGCCTAATTTTGCAAACCTTAATTTTACTTTTTTTATGAGTAATACATTAGCCAATAAAGTTCGTATTGTAACGGCTGCAAGTTTATTTGATGGACATGATGCAGCCATAAATATTATGCGTAGAATAATGCAAAGCAAAGGAGCCGAAATTATTCATTTAGGGCATAACAGAAGTGTAAAAGAAATTGTAGAATGTGCTATTGAAGAAGATGTAGATGGTATTGCTATTACTTCTTATCAAGGAGGGCATGTAGAGTTTTTTAAGTACATGAAAGATTTATTAGATGAAAATGGTTGTGGTCATATAAAAATATTTGGAGGAGGTGGAGGCACCATTTTGCCAGACGAAGTAAGAGATTTACACAACTATGGCATTGCAAAAATTTATACACCTGATGATGGAAGAAAAATGGGCTTAGAAGGAATGATTGAAGAAGTAATTGATTCTTTGAAAAATTCAAAATTAGATTCATTTAAGAATGTACAATGGAATGGCAAACTACCATTAGATGAAGTAAAAGATGTAAGAAGAATTGCAAGAGCAATAACATTAGCGGAAAACAATGAAGACTTTTCTGCTATATTAAATGAAATTAAAAGTACTAATACGGTACCAACCAAAACAGCAGTATTAGGAATTACAGGCACCGGTGGTGCAGGAAAAAGTTCAGTTACTGATGAAATTGTAAGAAGATTTTTAAATGCATTTACCGATAAAACCATAGCTGTAATTTCTGTTGATCCCAGCAAGAAAAAAACAGGAGGAGCTTTATTGGGCGATAGAATTAGAATGAATGCAATTTCTCATCCAAGAGCTTATATGCGTAGCCTTGCCACAAGAGATGATAATTCTACTTTAGGTGCATCTATTAAAGAAGCAGTTGATATTTGTAAAACCGCACATTACGATTTTATTATTTTAGAAAGTGTTGGTGTTGGACAAAATGATGCAAGTATTTTAGATTTCTGCGATGTAAGCATGTATGTAATGACTCCTGAATATGGTGCAGCTTCTCAACTTGAAAAAATAAACATGCTGGATTATGCAGATATTGTTTGTATCAACAAATTTGATAAAGCTGGTGCATTAGATGCCTACTTAGATGTATGCAAACAATACAAAAGAAACCATAAACTATTTACTGCTAAAAATGAAGAACTGCCAATTATTGGCACCATTGCAAGCAAGTTTAATGATGATGGTGTAAATAAATTATTTGAACAAATTTTACAGGTAATAGAAACTAAATCAGGTGTACACTATGGTGTATTTACACACGATAAAACTGCAAAAGTTTCAGACTCTGTAATTCCTGCAAAAAGAATTAGATACTTGGGTGAAATAGCTACATCCATAAGAGATTACAATGAGCTAACTGTTGAACAAAGTGAAATAGCCACCAAATTATACAAACTTCATGGTGCCTTAGAAATTTTAAAAGATAAAACAGATGAGGATTTGCTGCAAAATATACAACAGCAAATAAATTATTATACAGAAAGACAAACACCTGTTGCAAAAAAATTAATAAACAACTGGTCACAAAAAATAGAAGCTTACCAGCAAGATTATTATGAATATAAAGTAAGAGATAAAATTATTAAACAGGAGATGTTTAGTACCAGTTTATCTGGCACAAGAATACCAAAAGTGGTGTTACCAAAATACAAGGATTGGGGCGATTTATTAAGATGGCAATCTCAGGAAAATTTTCCAGGAAGCTTTCCATTTACATCTGGTGTTTTTCCATTAAAACGCGAAGGCGAAGACCCTACAAGAATGTTTGCAGGAGAAGGTGGTCCAGAACGTACCAACAAACGTTTTCATTATGTAAGCATTGGGCAACCGGCACATCGTTTAAGTACTGCTTTTGATAGTGTTACTTTGTATGGCGAAGATCCTGCACATCGTCCAGATATTTTTGGTAAAATAGGCAATAGTGGTGTAAGCATAGCAACAGTAGATGATGCTAAAAAATTATACAGCGGTTTCGATTTATGCCATCCTAAAACTTCTGTATCAATGACCATTAATGGACCTGCTCCTATCATTCTTGCATTTTTTATGAATGCCGCCATTGACCAAGAATGTGAAAAATATATTGAGCAAAATAATTTATGGACTGATGTAGAAAAAGTTTTTAAACAAAAATTTAAAAAAGAAATTACACCAAAATATTACAATCCTTCTTCTCCAGAAAGATTACCAGAAGGCAATAGTGGCTTAGGTTTAAAACTTTTAGGATTAAGTGGCGATGAAGTTTTACCAAAAAATATTTATGAAGAATTAAAAGCAAAGGCATTACAAAGTGTTCGTGGCACAGTTCAAGCAGATATTTTAAAAGAAGATCAAGCACAAAATACCTGTATTTTTTCTACAGAGTTTGCATTAAAACTCATGGGAGATGTGCAAGAATATTTTATACAACAAAATGTAAGAAATTTTTATAGCGTTTCTATCAGTGGTTATCATATTGCCGAAGCTGGTGCAAACCCTATTACACAATTAGCTTTCACATTGGCAAATGGTTTTACCTATGTAGAATATTATTTAAGCAGAGGAATGAATATAGATGATTTTGCACCCAACCTTTCTTTCTTTTTTAGCAATGGTATGGATGCAGAATATAGTGTAATTGGTAGAGTAGCAAGACGTATTTGGGCTAAAGCTATGAAGTACAAATACAAAGCAAATAAACGCAGCCAAATGTTGAAATATCATATTCAAACAAGTGGTAGAAGTTTGCATGCTCAAGAAATAGATTTTAACGATATAAGAACCACCCTGCAAGCATTGTATGCCATTTATGATAATTGCAATTCTTTACACACTAATGCTTATGACGAAGCTATTACAACACCAACAGAAGAAAGTGTTCGTAGAGCAATGGCTATTCAATTAATTATTAATAAAGAATTAGGCAGTGCTAAAACAGAAAATTTTATTCAAGGTAGTTTTGCTATTGAAGAATTAACAGACTTAGTTGAAGAAGCTGTATTAGCTGTATTTGATAGCATTACAGAACGTGGAGGAGTTTTGGGTGCAATGGAAAGAATGTATCAAAGAAATAAAATTCAAGAAGAGAGTTTATACTACGAAACCCAAAAACATACAGGCGAATTACCTTTGATTGGCGTAAATACATTTTTAAATAAAAAAGGAAGCCCTACTATTACGCCATCAGAAGTTATAAGAAGTACTACAGAAGAAAAAGAGCAGCAAATACAAAACTTATTGGCTTTTCAAAAACGGAATGCTGAAAAAAGCGAACAAATGTTGCAACAATTAAAAACGGCAGCAGTAAATAATAACAATCTTTTTGAGCAGTTAATGCAAACAGTAAAATTTTGTAGCCTTGGACAAATTACAAATGCTTTGTACGAAGTAGGAGGGCAATACAGAAGAAATATGTAATCAAAAAAATAATTTAAAATTAAAATACTATGAGTTCAAATAACGAAAAAAGTAAAAAGTTTAAACCAGCAACAACCTATATTCATGCAGGCATGGAACCTGATCCAAGTACTGGTGCAGTAATGGTGCCAATTTATCAAACAAGCACATTTGTTCAGGAAGCACCTGGGCAACATAAAGGTTATGAATACGCCAGAAGCCAAAATCCTACACGCTTTGCATTAGAAGAAGCTTTGGCAAAAATTGAAAATGGAAATTATGCATTAGCTTTTAGTAGTGGTGTTGCAGCAACAGATGCTGTTATAAAACTTTTACAACCCGGCGATGAAGTAATTGCTGCAAATGATATGTATGGTGGCACTTACAGATTATTTACAAAAGTGTTCGAAAAATTTGGAATCATTTTTACTTTTATTGATACCACTAATTCCGATAATGTTGCTAAAGCAATTTCAGCAAAAACAAAATTGGTTTGGGTTGAAACACCTACCAATCCTTTAATGAATATTACAGATATTGCAGCAATAGCAGCTATTACAAAAGACAACAACTGCTTGCTTTGTGTAGATAATACTTTTGCATCGCCGTACTTACAAAATCCTTTAAACTTAGGGGCAGATATTGTAATGCACAGTGCTACAAAATATTTAAGTGGACATAGCGATGTTATTCAAGGTTGTCTTGTTATGAATGATAAACAAGTAAGAGACGATTTGTATTTTATACAAAAAAGTTGTGGTGCTGTGCCTGGTCCAATGGATTGTTTTTTAGTGTTGCGCGGTATAAAAACTTTGCACTTACGCATGCAACGTCATTGCGAAAATGGAGAAAAAATTGCTCATTGGTTACGCAAGCATCCAAAGGTTAAACAAGTGTATTGGCCTGGCTTTGAAGACAATAAAAACTTTGCTATTGCAAAAAAACAAATGCACGGATTTGGTGGTATGTTAAGTTTTGAATTAAAAAATGATAGTGCCGATGAAGTGAAAAGAGTTTTATCGAGCACACATCTTTTTTCTTTAGCAGAAAGTTTGGGAGGTGTAGAAAGTTTAATCAATCATCCGGCAAGCATGACTCATGCAAGTATTCCAAGAGAAGAAAGAATTAAAAATGGGTTATCAGATGGATTAATAAGATTAAGTGTTGGTATTGAAGATGCAGATGATTTAATAGAAGATTTAAACAATGCGATAGGATAAAAAGTTGTAGAAATATTTTAATGCAGATTCAAAAACGGCTTATGAAAAACTACTTGCTTCAAAAGATGCAGAAATTTCACGCCTTACCAAACAAATAGAAGATTTAATGAAACTGTTGGGGAAGAAGTAAAAAGTAATTGCAAATTGTAATACCTCCACGTGTACAAACAAAATTAATGGAGGTCGCAAATCACGTCCTCCAAAAAAGGCAATAAAAAATAATTGGAGGTCGCAATTTGCGACCTCCAAAAAATGAATATTATCTTTCTAAAAAAACTGTAATGGCAAAACAAGAGTTACAAGTATTGGTTACAGAGCAAAAAATATTAAACAGAATTTATGTTGTAAGAGGGGAGAAAGTGATGTTAGACAGAGATTTAGCCGAATTGTATGGAGTTGAAACGAAACGACTTAAAGAAACAGTGAAACGTAATATCAATCGGTTTCCTAAAGATTTTATGTTTGAAATGACCCCCAATGAATTTAAAAAATGGAGAGAATATGCAACTTTAAGCGAAGCAGATAAACAAGGATTGCGTTATGCTCCTTTTTGCTTTACAGAACAAGGTGTAACTATGTTATCCTGCATTTTAAACAGTAATACTGCTATTGATGTAAATTTGAGGATAGTAAGAGTCTTTGTAAAAATGAGAGAATATGCTCTTACTCATAAAGAAATATTATTACAGTTAGTTAAACTTGAAAAAGAAGTAAAAGGGAATAGCAAAGACATTGAAAATATTTTTGCCGTATTAAAAGAATTGATAGAAAAACCAACAACTGTAAGAAGTAGAATTGGATTTAAGCATTACGATTAAAGTTTAATCTTTCTCAGCCATCTAACTAAACCAATACTCTACATCTTCCTTTATTAAAATTTTTACACAGCTATTGTTATGTGTTAAAAACTGTATTGCAACACCTCTTTTTGTTGAATAGTTTTTTGTTCGCCTGTTTTTAAATTTTTAATCGTACAAGTTTTTTCTTCCATCTCTTTGGTACCAATAATAATGGCATAAGTTATATTTTTTTTATCGGCGTATTTGAATTGTTTGTCAAATTTTTGCGGCTCATGATACATTTCGCAACTTATATTAATACTTCTAAGTTGTTGCATTAAGTTGTAAGCTGCTTTGCTTTCTGCATCACCTAAATTAAAAAATAAAACTTGTGTGCTTGTGTGTAAATTTTCTGGAAAAAGTTGTAGTTCTTCCATAACATCATATATTCTATCTACACCAAAACTAATACCTACACCTGGCAAATTAGGCACTCCAAATGTGCTAGTTAAATCATCATATCTTCCACCACCACCAATACTTCCTATTTGTGCATTTTTGGCTTTAATTTCTATTATTGTTCCTGTATAATAATTTAAACCTCTTGCCAAAGTAAAATCAATTACAAAAGTATTTTGCAGATTTGTATTTTCAGAAGTGTAGTTTAAAATGTATTCAATTTCTTCAATTCCTTTTTTTCCAATTTCACTTTTTCCTATTAAGTTTTTTAATGCTTGCAACTTATTTTCATTGCTGCCATTTATGCTTAAATATTGCTCAATAATGTTTAGTTGATTTTCATTCAAGTTTCTTTGCAATAACTCTGTTTTTACTTTTTCAATTCCTATCTTATCTAATTTATCAATAGCAGTTGTAATGTCTGTTAATTTTTCGCTGCTGTTGCATATTTCAGCTAAGGCTGCTAAAATTTTTCTATTATTAATTTTTATTTCTACAGCAATATTTAGTTTATTAAAAACAGTAGCATAAATATTAATAAGCTCTACTTCATTTAATAAAGAGTAGCTGCCAACAATATCACAATCGCACTGATAAAACTCTCTGTAACGACCACGTTGAGGTTTATCTGCACGCCAAACAGGTTGTATTTGATAACGTTTAAAAGGCATTGTAAGTTGCCCATAATTCATGGCTACAAAACGTGCAAATGGAATGGTTAAATCGTATCTTAAGGCACGTTCTGTAATGTTGCTGTTATTTTTTCCTTCTACCACTTTTGCAAATTCAGCTTTAGCTTTTTCTCTTTTTTCAGGGTGGTCTAAGCCGTTGTTTAAAATTTTAAAAATCAATTTATCGCCTTCATCGCCATATTTGCCCATTAAGGTTTCTAAGTTTTCCATAGCAGGCGTTTCCAAAGGTTGAAAGCCATACAATTCAAACACAGAACGTATTGTATTGAAAATAAAATTTCTTTTTCTTACAATAATTGCACTAAAATCTCTTGTGCCTTGTGGTAAATTGGGTTTAGCCATTATGTTATTTCCTTTTTAAAATTATTTAGTATTGCATCGCAAGCTTTATCAATTAAATCATACACAAAATAATAATCTTTTTCATCTCCATACCAAGGATCTGGTACTTCTTTGTTTTGATTAGGATACAATTCATTTAATAATAGCTCTACTTTATTTTCATTCCATAGCTCTTTAGTAATTTGTTTTATGTTGTAATAATTATTCATGTCCATTGCATAAATTTTATCAAACAATAAAATGTCTTCTTTTATAAATTGTCTGCATTGTTGAGAGCTAATATCTATACCATTTTCTTTGGCTACTTTTTGTGATAAATAGTGTGGAGGTTCGCCAATATGATAGCCTCCTGTGCCAGCACTATCTATTTGCCAGTTTAGTTGTAGCTTATTTGCTTTATCTTTTAAAATGCCTTCTGCTAAAGGACTCCTGCAAATATTTCCTAAGCAAACCATTAAAATTTTCATCGTTGGCAAATATATAAAGTTTGCCAATGAGCTTTAAGGATTGATATTTTTTATAAGCTATGAAATAAGAGGTATCTATTTTTATGGAGTGTTCAATGCTCTTATTGTATATATAATTTCAGTTTATACTGCATTAAATAATTCAACAGCATTTTGAGCGAAACCCTTAACTACATTCTATTTTACATTGTTCAATACTGCTTCTTTTAATAGCTTACAAGGGAGGTATCTTTTATCGTACATACAAAGTTTTTGCAACAATAAATAAATATTTTTTATACCAATTTTTTTACTCCATTCAAAAGGACCATAAGGATAATTTGTTCCTAATTTCATAGCAATATCAATTTCTTCTGGCGTACTTACTTCATCTTCTAAAGCATAGTATGCTTCATTTACAATCATAGCAATTATTCTTGGAGTAATCATTCCTGGTTCATCTGGTGTTATTAAATATTTCCAACCTAATTTATTCATTATTTCTTTTACAGTATGTAAATTATTGTTGGTTGCTATTTCTATTATTTCTCTTTCTAAAAAACCATTCCACGCATTTATTCTTATACAATTTAGAGGTAGTTCATTACAAGTATGTAACACACTATTTACAAATACAGGAACATCATTTCTTAAAACTTCAATTTTATTTTCTTCAAAAAGTAGGTCAAAATAAACATCTCCTTTTGTAGAATAAAAAGCACTATCATTTTCTTTTATAAAAACAAATTCAACCTCAGCAGCTTTTATTTTTTTCAAAACTTCTTGTTGTTGGTATTCATTACAACGAAAAATTACAGTCATATTTTTTTATTAGGTTACAAATGTAAAGTGGTAAAAATTCTTACATTAAAAGTGCAATAATATTACATTGTTGTTACAATAATAGGTTACATTTACTCTATTAAAAATGAACGCTTGAACCTCTATTTATGATTAAAAAACTTACGATACTTTTTTTGTTTTTATCTATTGCTATTCGTTCTTTAACTCAAGAAGAATTTGTGCCACCACAAGCAAAATTTATTACACAAATTCCTTTTACTCAAATTTCTGGAGGGCTTATTATGCTTCGTGCAACATTAGATACATCGTCTATTGTTTTAAATTTTATATTAGATACAGGCAGTGGTGGAATTTCTTTAGATTCAAGTGTTGTAGCCAAATTAGCCCTTGTTGCAACGCCTACTGAAAGAATAATTAAAGGAATTGCAGGTACAAGAAAAGTTTCTTTTAGTTATGGGCATTACTTGAATTTTGAAAATTTTACAACCGATACTTTTAGTTTTCATATCAATGATTATGAAATTATTTCAAGTGCTTATGGATATAAAATAGATGGAATTATTGGCTATAGTTTTTTGCGTAGATACATTGTAAAAATAGATTACGATACTAAAATAATAGAGCTATTTTCGCCAGGTACTTTTAAATACCCCAAAGGAGGATATTTAATGAAACCCAACTTTACTACATTACCCTTAACAAATTTTACAATAGGAAATGAAAATAAAATTTCGGGTCGTTATATTTTTGATACAGGTGCAGGACTTTGTTTTTTATTAAACAAAGAATTTACAGAAGATAGTTTTATTTTTAAAAAGAAAACAAAGTTTTATGCAACACAGGC
Source organism: Chitinophagales bacterium (assembly GCA_026931905.1). Lineage (GTDB taxonomy): Bacteria > Bacteroidota > Bacteroidia > Chitinophagales > Chitinophagaceae > UBA1930. The sequence continues at coordinate 25,535 of JAIXLB010000065.1, forward strand.
AGAGGGACTTGGTGGAAAAAAGACAATGCAATTAGCTGTAGTAAAACAAGTGTTTGTGGGTCCTTATAAATTTAAAGATGTACCAGTATATATTTTTGATGATGAATTTAATGTAACATCTTATCCCAACAATGTTGGCGTTATTGGTAATGATATTTTAAGCAGGTTTAATATTGTATTAAATTATCCTGAACAAACCATTTATTTAAAACCCAACAACAAATACGCAGATGATTTTGATTATTCTTATACAGGACTAAGTATTTATTCTATTAATGAAAATATTGTAGTAACAGAGGTTATTAAAGATTCGCCAGGCGATAAAGCTGGTTTTAAACCAGATGATATTATTTTAGCCGTTGAAAATAATTTTAATCTAAATATTCAAAGTATAAAATTTGCATTGCAAAATGCAGGCACAAAACTCAATGTGCTTATTTCTAGAAAAGGAAAAATAGAAATGATGATTTTAGACGTAAAAAATATTTTAAAATGAACTATGATAATCATGCCCCAAAAAGGCACTTTTTTATTTTTTTATTATATAATTCAAATAAATGAAAGAAGATATTAAAGGTTATTCAATTGTTTTATTTGATGGCACTTGCAATTACTGTAACAGTAAAGTAAACTTTATTATTAAATGGAATAAGAAAAAAAATATTCGCTATGCTTCTTTACAAAGCAAAGCAGGTTTATATTTAATAGAAGAATACAAAGTTTCACCATTGCTTGATACACTTATATTTATTGAGAATAACAAGGCAAATATTTACTCAACAGCAGTTCTTAAAATTGCAAAACATTTAAACTTTCCTATCAACCTAAGTTATGTATTTATAATTATACCCCCCTTTATTAGAGATGCAATTTATAAATGGATAGCTAAGAATAGATATAAACTAAAGGGTAAAAGCGATGCATGTGTAATACACCCCAAAGAGGTAAAACAATTATTTATTGAAGAATGAAAATTCAAAAACAACATAAAGCAACCTTTTTAAGTTATTTTTGCTCTTATACCAATCTAAGTATTCTATAAATTTCCCAAAATTATCCGTGAAAAACGCTATTTAATTTTAATTAAACAAGCGTTATGAAAAAAAATGTACCCTTTAAAGCTTTAAGCTTATTGCTATTTATTTTAGCAATTTCTTTTACAACAGTAAAAGCACAATTACAAGCAGGTTCAATAGATGCAACCTCATCTTGTACAAATTTATCAACACCAGCAGGCGATATTTTAAATGTAACTCCAGCTTCAGGAGGTGTAGCACCTTATACTTACGAGTGGGAAGCAAAAATTCCCTTATCTGGTTGGGCTCCTGTAATTTTATATGGCAATGGTTTAAACTATAGTCCAGGGCAACTTTTACAAAACACAAGTTTTAGAAGAAAAGTTACCGATGCCCATGGCGATTTTGCTTACTCAAATTCTGTAAATATATTTTTAACCGATTATTTTGCTGCAGGCGATATTTGGTTTGATAATATGTTGAGACATTACAACTCGTTTTTACCAGGCAGCACTTTACCTACTATAATGTCTGTAAATGCAGAATATGGTACAGGTTCTTATGGTTATCAATGGCAGAGTTCCTCTTCTGCATTTGGACCTTGGAGCGATATTGCTGGCGAAACTGGATTATCCTATCAACCTGCCCCTATTAATACTTTGGGTTCTTATTTTTTTAGAATTAAAGCAACAGATTTGAATTGTGGTACTATTGCTTATTCAGCTTATATGGAGGTTAAAATAGTTAATGTACTTCCTTTTTACGAAGGCTATTTTGCAACTCAATATTCTTGTGTTTTCCCAAACAATACCCCAAGTGTATTACAAGGTTCAGTACCTATGGGGGGTACTCCTCCATACACTTATGAATGGGAGCAAAAACCTGCTTCAAGTAATGTATGGCAACCTATTGCTAATTCAAATACCAAAAATTATCAACCAGATTTATTAGATGAAGACACTTGGTTTAGACGCAAGACAACCGATGCAAATGGAAATACAGGTTATAGCAATGAAGATATGATTACTTTAGTAACTACAATTCCTATTCCTGGAGTTATTGCATCTAATGAAACAGCTATTGCACCTAATGCTCCTTATGATGCAGCTATCAACATTAAATCTGCTTATAACTTTTTTAATGGTCAATATGCTTGGCAAAAAAGTTTAGATGATGGTAACACATGGTCAAACATACCAGGTTATACTTACAGTACTTATTATCCTCCTACAACACCTACAACTGTTAAAACTTGTTATCGCCGTTCTATAAGAGAGTTTTGTGCTACCGATTCAAGAGATACTTGGACCAATACAGTTTGTGTATTACCTGCTTTACCACTTACAGATGGCACTATAAGCATTAATGGAGGATCTACAGCTTGTAATACACCTGGATCTAACCCTGTAGTTATAAATGGTACACATGCAACTGGAGGTTCTACACCTTATACTTACAAATGGCAATCTTACGATGGCACAAACTGGATAGATATTGCTAACTCAAATACAGTTAGCTATACCCCTCCTGTATTAAATTATAGTGTAAAATATAGAAGAATAGTTACTGATGCAAACAATACATCTTTAACAAGTAACGAAGTAATTGTTTCAATACAAAGCAATAGCCCATTAAGAGGAGGTTTAATTGATGGACCAATTGTAACTTGTAGCAATACTGCTCCAGGCATTATCAATAATATTATAGATGCCTGTGGTGGTGGTGGAGTATTTACTTATTCTTGGGAAGCTAATACAAATGGTGGAGGTTGGACTACCATTTCTGGTGCTGACCAACCAACATACAATGCTACATCAATTAGCGAAACAACTAAGTTTAGAAGAAAAATAGGTGATGGTTGTGGTAATGCAACTTATAGTAATGAAGTAGAAGTATTTGTTTACCCTGCTATTGAAGGAGGAACATTAACTCCTGCTACTCAAACAGTTTGTAATACAACAACTCCTGAATCTTTAGGTTTAACACAAAACTGTCATTATACCAATGGTAATGTAACTTATCAATGGCAAACATCTGCTTCACCTTCTGGACCTTGGACAAATATTTTTGGAGCCACTCAAGCAGTTTATCAACCAAAAGCTTCTAACAATTCTTCTTATTACAGATTAGAAGTTAAATCTTCTGTATGTAATGCAGTTGCTACAAGTACTATTGCAACTATCAATGTAAACTCTTGTAGTAAAGTAAACCCTTCAGTAAATATTTTAGAAACCAATCTTTCTGTAAAAGGTGATATGAAATTGTATCCTAACCCTGTAATGAAAGGACAAACAATAAACATTACTTTAAATGGCGGTATTAACCCTAATTATAGAGTTCAATTACGCAGTATTGATGGTAGGGTTTATAATTCAACATTAGAGTCTTCTTCTAATAAAGGATTAAGCATTAAACTTCCCAATAATCTTACTCAAGGAACTTATTTAATTCAAGTTTCTAATGGCAAACAACAATGGGTAGATAGAATTGTAGTGCTTTAGAATCTAAGTTTCACAACTTAAAATAAATCAAAAGAGGCTGTCTATAAAAGGCAGTCTCTTTTTTA
>JAIXLB010000018.1 GCA_026931905.1 Chitinophagales bacterium
AATGTTATTAGCTATTTCTTTGCAACCTTTAATGGCATCAGGTGGAAACTGCTGTGCTGTACTGCCTGCAGGCTGCTTATTCAGCAATTCTGTTATACGTTTGGCATCATAATATTTCAGCATCAAATCTTCAATGCTCACATTTTTAAGGCTGCTTCTTTTAACAGTTTTATTCAGCGTTACTATTAAATCCTGCAATTGCAGCTTTATATCGTCCTGCAACAGTTTTATACGGGCTTTCAGCTTTTCCATATCACTGTTAAACCGCAGGTTAGCAGTATGCAGCTTTTGGTATTGGCTGAAATATTTTTCTATGCTGCGTATAAAATTGTCCAAATCTTCTTTCTCTACTTTTTTTTCCTGCACTGTAACACCGCCTACCATGCTTATAAGGCTGGTAAATACATTACCCGCAGGAAATAAAGAAGCACCCGTTTTGCCTGTTTGCATTACACTGCTTACCACCCCACTTAGCTTGCCTGCATTGGTTTTGCTTGTTTTATCCATAATAGGTTTCAGGGCATTTTGTATTTCCAATTCTAAGTTAAAACCCAATTCATTACTGGTAGGGTTGTTCAGCGATACTATTTTATTACGATAGCTTTCTTTTAATACCAATGTTTGCAGGCTGTTGGTGCTGCTGATAGCAGCATCTAAAAAATTAGAGCTAAGCATAAACTTATCAAAACCCTGTTGCTGCTGTTTTTTTAAAGCAGCTTTTAGCTCTGTTACTTCTTTGTTCAGCTGCTGTACCTGCTGCTTACGTGCTTCATTTTCCTGTTGCAATTTTTTTATGGCTGTACTGTCTGTATCTTGTGCTACTGAATATTGCACACATAATATACATAGTATGAACAGGCTTGTAATAAATTTAAGGCAGTGCATAACCGTCAGGATTAATTTTTAGGGATGCAATTTCCATTAAACATTTGTTGTAATAACAATTGTTGATTTTACATTTTGTAATGAGTGTTTGTTTGTTGCTTAAAGCAACAGAATATAATTGCGAAACTGCAAGTTTCGCAGAGCAAAGGGGTGTTTGTTGCTGCAATCAACATAATAAACCTGCGAATCTTGCAGTTTCGCAGAGTAGAATAAAATTCAAACCGAGTGTGAGTATATTTCCAAAAGGTCTTCTTAACAAACCAAGAAAACCTTTTGGAAATATAATACTAACTTGATGAAGTTTTTGCTTTTGTATGTATAATCATAAATGAATGAATTAGTAAAACAATAAATAATACACTCCCCCTTACTAAATCATCTTTAAATGTTTTGAAAGCAAATAATAATAAAATAGCTACTGCTATATTTTTTAATATTATAACAACATTTAATGAGGTTTTTTCTCCTACGCCAAAAAGTTTCAGAGATTTAAAAATTAATGAATCAAAAAATAACATAAATATTTGTTTTTATGGTAAAAAATAATTTAATCTGCTGTACATTTAAGTCCATCATTTTTATTTATAACACAACAACCAGAACAGCCCACCAAAAACATTGCAGCACATTCCGGTGGAGTTAGAGAAACAAAAACGCCTTCCCCTCCCAATGCTTAAAGTTGTGGAAAGGCGTTTTTGTGAAAGGAAAAAGGGTTTTATTTATTTCTGATAAGGCTTTTTCGTACAAAGACAGCCAAAAGAAAACTAAATACCACTAAACCACTAATAGCAAAAACAATTCTTAGCGTACTTCCTTTGTTAGACACAGCATCAACTAATACATATAAACTGTACAAAAAAATGGCAATAAGCAGAAATAAACGAACTATTATTTTTTTCATGGTCTTATTTTTTCGAAAATACTATTTTATAGAATTAAAAGCAAGAAGATGCAGCACCTGTAAGAGCTCCTCCATAAAATCCAACAACAGTTCCCGACACAGTTCCAATCATTGGAACTGTTATAGTACCTACAGCAGCACCCCCTACTGCACCAACCAAAGCACCTCCAACAGTACCTGCTGCACATTTTACAGCTTTTTTAATTCTATCCCACCAACCAAGCATTTTAAATGTATGATTTTCATTATTTGTAAATGTTTCATTTATACCAATAGCCATTTCTGAATGCTCATCAACAAAAAAAGCTCCTCCTTCTACCTCAAGTTCTATTGAGTAAACAATCAACTCATTAACTAATATTATGCTTGTTAAAATGCCTTTCTCAAAATCATTTAATTCCGAAGATACAATAGTTTCTGCGTATCTATAATTTATTGATTTAATGTCGCTAATATCGTTAGCATTAGAGTATTCACTGTTTAACTCATTATAAATTTGCTTTCCTACATCTGAAAAGTCTGCTTCAATTATTTCCTGAACATTAAAATCATTATTTAATACCGCAGATAACCTTGATTTCACATCTTCTGAATTTCCTTCAATTCCCAAATGAGCAACATTGTAATCATCTGCCGAATTAACAAGTTCACTTGTATTATCAAATGTTAAATTATGTTCAGAATAGTATGCCATTAACCCAACTATTGAAGGTTTAAGCGTATTAAAAGTATTAATACTCTCTTCGCCCAACATTACTATACAATCTGGAACACTTTCGTACAACCTAATAGACGGCTGAAATGAAGTTTTATTGGTAATTTCAACAGACTGACTACAATTAATTTCAATCAGATTACTTTGGGCATTTGATTTAATGATAAACGCCATAAATAGCAATAAAAATAACTTTTTCATACAAAAAATGTTTTGTGCATTCAACTATACATTGTATTAGCTGAATACGGATTAATAATAATTTTTAACAAAGCATAGCTATATATAAGCAAGTGTATTTGGTTGTAGTTAGTTTGGTTGTTGCAGTATGTGCAATACATAACCATTTTTTGGTACACTACTTATAGTACAGGTTCTGCTGCTGCCCAACAAAAAATTGTTGAGCAACTTTACTAATCCTACCTTATTTTTGTAAGGTGCAGGTAGGGTATTTTTATATTACACCTGTTGCGTTAGAAGTCTGCCTTAACATTTTCTGGTGCAATGGCAGACTGTTTTTTTTACAAACCATCATTGTTTAATTGTACACTTAAACTTCTACGTTTTGTAAATTGCCGCTTTTGTAAAAAACAGTTGTACACCTGTAATTTGTATCATCAGTTAATAACAGTATAAAAATCAGCACACATTTTCATCCTGCCAAATTTTTGGTTTTACATTTTGTAAAACGTCATTTTACAAAATGTAAAATGCGTTTTTTGGTATTTACATTGTTTTTCCCTATTGCAATTTTTTAAAAATGTTTTTTTTAAGGGCAAAAAATTATTCTATGTATAATTGTTAAGTCTTTTCCATACTTTTATACTCAACAAAAAATATTGATATGACATAATAATAAAGAACTAAACATATTTAAAGCATTTCGCTTCAACTTTTCCTGTATCAGCAATCTACCACATTTCAAGCACCACAGGAAAGTGAAAGTGTTAACGCCTACGTGCAAGCGTGGGCGTTCCTTTTGCTTTGTGGTGTGGGCTCGTGGTAGAGCCTCTGGTACAAGCATGGGAATTGCCCACGTTTGTTTTTATGTAAGAAAAAATGTAAAACGC
>JAIXLB010000006.1:0-22431 GCA_026931905.1 Chitinophagales bacterium
GAGCTTTTATTTTGAAAAGGTTCATTATTTATGTCGCCTTTTGAGATTATAATTTTATGTCGCCTTTTAACCATAAATCATCTAAGGGGCTGCTTATTTGTATTATTTGATCTTTTTTTACATGGGTGTATCTTTCTGTAGTTTTTATATTGCTGTGCCCTAAAATATCTTTAATGTATCTTATATCTACTCCTTTTTCTAATAAATGAGTAGCAAAACTGTGTCTTAAAGAATGAAAAGTTACATTTTTGGCAATGCCTGCTTTTTCTTTGGCTCTTTGAAAAACTTTTTGTGCAGATCTTGATGAATAGGGTTCGCCTGCTATTTCACTTTCAAATAAATATTTTTTAGGGCGTGGATTGCAATTTTTTAAGTATAAACGCAAAGCATCTAACAGTACTATACTTAAATTTACATATCTATCTTTTTTACCTTTTGCTCCCTCTATTTTTATTTGCATTCTTTCGCTATCAATATTTCTTATTTTTAAACTTACCACTTCGCTTACTCTCATTCCTGCACTATATGCTGTAAATAATATTGCCTTATGCTTTGTGTTTTTTAATGTTTTAAAAAGAGTTACAATTTCTTTTTCACTTAATACATTGGGTAGTTTATAAGGCTTTTTGGCTCTGGGTATTTCGTGAAAAAATTTTTGTTTGCCTAATACTTGTTCGTAATAAAATTTTAAAGCATTTATTCTGCTATGTAAAGTATTTTCGGATAAACGTAATTCCTTGATGCAGTATTCTAAGTAGTCTTTTAATCTATTAGGTGTAATGTTTTCTGCTTTATGATTTTTGAGAGTAATTAAAAACTGTGCAATTTCATTTAGGTAAGTTTTTCTTGTATTTATGCTATAAGCTTTTAGCTGTAAGTGTTGTTGCACTTGCGTTAAAACATTTTTATTTACTTCATTTATTTTAAACAAATCGGGTATTGGTGCTTGTAGTTTAAAAAATTGTTCTCCGTTTTTTACTCTCCCTAAAGAAGCTAATTTTTGCTGCTCTCTTGCAATTTTATTTTTTCTGTATTCTAATAATAAACTAGTATCAATTTTTGCTATGGGCTTTAAATTATTGTAAAGAATTTCATAATTTTCATTAATAAAAGGTACTAACCAACAATTATTTGATGCACTAAACGTATTATTTGTAATAGCTCGTATTATTTTATTAATACTGAAATCTTTTTTGCATGAAATGCTTATCCATTCTTTATTACGATGCAGTAAGCCTCCAATAATTACAAGAGGCAATTGTTTTATATTTACGTTTCCATTACTCATAGCTTCGCTACTCTCACTCACATAGTTTTAGTAAAAATTTCATTGCAATATATTTAATTTATTATTTAATTGTTCAAAAACGGATAAAATTATTTTTTTGTTTATTGTATAGGCTACTGCACAAACTTTTGTGCACAAAAAAGCCGTTTGAAATTTTCAAACGGCTATCCATATTTCTCTTAAAATAATTGGTTTATTCTTTTACTCTTTCTACATATTCACCAGTTTTGGTGTTTATACGAATGGTTTCTCCATCTTCTACAAATAAAGGCACATTTACTATAGCTCCTGTATCAATTGTAGCAGGTTTTGTAGCTCTTGTTGCAGTATCGCCTCTTAATCCTGGTTCGCAATAAGTAATTTTTACCACAATTTTTTCAGGCAATTCTGCACCAATAGGTTGATCGGTTTCTGTATTTATTAAAACAAATATTTCGCCATTATCTTTTAAAAACTGCGGAGCATCTATCATTTCTTCTGCTAAGACTATTTGTTCAAAAGTTTCATTGTTCATTAGGTTATAACCACTTTCATCTTTATATAAAAATTGAAACGCTTTTTTCTCAACCCTTACAGGATAAATGGTTTCGCCACTATTCCATGTTTTTTCAATAGAACGATTGTTATCTACACCTTTTAATTTAGCCCAAACTTTTGCTGCAGCACGGGCTGTTTTATTTTCGCCAAATTCTACAATACTATATAAGTTACCATCTAATTTTAAAACCATTCCACGACTGATATCTGATGTTGTTGCCATATATTTTTTTTAAGAGTGGCAAAAGTAAGGATTGAGGTTTTAAAAAAATTAATCTCTACCTGTAATTTTTGCATTAATTGCTGTGTAAAAATGTTTTTATACTCTTGAAACAATCAAATTACTATTTTTACATCCCAATTTTTAATAGTATGCCACAATACCCCAACAGACAATTTCTGGATTTTGAGCAACCCATTAAAGAATTATACGAACAAATTGAACAAACCAAAAAGTTAGCAGAAAAAAATCCTAAGATTGATTATAGCAGTACTTTACAACAATTAGAGCAATCTATTCTTGACAAAAGAAAAGAAATTACTCAACATCTTACTCCATGGCAAAGAGTACAATTAAGCAGACATCCTGATAGACCTTATACTATGAAGTTTATTCAAAAAATGTCTTCTGATTTTATGGAATTGCATGGCGATAGAAATGTAAAAGATGATAAAGCTATGGTGGGAGGTTTTGCAAACTTAGATGGCGAAACTGTTATGTTTATTGGTCAGCAAAAAGGAATTAATACCAAAGCCCGCCAATTAAGAAATTTTGGAATGGCTAATCCAGAAGGTTATAGAAAAGCATTAAGATTAATGCGTTTGGCTGAAAAATTTAATAAACCAATTGTTACATTAATAGATACACCTGGTGCATATCCAGGTCTTGAAGCAGAAGAAAGAGGACAAGGCGAAGCCATAGCAAGAAATATTTATGAAATGATACGCCTTAAAGTGCCTGTAATATGTGTTATTATTGGTGAAGGTGCAAGTGGAGGAGCTTTAGGTATTGGAGTAGGAGATAAAATGTTGATGATGGAAAACACTTGGTACACCGTTATTTCGCCAGAAAGTTGCTCCTCTATTTTATGGCGTAGCTGGGATAAAAAAGAAATTGCAGCAGAACAATTAAAATTAACTGCTACCGATATGAAAGGCTTTGGATTGGTAGATGAAATTGTACCTGAGCCAGATGGTGGTGCTCATTGGGATTATGATGGTGCAGCTCAAATTTTAAAACAACACATCATTAATGCTTTAAACGAATTTAAAAACATTGATGCAACAGAGCGAATTAACAATCGTATTTCTAAATACGAAAAAATGGGTTTTTGGAACGAAGCAACTGTATAATTTTTTAGTAAAATTTCAATTTAAAATTATCAATAAATATGTCGTTACGTAATCAATTAAAAGGAACAGGGGTAGCTATTGTAACACCTTTTAAACAAGATTTTTCTGTAGATTTTGAAGCATTAGGAAATTTAATTGATTTCATAATTAACAATGGTGTAAACTATATTATATCGCTTGGAACAACTGGTGAAACGCCTGTTTTGGATAAACAAGAGAAAATTGATATTATCAATTTTACTTACGAAAAAGTAAACAATAGAGTGCCTGTAATTGTGGGTGTTGGTGGCAATAACACACAAGCTTTGGTAAAAGATTTGGAGCAATATCCCTTATCAAAAGCAACAGCCGTTTTAAGTGCATCGCCTTATTATAGCAAGCCCAGTCAAGAAGGTATTTTTCAGCATTATAAAACCTTAGCAAAAGCAAGCCCAAAACCTATTTTAATTTACAACGTTCCAGGACGTACAGGAAGAAATGTTAGTGCAGCTACTACCACTCGTTTGGCAAATGAAGTAGAAAATATAGCAGGTATAAAAGAAGCAAGTGATGACATGAATCAATGTATGCAAATTTTAAGAGACAGACCTGAACATTTTTTAATTGTTAGTGGCGATGATGGCTTAATATTACCTCAACTTGCCTGTGGAATGGATGGTGTAATTAGTGTTGCAGCCAACTGTTTTCCTAAAGATTTTTCTAACATGATTCAATTAGGATTAAAAGGAGATTTTGAAGCAGCAAGAAAAATTCATTATAAATTATTAAACGCTTACGATTTACTTTTTGTAGAAAATAATCCTGCAGGTGTAAAAGGATTTTTGTACGAATTGGGTTTAATACAAAATGTGCTTCGCTTGCCTGTTGTGCCTTTGAGCAATGCAATACAAGAAAAAGTAAAAACCTTTTTAAAGAACTATTAACCATCAATTCTGTTTTTAAAACCCTTATTTTCTTTTAAAAATTATACAAAAGAATTAATTGCTACATGAATAAAATTGTTATTGCTATTGATGGTTATTCTTCTTGTGGTAAAAGCACTTTAGCCAAACAACTTGCCAACGCTTTAAATTATGTTTTTGTAGATAGTGGTGCTATGTACAGAGCTATAACTTTATATTTTTTAAGAAATAAAATTGATAACGACAATCCACAGGCAGTACAACAAGCTTTGCAAAATATTTCGCTTACTTTTAAATTCAATGCAGCAAAAGAAAGTAGTGATATGTATTTGAATAACGAAAATGTAGAAGATTTGATAAGAGAAATGCAAGTAAGCCAAAACGTAAGTAAAGTAAGTACTTTGAAAGATGTAAGAGTATTTGCAGTAGCACAACAACAACAAATGGGTATAGCAAAAGGAGTAGTAATGGATGGCAGAGATATTGGTACTGCTGTTTTTCCTGATGCTGAACTAAAAATTTTTGTAACTGCAACCATTGATGTTCGTGTAGAAAGAAGACTGAAAGAAATGGTTGAAAAAAATATAAACACAACAAGAGAAGAAGTAAAAAAGAATTTAGAAGAAAGAGATTTTATTGATAGCACAAGAGCAATAAGCCCTCTTAAAAAGGCTGATGATGCTATTGTTTTAGACAATAGTTTTTTAACAAGAGAAGAACAATTAACCATTGCATTGCAATGGGCTAACGAAAAAATATATAGCAATTAAGTATATTTGCTACTCGGTATGAACTTGGGCGAATTGCAGGAAAAATATAAACACAGCCCCCACCTTTTACAACTGGTGGATAACCTTTTATTGCCCAACCCTCAAAAAATATTTTTAAAAAACATTCAAGGAAGTAGCCCAGAGTTTATTCTTAGCAGTATTTTTTTTCATCAACAAACAGAAAAATTAAATCATTTAATTGTATTGAATGATGCAGAAGAAGCTGCATATTTTCATAACACTTTAGAAAATCTTACCTCTGCATTAGACCTTTTTTATTTTCCATCATCATTTAAAAACAGAAAAAATTTTCGTTTGCTAAACTCGTCTCATGTTATGTTGAGGACAGAGATGCTTACTAAACTTTCTACTGGTGGAAATAAAAAAATAATTGTTACTTACCCTGAAGCTTTGTTTGAAAAAGTGGTTTTATCCAACACACTTAGCAGCAATATTATTAGTATTAAAACAAATGATACCATTAACTTAAATAGCATAATGGAGCTGTTTGTAATGTATGGTTTTGAAAGAACTGATTTTGTGTATGAACCTGGACAGTTTGCTTTGCGTGGTGGTATTTTAGACATTTATTCTTTTGGAAATGAAAAGCCTTACAGGGTTGAGTTGTTTGACAACGAAGTGGATAGCATTAGAATTTTTGACCCTGAAACACAACTTAGCGAAAGAAAAATATTGCAAGTAAATATTATTCCAAATGTAGAAACACAATTTGAAAATTCAGAGAAAACAACCTTGTTTGAGTTTTTGACAAACAATACAATACTTTGGTTGAAAGATTGGGATGTTATTAAAGAAAAAATTGAAATACAAGAAGAAGATTTAGGGCTATTTATAGAACGAACTAACAACAATAATAATACAGAAGAAGATGTTGAAGACGATGGTACCAAAATATTAAAAGAAGCCAAGCTGGAAGATTTTGTACCTGCAGCAACAACAGAAAGACAAATACAGCAAAGGCATATTGTAGAATTTGGCTACAAGCCACATTTTGCCAATGTAGAAATAGAATTTAATACTAAAACACAACCCTCATTCAACAGAAATTTTGATTTACTCATTCAAAATTTAAAGCAACACGAAACAGATAATTTTACCATTTACATTTTTGCAGAACAAGTAAAACAGTTAGAACGGTTACATTCTATTTTTCAAGAGTTAAATACCGATATAAATTTTATTCCTGTTCCAATATCCATTCATGAGGGTTTTATTGATAATGATTTAAAAATTGTTTGTTATACAGACCATCAAATATTTCAACGTTATCATAAATACAGGGTTAAACAAGCCTTTAATAAAAATAAAGCTCTTACGCTAAAAACCTTACGAGAACTGCAACCTGGCGATTTTGTAACACATATAGATCATGGAGTAGGCAAATACAGTGGTTTACAAAAAATTGATGCTAATGGAAAGTTGCAAGAAGCAGTAAGAATTATTTATAGAGACAATGATATTTTGTATGTAAACATAAACAGCTTACATAAAATTTCTAAATACACAGGCAAAGAAGGTACAGAACCTAAAGTAAATAAATTAGGTAGCGATGTTTGGAATAAATTAAAAGAAAAAACAAAATCTAAGGTTAAAGAAATTGCTTTTGATTTAATTAAGTTATATGCTCAACGCAAGGCACAGCAAGGCTTTTCGCACTCTCCTGATAATTATTTACAAACAGAATTAGAAGCAAGTTTTATTTATGAAGACACACCAGACCAAGCAAAAGCAGTAGCAGATGTAAAAAAAGATATGCAAAACGAAAACCCAATGGATAGATTGGTTTGTGGCGATGTGGGTTTTGGAAAAACAGAAGTTGCCATTCGTGCTGCATTTAAAACTGTGGTTGATGGCAAACAAGCTGCTATTCTTGTGCCTACAACTATATTAGCTTTTCAGCATTATAAAACTTTTTCTGAAAGGTTAAAAGATTTTCCTGTAACCATAGATTACATAAACAGGTTTAAAACTTCTAAAGAAAAAAAAGAAACAATACAAAAAGTAGCAGAAGGAAAAATAGAAATTATTATTGGCACACATAGTTTATTGGGTAAAGAGGTAAAGTTTAAAAATTTAGGATTATTAATTGTAGATGAAGAACAAAAATTTGGAGTAGCACATAAAGAAAAATTAAAACTTTTAAAAACCAATGTAGATAGTTTAACCTTAACAGCAACACCCATACCTCGTACACTTCAATTTAGCTTAATGGGTGCAAGAGATTTAAGCATTATCAATACACCACCACCTAACAGACAACCTATACAAACAGAAGTTCAGTTGTTTAATATTGAGTTTATAAGAGATGCTATTTATTTTGAAATTTCAAGAGGAGGTCAGGTTTTCTTTATTCATAATCGTGTACAAAACTTGCCAGAAATGGCTGCTATGATTCAATCTCAATGCCCCGATATTTCTATTTCGTATGCACATGGACAAATGGAAGGTGATAAATTAGAAGAAAAAATTTTAGACTTTATTGATAAAAAATATGATGTGTTGGTTTGTACAAATATTGTAGAAAGTGGAGTTGATATACCAAATGTAAACACCATTATCATCAACAATGCACATCAATTTGGGTTAAGTGATTTACATCAGTTGAGAGGCAGAGTTGGAAGAAGCAATAAAAAAGCATTTTGTTATTTATTAGCTCCACCTATGAGTACATTACCTGATGTAAGTAGAAAAAGATTACAAACCTTAGAGCAGTTTAGCGATTTAGGAAGTGGTTTTCAAATAGCTATGAGAGATTTGGATATTCGTGGAGCAGGCGATATGCTTGGTGGTGCACAAAGTGGTTTTATTGCAGACATTGGTTTTGAAACTTATCAAAAAATTTTGAACGAAGCCATTAGAGAATTAAAAAGAACTTCTTTTAAAGAGCTTTTTAAAGAAGAAATTAGTAAGCAAGATGATTATGTAAATGATTGTACCATTGATACAGATTTGCAAATTTTAATTCCTGACGAATATGTTGAAAGCATAACAGAAAGGCTATCGCTTTATACAAGATTAAATGATTGTGAAAAGGAAGATGAGCTACAATTATTACATATAGAAATGACAGATAGATTTGGTATAATACCCCATGAAGTAGAAGATTTGTTTATAACTGTACGTTGTCGTTGGTTGGCAATAGAATTGGGTTTTGAAAAAATGAGTTTAAAAGAAAATACCATGCGTTGCTATTTTGTAAATAAAAATGATAGCCCCTATTTTGAAAGTGTAACTTTTAAGAATATAATTGACTTTTTACAAAAAGGTACTAACAAAGGCAGGTTAAAACAAATAGCTAAAAACTTTTTATTGGTTGTAGATGATATTACAAGTATGAAACAGATGGAAAAACTTTTAAAGCAAATGCACCATTTTGTTTTTACAAAAGAAGTGGTACATTAAACCCTATTTCATACCTCTCATCATGTTTTTCATGCCTCCACCAATTGGCATTTTATTCATCATACTCATCATTTTTTTCATTTGCTCAAACTGTTTTAAGAACGCATTTATTTCATTAATATCCTTTCCGCTTCCTTTTGCTATACGTGTTTTACGAGTAGGGTTTATTAAATCTGGATTAGAGCGTTCTTCAGGTGTCATACTTTGTATTATAGCTTCAATACCTTTAAAACTATCGTTATTTACATCTACATCTTTCATGGCTTTACCCACACCAGGAATCATACCCATTAAGTCTTTCAGGTTTCCCATTTTTTTTATTTGTTGTAGTTGTTCTAAAAAATCTTGAAAGTCGAATTGGTTTTTGCGAATTTTCTTTTCTAATTTTTTGGCTTGTTCTTCATCGAACTGCATTTGAGCTTTTTCTACCAAGCTAGTAATATCGCCCATGCCTAAAATTCTTTGAGCCATACGATCTGGATAGAACACATCTAAAGTGTCTATCTTTTCGCCACTACTCATAAATTTTATAGGCTTATTTACAGTGTATTTTATAGATAATGCAGCACCACCTCTTGTATCACCATCTAATTTTGTTAATACTACTCCGCTATAATCCAATCTGTCATTAAATGCTTTTGCAGTATTTACAGCATCTTGTCCTGTCATGCTATCTACAACAAATAAAATTTCTGTAGGGTTTACTGCTGCTTTAATATTGGCTACTTCTGTCATCATTATTTCATCAATAGCCAAACGCCCAGCAGTATCTATAATTACAACATTTTTGTTTTTTGATTTTGCTTCTTTAATTGCATTTTGAGCAATAGCAACAGCATCTTTTGTTTCTGGTTCTTTATAAATATCTACACCTATTTGTTCTGCCAAAACAGTTAATTGATCTATGGCTGCAGGTCTGTAAATATCAGCAGCAACCACTAAAGGAGATTTTCCTTTTTGTGTTTTTAAATAAGTAGCTAATTTTCCTGTAAAAGTAGTTTTACCACTACCTTGTAAACCAGCAATTAAAATAACAGCAGGGTTGCCATTAATATTAAATTCTGCAGGTTCGCCACCCATTAATTCTGTAAGTTCATCTTGTACTATTTTTACCATTTGTTGCCCAGGACTTATAGCATTCAACACTTTGGAGCCAATGGCTTTGTCTTTAACCTTATCGGTAAATTCTTTTGCAATTTTAAAATTCACATCAGCATCTAATAATGCACGTCTAATATCTTTTACAGTATTAGCAATATTTAGGTCATTAATACGAGCTTGCCCTTTTAGGTTTTTAAAAGCTGATTCTAATTTTTCAGATAAACTATTAAACATAAAGTGAAATTTATTTCTACAAAATAAGTTTGCAAATATAATGGCAGTAATGTTTTTAGCCTAAATACAAATATTCCTATGCCTATTAGTAAACTTAGGAAATATGATTGTTATCGCTAAAACAAGCTAACAAAGCCAATATGTATTTTGGATTGGCGAAAATTGAATGATTCGTCATTTCTTTTTCCTACTGCTAATGCAATATTGAAAATGCCTTGCTTTGTTTCAAAAGAAATTCCCCCACCAAAACCTAAGTAATTATAGTTTTTGTTTAATAAAGAATTGTAAGTAAATCCTGCATCTATAAAGGCATTGAAATAAGCATTCAATCCGTATAAATAACGATATTCAGCAGTTGCAACAGCATATTTGTCTGTAAAAATACTTTCTTCATCAAAGCCTCTTAATAATTTTAAACCTCCTATTTGAAACATTTCATTTCTAAAAACAGTTGGGCTTTGAATTAACCCACTTTGCAAGGCAGTTTTAATAACACTATATTTATTTAAAGGAAAATAATGTGCAGCATTCAACTGAATTTTTAATTGATAACTATTCATTTGAACACTATCATACAAAGTATTAAAATTAAATGCACCATCTTTTAATTGCGAAATGGTATTGTTTTTTCTAAGTTTTCTGCTACCTGTTAGTATAGAAACAGAAACTTCATTACCTGAATGAGGATTAAATTTATAATTAGTATTATTAAATCCGTATTCAATTAAAATGCTGTTTGTGGTTACATCTACTTCATTGGGTAATTGTTTTGTTTGCTTAATAATGGTTGTATCAATATCCAATAAATTAGTAGCCAACGATTGTAGTGAAAGCTTCAAATGCTGATGAGCATTGGGTTTGTAAATAATGCCAACTGCTCCTTGAATATTGATAAATGAAGAATCTTTTTTGTACAGTTCAAAATTAAAATCAAAGTCAAACTGTGAATTAAAAATAAAAGGTCGTTGAAAAACCAAATTCAATCTGGGCGATTTGGGTTGAATTTGTTGCCAAACTACACCAATGGTTTCTCCTGTTGCAAAGGCATTTAATAGTTTTAATTTTGCATCAACCGTTAATAATAACGAACCTCCTGTTTGTTGATTATTGGGCATTAAGCCTAAAATTGCATCTACTTGATTGCTTTTTTTATTTTCTAAAAACAAATGAACTATAAAACTTCCTCCCAACATGGTTATTTGTGCTGGTTGTGTTTGCGTACCAAAAGGAAGTTCTGCTAATTTTTTTTCTATGGCTTGTAGTTTTTCAATATTATAAAAGCTGCCTGGGCTAACAGATAAATATTTGTATAAAAATTGAATAGAAATTTTTGCATTACCTTCTAACTTTATACTATCCATTTTGTATAAAATTCCTTTATCTATTTTTAAAGTAGCACTAACTTCTTTGTCATTAATTGATAAACTATCAAAAGCAACCACAGCAAAGGGATAACCATTTGTTTCAAAATAATCTAATAGTTTTTTTTGCACCCATGTTACTGTAGAAGGATTAAAAGGTTTTTCAGAAAAAATATTTTGTTGAATACCTATTTCCTTTAATAGTTGAATGTCTTTGGGGTTAGTTTTTAATTCTTTCCAAACATATTTTTCGCCAGCAAATACATAAGCAGTATATGTAAAATTATTTTTTACAACACTATCAACAGATGCACTTATATAACCCTTAGATTGAAACAATATAGAAAGTTGTTCAATGTATTTTTCGCAAGAAATTGTGTCTGTAAATTTTTGTTTAAATGAAAACTGTTGGTTGAAATTTTCTTGTACAACATCTGTAATTTTTATTTTAAGCTCTACATTTTGAGCAATAGAAATTGTAACTGCACTTACAGAAAAAATTAAAATAAAAATATATTGCAGTGGCTTTTGTTTCATCTAAAAAAACAAGTTTAGCGAAACTTTTTTAATGCTACACTTTTTCAACTTATTATTTTGTTGAATAAGCATTATTTATAAAACAATACCCATGATTTGTATTGAATAAATTAATTTTACTTTTTTAAGCAATTAATATTATACGCATTGGAGCAAGCTAAACAAAATTTTCGTGTACAACTTTTTATAACCATTTTAAGTGTTATGCTTTTTGTTGTAAAAATGGCTGCCTATTATTTCACTCACTCTTTAGTAATTCTTACAGATGCTTTGGAAAGTATTGCAAATATTGTAGCTGGTTTTATTGGCTTGTATGCACTTTTTGTAGCAGCAAAACCTAAAGATTTTGACCATCCTTACGGTCATGGAAAAGCAGAATTTATTTCAGCCGCTGTAGAAGGTACACTTATTCTTGCAGCAGGTTTATTAATCATTTATCAAACAGTACTTTCGTTTTTTATACCCATACAAATACATAGTTTAGACAAAGGGTTATGGCTTATTGCCATTACTGCTGTAATTAATTTTATTGCAGGAGCTGCTTGCTTACAGATAGGAAAGAAAAACAACTCAATGGCTTTAAAAGCCTCTGGTAAACATTTACAAATTGACACACTCTCAACATTAGCAGTAATAGCAGGTTTGGTAATAATGTTGTTTACAAAATTATATTGGATAGATAAGGCTTTAGCACTTGTAATAAGTATAATTATTTTATACAACGGTTATAAAATAATCAGAACTTCTTTGGCAGGAATAATGGATGAAGCAGATATAAAATTGTTGAAAGAAATTATTAAAGTACTCAACGAAAATAGAAGAGAAAATTGGATTGACTTACATAACCTTCGTGTTATAAAATATGGAAGTTTGTTGCATATAGATTGCCATTTAACCATTCCTTGGTATTTTAACATTCATCAGGCTCACGACGAAATTGATGCATTAACTAATTTAATAAAGGAAAAGTTTGGTAATGGTATAGAGCTATTTGTACATACAGATGGTTGCTTAAACTACAGTTGCAGTATATGTTTTAAAGAAAACTGTGATAAAAGACAACGTCCATTCCAAAAGAAAATAGAATGGACGTTGGAAAATGTTGTATCAAATAAAAAACACAATAGTGCTATTTAATTTCCCAAGATTGTATTTCGTATTTATCATTATTATTTAAACCAAGTTGAGTATTATTAAGATTAGCAACGTTTTCAATAATACCAACACCTTTTGCTAAATAATAATCAATAGTACCCAAACTAAGAGGTATAGGAAGCCCAGCAGTAGCACTTAGTGTAGCCTGTACTCTTATCACATCAGTAAAATTATTAGTTAATACAGTTCTTGTTCCTCCTTTTAGCAACATTTTATAAGTAATATTTACAGTAGCAGTTGTTACACCTGGTACACCTGTTACTGGAATGATTGTAGATGAAGTCCAAGTATCATTAAGGTTTTTATCAGCTTTTAAAATTACCAAATCAATATTTTGTCCAGAAGCTTGTAATAAATTATGATAATCTGTACCTATTTGAGCATAGTATTGATTGCTACCATCGCTACCAGATGCCTGAACATAAGTAATTCCATTATTTGTGATAGTATTAGTTGTAACTGTATAAGTAACATTGGATACTGTAGTACCAGATGTTTTCTTAAAAGTCCAGTTGGTAGCTGTAGTATTAGGCAAATAGGAGTCACTGGTTGTTGATCCTCCACCTCCATCTTTTTTACAACTTGTAAAAATGGTTGTTGTTGCAATTAATGCAAAAAGAATTTTTTTCATGATACAAAGAGTTTAGTTTTTTATGATTATAAATGTTTTAGCAAGAGCAAATATAAACTTCAATTATATTTTTTTAGAAAACTTTAAAGCTAATACGAAAGAAAACGTAGTTATTTTTTACAAGTAAAAGGTTATTAAGTATTTAATCATAAAAATAAAAACAGTTATTAATATTTCAAAAATTATTACGCTCCTTATCTTCGCCAAATGAATCATTTGCTACAACAAATAGAAAACTACAAACAAGAAATTAATAATTGTGCTATTACAAATGCAGACGAAGTTGAAGCATTTCGTATAAAATACTTAGGAACAAAAGGTATTGTAAAATCTATTATGGGATTTATGAAAGATGTACCTAACGAACAAAAAAAAGAAGCAGGACAACTATTAAACGAATTCAAACTATTTGTAGAAGCAAAATACGAATCACTCAAAGCAGTTTCATCAAACAATCAAGATAATACATCTACTATTGATATTACTTTACCAGGATCTCCCACATTAGTTGGCTCTCGACATCCTATAAATTTAGTTCGCAATAAAATTGTATCTATTTTTCAAAGATTAGGTTTTGCCATTGCAGAAGGACCGGAAATAGAAGACGATTGGCACAACTTTGGTGCAATGAATTTGCCTGAAGACCATCCTGCACGTGATATGCAAGATACCTTTTACATTCATCAAAACCCTGCATGGTTATTGCGTACACACACAAGCAGTGTACAAGCAAGGGTAATGGAAAATCAAAAACCTCCTATTAGAGTTATTTGTCCAGGGCGTGTATATAGAAATGAAACCATTAGTGCAAGAGCACATTGTTTTTTTCATCAAGTAGAAGGCTTGTATATTGACGAAAAAGTAAGCTTTGCCGATTTAAAGCAAACACTTTATTTCTTTGTTCAGGAAATGTTTGGTAAAGATGTAAAAGTACGTTTTCGTCCAAGTTATTTTCCTTTTACAGAACCAAGTGCTGAAATGGATATTAGCTGTTTAATCTGCAATAATAATGGCTGTAATGTATGTAAACACACAGGTTGGGTAGAAATTTTAGGTAGCGGTATGGTGCATCCTAAAGTATTGGAAAACTTTGGTATTGATAGCAACAAATACACAGGTTTTGCATTTGGTATGGGTGTAGAAAGAATTTGTCAGTTAAAATACCGTGTAAACGATTTAAGATTATACAGCCAAAACGATGTAAGATTTTTAAAACAGTTTACCAGCGTTGTGTAATTTATTCTAAAGCAAAAATTCTTTTGTATTTCATAAATATAAAGTACAGTACAAATGGTTTAATATTGTACTAAACTGTTTCTTTGTACTAATGTTGTTGAAAATATTTTTAATTCTACTTGCTTTTTTATTGGTGGGTTACGCCACAATAATACTGTTGTACAGAAAATGGTTCTTACAATTACAACCTTTCAATATTTCAAAAAATTTTATAGCCACAACACATTTTAGTATAATAATTCCTGCTCGAAACGAAGCATTGAATATTAAAAATTGTTTGCTTTCTATTATACAACAAAACTATCCTACTACTTTATTTGAAATAATTGTAATTGACGATCACAGTACAGATGAAACCTCTGTTATTGTAGAACAACTACAACAACAATTTAAAAATATTAAACTCATAAAACTTGCAGATGTATTGAATGGAAAGATTTTAAACGCTTATAAAAAGAAAGCCATAGAAAATGCCATTCAATATGCTTCTGGGCAATGGATTATAACAACTGATGCTGACTGTATTGTAAAAGAAAATTGGCTTGCAACTTTCAACGAATTTATTCAAAAAAACAAAACAGTTTTTATAGCAGCACCTGTAGCTTTTACAAATAATGGAAGTTTGCTGCAATCCTTTCAGTACATAGATTTCATGAGTATGCAAGGCATAACAGCAGCATCAGTTCATGCAGGTTTTCATAATATGTGCAATGGAGCAAACCTTGCTTATAAAAAAGATATTTTTTTTGAAGTAAACGGCTTTAAAGGAATTGATAACATAGCCAGTGGCGACGATATGTTGTTGATGAATAAAATAAAAGCAAAATACAAGAATGAGGTTTCTTTTTTGTTTTCAAATGATGCTATTGTTACTACACATCCTATGCCTTCTTGGAAAAGTTTTTTTAACCAACGAATAAGATGGGCAAGCAAAGCAGAACAATTTAAAACCAAAGACAACAATATTTTTTTAGTATTGGTATTAGTGTATTTATTCAATGTTGGTTTGTTTGTTTTACCATTTCTAAGTTTTATAAATTTTCATTGCCTGTATTATTGGTTTTTATTTATTTTTTTTAAAACCCTTGCAGAACTTGCATTTGCTTTACCAGTTGCTAAGTTTTTTGGGCAACGATTTATTTGGTGGTTTCCTTTTTTACAACCTATACATATAGTTTATATAGTGGCAAGTGGTTGGTTAGGAAAATTTGGCACTTTCAGTTGGAAAGACAGAAATGTAAAATAATTTTTTACAAAATGAACAACAATAATGCTGTAATAAATTTTCGTACTCGCTTTTTAAAAAATAAAGCTGCAGTAGTAGCATTGTTGTTTATTTTATTAGCAATATTACTCGCTGTTTTTGGCTATTTTATAGCCCCTGATAATAGCCCTAACGCCAATAGAATGATTCCTGAAATTGGTAGTAAAAAACCATGGTTTAGTACATTATTATTGAAAGAAAAAAGGCAAACAATAAATTCCGAAAACTTTTTTCAAATTTTATTGAATGGTAAAACAGATATTTACCAATACACTCCTATTGTAAGTTATGAAATAAAAAATGATAGCATCATTTATCAAAAATTTATTGATGATGGCTTAACTGAACGTAATGCTATAGCTGTACATTATGATAACAACAAAACATCTGATGAAAATGCTGCAAAACAATTTGCACAGGAAAATATTGTGCATCAAAAATTTTATTTAGGTACAGATAAATTTGGAAGAGATATTTTAAGTCGTTTAATTATTGGTACAAGAGTTAGTTTAAGTGTAGGTTTAATTGCAGTAATTATTTCTTTAACTATTGGCATTTTTTTAGGTGCAGTAGCAGGTTATTTTAAAGGAAAAACAGATGATGTTGTAATGTGGTTGTTAAATGTAGTTTGGAGCATTCCTGCATTGCTGTTGGTTTTTGCTATTACATTAGTTTTAGGAAAAGGGTTTTGGCAAGTGTTTATTGCTGTAGGTTTAACTATGTGGGTAAATGTTGCAAGATTGGTTCGTGGACAAGTGATGGCTGCCAAAGAATTAGAATATATTGAAGCCGCAAAAGTTTTGGGTTTTAGCCACAGCCGAATAATTATAAAACATATTTTACCCAATATTATAGGACCCATTTTAGTATTAGCTGCAGCCAATTTTGCAGGAGCTATTGTAATAGAAGCAGGTTTAAGCTTTTTAGGTGTGGGAGTACAACCACCTCAACCAAGTTGGGGTTTAATGATAAAAGAAAATTACAATTTTATTGTTACCAACAATCCCATGCTTGCCTTAACCCCAGGTATTGCAATAATGTTATTAGTACTTGCCTTTAATTTATTAGGCAATGGATTAAGAGATGCCATGAATGTAAAATCTACTTAACAAAATATTCAACTTTAATTATAAAAACTTTTCTTTTTCAAATAAAAAAACTCCCTACCTTTGAATAGTTGCATAAACAACTATTATGATAAAAAATCATTTTAAAAGAGGAGAATTATACAGCGTTCTAAATGCGATGGCTGCAACTGCTATTGCAAGAAGATTACAAAAAAAGTTTAGAACAAATGGCTTGGATATTACCATAGAACAATGGAGTATTTTATACCATTTATGGAAACAAGATGGATTAAACCAACAAGAATTGTGTAATAAAACTTTTAGAGATAAACCAAGTATTACAAGGCTTATACACAATTTAGAAAAACAAAAATTAGTAAAACGTGTTTCTAACGAAAATGACAAAAGAGTAAATTATGTTTACTTAACAGATGCTGCAAAAAACCTGCAAGAACAAACCATAAACTTAGCCAATCAAACTATGGATGAAGCATTAATTGGCGTTTCAAAAAATGAAATTGAAACTGTAAAAAATGTATTACAAAAAGTGTATGATAACCTAACAACATAAATTAAAAATTCTAAAAAAAACTATACTACAACATATTAACTCTTTAATAAAAACACTATGAGCACACAACAACAATTAGCAGCATTACATGGAGGCGAATGGATTATAAAAGAAAGCAACGCCTTAGAAACCTTTACACCAGAAGATTTCAATGAAGAACAAAAAATGGTGATGGATATGTGTCATCAGTTTTTACAAGCTGATGTAATTCCAAACCTTGAAAAAATAGACAGGCAAGAAGATAATATTGTTCCAACTTTATTAAATAAAGCAGGAGAGCAAGGTTTGCTATCTACTACATTTCCTGAGCAATATGGAGGACTTGGAAAAGATTTTATTACAGGCACCATTGTTAATGAAGGTTTAGGTGCAGGACATAGTTTTAGTGTTGCTATTGCTGCACATACAGGTATAGGCAGTTTACCAATTTTGTATTTTGGTACAGAAGAACAAAAGCAAAAATATATTCCAAAATTGGCAAGTGGCGAATTTAAAGGAGCTTATGGACTTACAGAACCCAATAGTGGCAGCGATGCATTGAGTGCAAAAACTACAGCCAAACTAAGTGAAGATGGAAAATATTATATTTTAAATGGGCAAAAATGTTGGATAACCAATGGTGGCTTTGCAGATGTTTATACCGTATTTGCAAAAGTAGATGGCACACAGTTTACAGCATTTATTATTGAAAGAGGTTTTGAAGGATTTACTCAAGGACCAGAAGAACATAAAATGGGCATTAAAGGATCATCAACTGTTCAATTATATTTTCAAGATTGTAAAGTACCAGTAGAAAATGTTTTAGGAGAAATTGGCAAAGGGCACATTATAGCATTTAATATTTTAAACATTGGTCGTTTAAAATTATGTGCAGCAGCCTTAGGAGGTAGTAAAGCCGCTGCTTCGATTTCTGTGCAATATGCCAATACAAGAGAACAATTCAAATTGCCAATTGCAAAATTTGGAGCTATAAAACACAAGCTTGCAGAAATGGCAATAAAAATTTGGGTTACAGAAACTGCATTATACAGAACTGCAAAATGGATAGATAATAAAGAACATGAATTGCTACAAGCAGGTAAACCTTTTAATGAAGCATTATTGGGTGCTGCAGAAGAGTATGCTATAGAATGTGCCATGCTAAAAGTATTTGGTAGCGAAACATTAGATTTTGTGGTAGATGAAGGTGTACAAATTCATGGAGGAAATGGCTACAGCGATGAGTATGTAATAAGCAAAGCATACAGAGATAGTAGAATAAACAGAATTTACGAAGGCACCAACGAAATAAATAGATTACTTACTGTAGATATGGTTTTAAAACGTGCCATGAAAGGAAAATTAGATTTAATGACACCTGCCATGAACGTTCAAAAAGAATTAATGAGTATTCCTGATTTTGGTAATGATGATGAAGGAGCTTTTGCTAAAGAATTAAAATACATTACCAATTTTAAAAAAGCTATTTTAATGGTTGCTGGTGCTGCTGTTCAAAAACTAATGATGCAGTTAGATAAAGAGCAAGAAGTTTTGATGAATATTGCAGATATGGCTATCGAAACTTTCCATTCAGAAAGTGCTTTATTACGAGTTATAAAACTTACACAACAAAATAGCGAAACTACAACAGCTTTACAAACAGATATGATGCGTACTTATTTATACGATGCAGCAGATAAAATAAATAAAGCTGGCAAAGATGCTTTAAACAGTTTTGCAGATGGCGATGAATTGAGAATGATGCACATAGGCTTAAAAAGATTTACTAAAGTAGAACCCTTTAATACCAAAGAAGCTCGCAGAAGAGTATGTAATAAAATGTTAGAAGCAAATGCTTATTGCTATTAATACAAAGTCCATATAAAAAAGAGCATTAAGTATTTTTATTAGCAGAAACCCTTATATTTGAAGTAATAAATTGAATGTATAAGGGTTTTTAATAAAAATTATTTATTATGGTTTGGTGCTAAAACCAACCTGATTTTTTTAAATAATTTTTATACTACCTAATTGTAAAATCATTAACCTATAAATGCACTTTAATAAAGTACTATATTATAGCATTGCATATACTTTGCTTTTTGTACTTACAATTAGTAACTACGCTTGTAATAATAATACTCAACCTAAAAATTACGATAGCCAATTTGTTAAAGTAGATAGTGCAATAGAAAGAGCAAATAAAATTGCTACAAATAATGCCGATGCTGGATTGGTTTATTTAAACAATTTCATTTACAAACAAAAATTTTCTTTAAAAGAAAAAATTAGAGTATATGGCTATAGAGTTTTTCTAAAAGCTAAGTTTTTAAATAATAAAGAAGCTGCATTGTTGGATACAGACTCTATGCTTTTATTCCTAAAAAACAAAAATGCAAAAGATTATCCGTTTGAATTTTCTTATTCTTATTTTTCAAAAGGAGATGTACTTTTTAGCTTAAAAAAATATGGTGATGCTTATACCTATTTTTATAAAGGGAAAAATATAGGTACCATGTATTTAGACTCATGTACCTTGAGTGAATATAATTACAGGCTGGCACATGTATTATTCTTGCAAAACAAATACGATGAATCTAAAGAAAACTTTATAGCTGCTTATAATTTAAGACAATCCTGTGAATCGTATTTTGGAAGATATTATGGCATACAAGAAATTTTAAACAATATAGGGTTGTGTTATACAAAAACAGGTAAGCAAGACAGTGCATTAATATACTATCAAAAAGCATTGCAGTTTATAGATTATCTTAAAACAAAATATCCTGAGAAAATAGATTTGAACAATTCTGCAAGGGGTGTTGTATATGGAAATATGGGTGATATTTTTTTCCAGCAAAAACAATACGATTCGGCTAATTTGTTTTATAACAATAGTGTTCAATTAACCTCAAAAAGTAAAAATGAAATAGAAGATGCTTTATTAACTAACCTTAAAATTGCCAACTTGTTTTTAGTAGAAAATAAATTTGATAGTGCATTAATTGTATTACAAAAAGTACAGCCTAAATTAGATTCAAAAAAATATAAAAAAGCAGAGTTAAGGTGGGCAAAATCAATGTGGCAGTACTATGAAAAAACACAACAAATTAGTAAAGCATATCCATACCTTGTTCAATACCAGCAACTATTTGAAGAGGAAAGCAAACTGAATAAAAGCATCAATGAAATTGATATTAGCCAACAAATAAATTACATAGAAAATAATGAAACTTTAAGCCTTTTAGAAAAAGATAAAGAACTAAGTAAAACATATTTATGGTCTTTTATTTGGATAATTATTTTTGTACTTATTATCTTATTAATTATTTATAATTCGTGGCGTTTATCAAAACAAAATCTTAAGCAATTAAAAAAATTAAACAATCAAATTGTAACCACAAATACTACTCTTGAGCATACCTTAGAACAATTAGAAGAAGAGAGTAGAGAGAAAGATAAAATTGTAAAATTAGTAGCTCATGATTTAAGAACTCCAGTAGCTGCTATTGCTGCTATTGCTGATTTATTACCTCTTGAAAAAGATGAAAATGCCAGGCAAGAATTATTAAAAATGATGAAAGACTCATGCAATAATTCTATGAAATTTATTTCAAGTATTTTAGAAAGTTCTGGAATAAGCAAAAAGGCAATTGAAAAAGAACCCGTATCTGTAAATGCTTGTATTAAAGACTGTGCCTCTATGCTACAAATAGGAGCTGCTGAAAAAAATCAAAAATTAATTATTGATTTATTGCCAGAAGATAAAAGCATTGAAGTTGATAAAGATAAAATGAAAAGGCTCATGTACAACCTTGTTACAAATGCCATAAAATTTAGCCCCCCAGGCTCTGAAATAAATATTAAAGTTCAAGAAGAAACTGATAAAAATAAATTATTAATTTCTGTACAAGATTTTGGCATTGGTATGCCCGATGCAATAAAAAACAATTTGTTTAAATCTAACTCCAGCAACAATCGTTCTGGCACAGAAGGAGAAAAAACCTATGGTTTAGGGTTATCTATTTGCAAAAGAATTGTAGAGGCTCACAATGGAAAAATTTGGGTAGAAAGTGAAGAAGGAAAAGGAAGTACTTTTTATATAGAATTGCCTTTAGATTAATGTAATAATTTACTTACACCAATTTTACCCAAACATAAATATTTACTAATTCACTGTTTTTTATTGCTGCATTTTTTTGAATGCCTTCTAAATAAAACCCTGCTTTTTGCAAAGCTTTCATGCTTGCTTTATTGTGTTCATACACTCTTGCAAAAAATCGTACAATATTGGGCTGTTGCTTTTGAACTTGCTCTAACAAAATAGAAATTGCTTTTGTAGCAATGCCTTTGTTCCAATAATTTTCTCCAATAAAATAACCCAACTCTGCACTACAACTATAAATATCTTCCTGTATGGTAATTCCTATACTTCCTACTATTTGTTTATTGAGTTCAATAGCAAAACTAAAAAAGTATTCGCTATTGCTTTCTTTATTTATCCATTGTAAAGCATCTGTTACAGTATAAGGGCTTGGAAAATTATTGAGTACATTATTCCAAATATTTTTATTGTTAGCCAATAATGCCAATGCTTTTGCATCTTCTTTTTTCCAGTTTCGTAGTATTAAATTGTTCATGCAAAAAACAAGTGTAATAAAAATGTTGTGACCATTTTTCTAATTAATTCTAATAGAAATTATAGTATAGCTATCAGCATTTTTCTTTGCCATAACAGTAATGTTTAATCCTTTACCATTATTTTTTAGCTTACCTGCAATATACATTGTACCAGACATTTCTCTTTGAGATGTTAAGTCAAAACCTTTTATTGAGTTATCGTTAAAAAAAGTTTTTAATGCAATACCAGCTTGGTTTTTACCCATATTTTTTATCTCATCTTTTTCAGGAAGTTTTAAATCTATAAAGCTATCAAAATATTCTGTTAATTGCTCTGCACTGCCAGCTTTCAATGCTTTTACAATATCGTTGTCATTCAATTCTGTTTGAGAAGTAAAAGCC
>JAIXLB010000006.1:22531-28177 GCA_026931905.1 Chitinophagales bacterium
GTTTTTTCAATATCTGCAGTTCTGCTTGGTCCAGAAGCTAATGTAATTAAGGAAGGCAAATTGTTATTGTATTTTTCTTGTAATAAATGTAAAGCATCGCCAATATCGTACACCAACTGTTTGGTATAAGCTATGCAAATATGTACGGGAGCAAAAACACTTGTATTTCTGCCACTTTTTTGTTGGCTGCTTAATAAAATACTTCCTGTTCTTGCAATTAAAAATTCACAATAAGTAATACTTGCCTGACTAGTATTCAAATCGGGATATTCAAAATTTTTAAATCCATTTATACTAAGTGTATATTTTAATTCGGGTTCTCTACAAAAAATTTTATTCCATTTTTTTGCAGCAGTTAAAGCATTTAATTGTTCGGCTAATTGCTTTTCATTTTCACAAAAAGAAAACTTTCCTGATATCTCAGAAAAGTTTTTAGCAAATTCAATTTCCAGTTCTTGAGTAGAAGGTTGAAATGTACTTTTTAAATTTGTTTGCACATTTTCAAAAGGCAATGGAGTTTGTTTTTCTAATGCCTGTTTTATTCTAAATAATATTTTATCTCTTGTATTATCATCCATTACTGCTACTGTTATCAGTATTTATGGGTTCTTCGTTAGAATTATTGTTTGTAGTATTGTTTTCTGAATTAATTGCTGTTGCTGTATTATTTACTACTTCTTCAGTTTTAGTTTCACTTACTGTTTCATGTTCTTCAATATCTATAATTTTCTTTTCTTCAAAAGGTCGTTTGCCTATTAATTCTTCTACATCGCTTTGATGTAAAACTTCTTTATCTAATAATGCTTTAGCCAATATTTCTACTTGTTCTTTCTTTTCAGTTAATAAATCTTTGGTTCTTTCGTAAGCTGCATCAATTAATTTTCTTACTTCTTCATCAATAATTTTTCCTGTTTCTTCGCTATAAGGTTTTTGAAAAGCGTTTTCTTGTCCAGGATCGTAAAAACTTATATTACCAACTTTACTATTCATTCCATAAACAGTAATCATACTGTAAGCAATTTTGGTAATTTGTTGTAAATCGTTAGCAGCACCTGTTGAAATTTTTCCAAAGAAAATTTCTTCTGCAGCACGTCCACCTAGGGTCATACAAATTTGATCCATCAGTTGGTCTGTGTTATACAAATGTTGTTCTTTTGGTGTGTATTGAGCATAACCCAATGCTGCTGTACCTCTTGGCACTATTGTAACTTTTAATAAAGGATATGCATGCTCTAAAAACCAACCACAAATGGCGTGTCCAGCTTCATGATAAGCAATAATAGATTTTTCGTATGGAGCAATAATTTTATTTTTCTTTTCCAATCCACCAATCACTCTATCAATAGCATCTTGAAAATCGCTCATATCTACTGCTGCTTTATTTTTTCTTGCAGCAATTAATGCAGCTTCGTTACATACGTTAGCAATATCTGCACCTGCAAAACCTGGTGTTTGTTCTGCCAATTTATGTACATCTAAAGTTTCAGAAACTTTGATAGGTTGTAAATGCACTTTAAAAATAGCTTCTCTACCTTTTACATCTGGTTTATCTATAGATATTTGTCTATCAAAACGTCCTGGTCTTAATAAAGCACTATCCAAAACATCTGGTCTGTTGGTTGCTGCAAGAATAATAATACCAGCATCGCCAGCAAAACCATCCATTTCTACTAATAATTGGTTTAAAGTATTTTCTCTTTCATCATTACTCATCATTACATTTTTGCCTCTTGCTCTTCCTATTGCATCTATTTCATCTATAAAAATAATACAAGGTGCTTTTTCTCTTGCTTGTTTAAATAAATCTCTTACACGACTTGCTCCTACACCTACAAACATTTCTACAAAGTCGCTACCACTCATACTAAAGAAAGGCACTTGAGCTTCGCCAGCCATTGCTTTTGCTAATAAGGTTTTACCTGTTCCTGGAGGTCCTACTAATAATGCACCTTTAGGAATTTTGCCTCCCAGAGCTGTATATTTTTTAGGATTTTTTAGAAAATCCACAATTTCCATTACTTCTACTTTGGCTTCATCTAAACCTGCTACATCATTAAAATTGATATTTACTTTTCCGCCTTTTTCAAATAATTGTGCTTTACTTTTTCCAATACTAAAAATGCCTCCAGCACCTCCACTTCCTCCAGAGCCTCCTCCCATTTTTCGCATCATTAAAACCCAAAAACCTACTAAAATAATAAGTGTAACAACAATGTTGGCAATAGGACCCCAAAATTCGCCTTCTTGTTTATAGCTTTTGGGTACTTCTTTTATGTCTTTATGCTCTGCATAAAATGCAGCCATTTCATCATCAAAATTTTTAAATTCCGAAACTTTAAACTCAAATAAAGGCAATCCTTTTTTGGCTATTTCTTTTGGTTTTAGTGGAGAGTTTTTGAATTTTTCTTTATAAAAAGGTTTATCTAAACTATCGGCAATTAAATAAACTTTTATACTTTTTCTACCAGCATTATCTACCTGATCTATTTTTTGTACATCGCCTTTTGCCAGCATTTCATTTTTAAATTCTAAAGATGTAATGTTTTGGGTTTCGGGTGTACCCATATCAAATATTCTATAACTTAATAGAATAATAATGATTGCTGCATAAATCCAATATATCGAAAACTTAGGCTTTTTATTGGGCTTTCCTAAAGGATTGAAATTTTGTAAAGGTTTCTTTTTGTTTTGCTCGTCCATAATTTTTTAGGTTGTTTATTGTCTGTTCTAAATTTCAGACTTTATATGTGCTTACTAACTTTTGTTTTATAGGATTTTTTTTAGAGTTCATGTTTTTGAATGCCCGCATCGTTCCAAATTTCTTCTAATTTATAAAAGTTTCTTGTGTCTGGGTGCATTATATGAACTACAATATTTACATAATCTACTAATATCCATTGCATGGCTTGTCTGCCTTCTTGTTTATAAGGATTTTCGCCACAGCTTAAATTTACTTGCTCTTCTACAAAATCACTTATAGCCTTTAGTTGTGTAGTACTCGTAGCCTGACAAATTATAAAAAAATCTGCTACAGCTTCTGGTATTTTACGCAAATCTAAACTTACAATGCTTTCGCCTTTTTTATCTTCAATTGCACGCACAATGGTTTTGAAAATTTTAGAATTACGCGTAAGTCGTGTAAGATGTGCTTTTTTTTGTGATGGTAAAGTTGAACTTGTTGTCAAATATTTTTTGAATTTTAGTTAAAAAAATTTAATGAGTGAAATAACTATCTACGCTATTTTATATCTGCTAATTTTGTCAAAAGTAATCATCTTTTGCCAACACACAACACACATAACAATCCTTTACCAATTATAGGTAATAATTTTGTAGAATTGATAGCAGTTGATAGTACCAATACTTATGCCATGCAGCAAATTCAAGCAAAAGTGGCAGAACATGGAACAGCTTATTTTGCTCATACTCAATTACAAGGCAAAGGCACAAAAGGTAAAACATGGTATTCTGAAAAAGCAAGCAATACAGTGCTTTCTGTTGTTTTAAATGTTGAAAAATTACCTATTCATAAGCAGTTTTATTTAAGTGCAGCTGTTGCTTTATCTGTGTACGATTTTTTATTGAAATATATACAAAATGGCATAAAAATTAAATGGCCTAATGATATTTATTATAATAATTCTAAAATAGCTGGCATTTTAATAGAAAATAATATTAAAGGAACTCAAATGCAGTGGGCTGTTGCTGGTATTGGTATTAATATTAATCAAACAAACTTTCATAATACATTAAATAATGCTACTTCTCTTGCATTAATTACTAAAAAATTGTATTCTGTTATTGAGTTAACTAAGGAACTGTGTGCTTGTTTAGAAAAAAGATACCAACAGTTATTGTATGAAGATTATGACACTCTATTAAAAGAATATAACGAGCATTTGTTTAAAAAAAACGAGTTAGTGAAGTTGAAAAAAAACAATATGCTTTTTAATTGCACTGTTAAAAAAGTTACTGATTTGGGGTTTTTGGTTGTAGAGAATGGTGTAGAACAACAATTTAGTTTTGGAGAGGTAGAATGGGTGTTGTAACATTCAATAATTATAACACGATTTTACTTGGCTAATAAGGAAAATAGGTAAGCATATTAAAATATTGATATGAAAAAAGAAACAAGGTAGATATGTGTTTTTGTTTTACCTATATATAAAACAAAAAACCCATTGATATTTTATCAACGGGCTTTATAATTATTTCCTTTAGAAAATTATGCTACTGAAGCACCCTCTACTAATACTGTTGCTTTATTATTTAGTACTTCTACAAAGCCTTTCAAAATATCGAAATATTCAAAGTTGGTTTGTGTTTTAAGTATTTTTATTTTGCCTTTATTTAAGGCACTTACTATTGGTGCGTGTTTATCTAAAACTTCAAATAAACCAGTTGTTCCTGGTAATTGCACACCATACACATCGCCACTATATAGTTTTTTTTCAGGAGTTAATATTTCTAAAGTCATACTTTTTATTTTATCAATTGGGTAGTTAAATTATTAAGAATATAAAAACTAACCATGAGCCTGAGCCATCATTTTTTTACCTTTTTCTATAGCATCTTCTAAAGTACCAACAAGGTTAAATGCAGCTTCTGGATATTCATCAACTTCGCCATCCATAATTGCATTAAATCCACGAATGGTATCTTCAATTCCTACAAATACACCTTTTAAGCCAGTAAATTGTTCTGCCACATGGAAAGGTTGAGATAAGAAACGTTGTACTTTTCTTGCACGGGATACAGTCATTTTATCATCATCACTTAATTCATCCATACCTAAAATGGCAATAATATCTTGTAATTCTTTATAACGTTGTAATATTAATTTTACTCTTTGTGCACAGTTGTAATGTGCTTCGCCTACAATAGCAGGTGTTAAAATTCTTGAAGTAGAATCTAAAGGATCCACAGCAGGATAAATACCTAAGTCTGCAATTTTTCTACTCAATACTGTTGTAGCATCTAAGTGAGCAAATGTTGTAGCAGGTGCAGGGTCAGTTAAGTCATCTGCTGGTACATAAACAGCTTGTACAGATGTAATAGAACCATTTTTTGTAGAGGTAATACGTTCTTGCATTAATCCCATTTCAGTAGCTAAAGTTGGTTGATAACCTACAGCAGAAGGCATACGACCTAACAAGGCAGAAACCTCTGAACCGGCTTGAGTAAAACGGAAAATGTTATCTACGAAAAACAAAATATCTTTTCCTTTTCCTGTACCATCTCCATCTCTAAAATATTCAGCTATGGTTAATCCGCTTAAAGCAACTCTTGCTCTTGCTCCAGGAGGCTCATTCATTTGTCCAAATACGAAAGTGGCTTTACTGTCTTTCAATCCTTCCAAATCCACTTTACTTAAATCCCATCCACCTTCTTCCATACTATGTTTAAAATTATCGCCATATTTCATAATGCCTGCCTCAATCATTTCACGAAGCAAATCGTTTCCTTCACGTGTTCTTTCACCCACACCAGCAAATACTGATAAACCACCATGTCCTTTTGCAATATTGTTAATTAACTCTTGAATTAATACTGTTTTTCCTACACCAGCACCACCAAATAATCCAATTTTACCTCCTTTTGCATAAGGTTCAATAAGGTCAATTACTTTAATACCTGTAAATAATA
>JAIXLB010000092.1 GCA_026931905.1 Chitinophagales bacterium
ATACATTGTTGTATTAGGTAAGTTTTTAAAAATCATCTTTTAAAGATTACTTTCGCACTTCATAAATATATAATTATGAAATTTGGAGTTGTAGTTTTTCCTGGCTCAAATTGCGACAGAGATATACAATATGCTTTAGAAAACGATTTGAACAAGGAAGTAATTATGCTTTGGCATAAAGACAAAGATTTAAGTATGTTTTCTACTAACGATTGTATTGTATTACCTGGAGGTTTTTCTTATGGCGATTATTTGCGTTGTGGTGCTATTGCACGTTTTAGCCCTATGATGCAAAGTGTTGTTGAGTTTGCTAATAGAGGGGGTAAAGTTTTAGGCATTTGTAACGGATTTCAAATTTTATGTGAAAGTGGTTTACTGCCAGGTGTATTATTACAAAACAATAATCAGCAATTTATTTGTAAAAATGTATTTATTAAAAACGAAGCCTCTGCTCAGGTATTAAAAATTCCTATTGCACATGGTGAGGGTAGGTTTTATGCCAATGAAACTACATTAGAAACATTGGAAAAAAATAATCAAATTATTTTTCGCTATTGTAATGAAACAGGAAATGTAGATGATAAAAATAATCCTAACGGAACTTTAAGAAATATTGCTGGTATTAGTAGTACCTTTGGCAATGTTTTTGGCATGATGCCACATCCTGAAAGAGCTACTTCTGAAAAATTACATAATACAGATGGTAGAAAAGTTTTTGAAATTTTAGGGTTAAATTAAAATAATTAAAGTATAAAAATTATGAAGAAAATTGTATTACTTTTTAGTGCTTTTTTAATAACATTTGCTTGTTTGGCACAAACCAAAAACCCAGTTAGCTTAACCTATTCAAGTGTAAAAAAAGCAGATGGCACTGTAGATGTTGTAGTAGCTGCAACTATTGAAAAAGGCTGGCATATTTATTCTAAAAATACAGATAAAGGAGGTCCTATACCTACTTCAATTACATATAAAATAAACCCTTTGGCTAAAGCAAATGGTAAATTACTTGAAAATGGAAAAGTAGAAAAAGTGTTTGATAAAACTTTTGGAGTAAATGTTTTGTACTATAGTAATAGCGTTCAATTTGTACAAAATTTCAAAGTAAAACCAAATATAAAAACCAAAGTTTCGGGTACTATAGAATACATGGTTTGTGATGATGAAATGTGCTTACCTCCTAAAAAACAAAGTTTTGAAGTAAGCCTGTAGCACAATAGTTTACTACTTTTTAAACCTTTGAAAGACACATATATCATAATGAGGAAAATATTTTTGCTTCTGTTTTTTTCGTTCAGTAGTTTTTTAGTTTTTGCTCAAAACGAAAATTTATTGCAATGGAAAGTTACTTACCAAAAAACAGATGAACAAACTTTTACAATAACTGCAAGTACTACTATTCCTAATGGTTGGCATTTGTATGGCAGCAATCCATCTATAGAAGAATTAACTTCTGTACAATTTATTACACCCGATTTTGAAAATGATGAATTAATTGGAGAGCCTGTTTTTAATGTTGCACCAACCATAATAAACGATGCAATTTTTGATAATAAAAAAGTAAATGTTTATACAGGAAATATTACGGTAACGCAACGTGTAAAAATTACAGGAGTAGTACCTGCTGTTTTAAAAGGAAACATAGAAGCTTTTATAGCCAAAGGTGATGAATTTGTACCATTGGTTTCTCCTTACGAAGCAACATTAGAAGGTGGCATAGCTGCTAATGCAGATGTGCAAAAAATATTATTAACAACCATTAATCTTAAAGAGCCTTTAGCACAATGTGGCAATGCTGAATTTGTAAAAAGCAACGGTATTTTAAAAGTATTGTTACTTGGTTTTTTGGGTGGCTTAATTGCATTGCTTACGCCTTGTGTTTTTCCTATGATTCCTGTTACAGTTTCTTTTTTTACCAAACGTTCTTCCAATCACAGAGCTGCTGTAAAGAATGGAATTTTATATGGTGTGTTTATTTTTCTTATTTATATAGCAGCAAGTATTCCTTTTCATTTATTAGATAATGTACAACCAGAAATACTGAATAATATTTCTACCAATGCCTGGATCAACATTGTATTTTTTGCCATTTTTATATTTTTTGCTCTTTCTTTTTTCGGATTTTTCGAAATAACACTACCATCAAGTATTGCAGGAAAAGCAGATAGCAAAAGTAGTTTAGGAAGTATTGGAGGAATTTTCTTCATGGCACTTACGCTTACTATTGTTTCTTTTTCTTGCACTGGTCCTATTTTAGGATCTTTATTAGTAGGTACAGCAAGTGGTGGAGCTATGCAATTAACTGCAGGGCTTGCAGGTTTTGGTTTAGCATTGGCATTGCCTTTTGCATTATTTGCAGTATTCCCTAATTGGTTAAATTCATTACCCAAAAGTGGCGGCTGGTTAGATACTGTAAAAAAAGTTTTAGCCTTTTTAGAAGTAGCATTTGCAATAAAATTTTTATCCAATGCAGATACAGTAATGCACTGGGGAATTTTAAAACGTGAAGTATTTATTGCTTTATGGCTATTGGTAGGCATTGGACTTGTATTGTATTTGTTTGGAATTTTAAAATTGCCACACGATCAAAAAGGTGCAAAAATTAGTGTAGGAAGAAAAATTACAGGTATAATTGCTTTAGCTTTTACCCTATATCTTATTCCAGGGTTAACCAATACTAAGTATGCTAATTTAAAATTATTAAGTGGGTTTCCACCACCAAAACATTATAGTGTTTATGGTAAAGAAAGTGCTGCACACAAAGGCTTGGAGCCTAATATTTCAAACGATTACAACAAAGCCTTACAAATGGCTAAAGAGCAAAATAAACCTTTATTAATTGACTTTACAGGATGGGCTTGTGTGAATTGTAGAAAAATGGAAGAAAATGTTTGGACAGTACCAGAAGTAAAACAATTTATAACCGACAATTTTATTTTACTTTCTCTCTATGTTGATGATAAAGAAAAATTACCAGTAACAGAAAGATTTACCTACAAAACAAAAAATGGTTTTGAAAAAGATATTGTTACCGTTGGGGATAAATGGTCCACTTTTCAAACAGAAAATTTTGGGCAAGCTACACAACCTTTGTATGTAATATTAAACAATCAGGAACAATTAGTAAATCATCCTGTAGGCTATACACCAGATTATAACGATTATTTAAAATGGTTGCAATGTGGTAAAGATGCTTTTAGCAAACACTAAAATACTGTACACAAATTTTTAAAAACTGGTTACGATATGTTGAAATTAAATTATGTAGGTACAGGTACAAGGGTATTAAACTTTTGTGTAGATACAGTTATTATTTTAATACTTACTACTGTTTTATTTAAAATTTATAAATGGTATGTTTTTTATTACCACATCAGCTATTGGAACTTTGGTTGGTTTTTCTTTGGAGTATTATTTGTTTATTATACTATAT
>JAIXLB010000059.1 GCA_026931905.1 Chitinophagales bacterium
CTTTTTATAGGAGCAGCAGGTAACTCAATATCAATTTTATTTCAATCATCAATCATTATTTCAAATACAAAATAAAATGTAGTAGTTTTTCTTTTACCATTAAAAATATCCAATATCCCAAAATTACAACAAACAAACCAACGTACATTTGCATTTCTAAAAATTGCATAATTAAATGATGTTACACAAAATAGAAGAAGCCATAGAAGATATTAAAAATGGCAAAATGATTATTGTGGTGGATGATGAAGATAGAGAAAATGAAGGCGACTTTATTATAGCTGCACGATATGCTTCACCATCTGTTATAAATTTTATGAGTAAAGAAGGCAGAGGTTTAATTTGTGTTGCTTTAACAGAAGAACGTTGCAATGAATTGGATTTACAACCTATGGTTAATGCCAATACCTCTTTACACGAAACTGCTTTTACCATTTCGGTAGATTTGGTAAGCAATGAAACTACAACAGGAATATCTGCACAAGACCGTTCTAAAACTATTCAAGCTTTAATTAATAAGAATACACAACCTTCTGATTTAGGAAGACCTGGACATATTTTTCCTTTGAAAGCCAAGCAGGGTGGCGTTTTAAGAAGAAGTGGACATACAGAAGCTACTGTAGATTTGGCAAGATTAGCAGGTTTAGAACCTGCAGGTGTTTTAGTAGAAATTATGAATGAAGATGGCACTATGGCAAGGCTTCCTCAACTTTTTGAAATTGCTAAAAAACATCAAATAAAAATTATTTCTATAAAAGATTTAATAGAATACAGATTACAACAAGATAGCTTAATAGAAGAATTGGTAACGGTTGATATGCCTACAAAATATGGACATTTTACCTTAAAAGCATTCAAAGAAAAACTTACTGGTGCCGAGCATTTAGCTTTAATTAAAGGAAGTTGGAAAAACGATGAACCCGTTTTAACAAGAGTACATAGTAGCTGTTTTACTGGCGATATTTTAGGAAGTTTTCGTTGCGATTGTGGCGAACAATTACATGCTTCTATGCAAATGATTCATGAAGCTGGTAAAGGAATTATTTTATACATGAATCAAGAAGGAAGAGGTATTGGCTTAATCAATAAATTAAAAGCCTATCAACTGCAAGAACAAGGTATGGATACAGTAGAAGCCAATATACATTTAGGGTTTAAAATGGATGAAAGGGATTATGGTGTAGGAGCTCAAATTTTAAGACATTTACAAGTAACCAAATTAAAACTATTAAGCAATAATCCTCGTAAAAGAGCAGGCTTGGCAGGTTATGGTTTAGAAATTATAGAAGTATTGCCAATAGAAATTAAACCCAATAGCTACAACGAAAAATATTTAACAACCAAAAGAGATAAAATGGGACATACTATTTTAAAATAGTGTGTAAACTACAAGAGAATTTTTGTTATGCACGAAATAGAACCATTTTATAATTGGCGACATATTTACATTGCCGAAGAAGATAAAAAAAGTCCATTTTATGGACGAGAATATAGTGAGTTTGAATTTACACAAACAGTTTATAATTATTTTATTCACCCGCAATGGGATGATTTTGGTAGCAGAACTTTATACTTGAAAATTATTTATACCGACTATGAACTAAACTTTGCTATTATAGAAATGATTGGTGAATGGAATGATGCCATAGAAAACGACATCATGGAATTAAAACGAGAAGTAATAGATAAATTAATGGAGCATGGCATATCAAAATTTATTTTGATTACAGAAAATGTTTTAAATTTTCATAGTGGTGATAAAGAATATTATGAAGAATGGTTTGAACAAGTTACTGATAATAATGGATGGACTGTAGCTTTGAATATGCCAACTGCTACACAATACGATTTTAAAAAACATAAACTTAATTATTTTATAGAGCTCTTAGATATAGATAATTGGAGAGTATATAAACCATATCATTTATTTAAAAAAATAGATGAAGAACAAAGCAAAAGAATTAACCTTTAAATTTCCTCAACTCACAAAAAATAAAATAACTTGTAGTTGATTTTTCAGTTATTTTGTTTGCATCATGAAAACAGTAGAAGCAAAAGAAAAGAAGAGTAGAAAAAAATTAGCAGACGAAAGCAAAGAAAATATTTATGTTCATGGTGCAAGAATGCACAACCTTAAAAATATTTCAGTAACATTTCCTCGTAATAAATTTATTGTTGTAACAGGTGTAAGTGGTAGCGGAAAATCTTCATTAGTTTTAGATACTTTATTTGCAGAAGGACAAAGACGTTATGCAGAAAGCCTTAGTGCCTATGCAAGACAATTTTTAGAACGTATGGCAAAGCCTGATGTAGATTATATCAAAGGCTTATGCCCTGCTATAGCTATTGAACAAAAAGTTGTAACACGCACACCAAGAAGTACAGTTGGCAGCATGACAGAGTTGTACGATTATTTACGATTGTTATATGCAAGAATTGGAAAAACCTTTAGCCCAATTAGTAATAAAGAAGTAAAAAAAGATGATGTTAATGATGTAATAAATGCAATAAAAAAATTACCATTAGGCACTAAAGTTTTTATTCTTATACCCTTTAAAAATAGTACAAAACGAAACGAAAGAGAAGAACTGAATATACTGATACAAAAGGGTTTTACAAGAATTGCAATTAAAAATGAAAACGATTTTGAAGTTGTAAGAATTGAAGAATTATTAGAACTAAATGATAAGTTATTAAAACAAAAACTATTCTCAAAAAATGAAAAATCTTCTGTGTATGTTTTAATAGATAGAATTGTTTGCAAAGATTTTGATGAAGATGATATACACAGATTAACTGATAGCATAAGCACTGCATTTTATGAAGGAGAAGGGAAAGTGTTTTTGAATATTGATAATACAACTATTCAGGTTTTCAATAATAAATTTGAATTAGATGGATTGCAGTTTGAAGAACCTTCGCCAAATTTATTTTCATTCAATAATCCTTTGGGAGCTTGCCCTGTATGCGAAGGCTTTGGACAAATTTTAGGCATTGACGAAAACCTTGTAATACCAGATAAATCATTAAGTGTGTATGAAGGTGCTGTTGCTCCATGGAAAGGCGAAAAATTGGTTTGGTGGAAAAATCAATTTACACAAAATGCAAAAAAATTTCCTATTCATAAACCAATTGCAGATTTAACAGAAGAACAGTACGAACAACTTTGGAATGGCACAGAAACTGCTTTAGGTATTCATGCTTTTTTTAAAGAAGTAGAAGGTAATTTATACAAAGTTCAGTTTAGAGTTTTATTAAGCAGATACAGAGGAAGAGCCAAATGCAACAGTTGCAAAGGCTACAGATTAAGACAGGAAGCATTGTATGTAAAAATTGCAGGCAAACATATAGGGCAATTAAGTGCCATGCAAGCCAAAGATTTAAAACAATGGCTTGAAAATTTACAACTTTCTGATTATGATAATACTGTTGCTAAACGAATTTTGATAGAACTGCATCAACGCTTACAAACCTTGATAGACGTAGGTTTGGGCTATTTAACTTTAGGAAGATTAGCGAATACTTTGAGTGGTGGCGAAAGTCAAAGAATACAAATTACAAGAAGTTTAGGCTCTAATCTTACCAACTCTTTGTACATTCTTGATGAACCAAGTATAGGCTTGCATAGCAGAGATACTGAAAAATTAATTCAGGTTTTAAAATCGTTAAGAGATTTAGATAACACAGTTATTGTAGTAGAGCATGATGAAATGATAATGAAAGAAGCAGACTATATTATTGATATAGGACCATTAGCTTCTCATTTAGGAGGCGAAGTTGTAGCATCGGGCAATTACAATGAAATAATAAAAAATAAAAACTCACTA
Source organism: Chitinophagales bacterium (assembly GCA_026931905.1). GTDB lineage: Bacteria > Bacteroidota > Bacteroidia > Chitinophagales > Chitinophagaceae > UBA1930. Next base: position 3,828 of record JAIXLB010000059.1, read on the forward strand.
ACAGGAAAATATTTATCTGGAGAATTATCTATTACAACTCCTAAACAATCAAGAAAGTTTTTAGCAAGTATTAAAGTAGAAGGTGCAAAACAAAATAATTTAAAAAACATAGATGTTCAATTTCCACTCAATGTATTGTGCGTTGTAACAGGAGTTAGTGGTAGTGGTAAAACAACTTTGGTAAAACAAATTTTATATCCTGCATTACAAAAATTAAAAGGCGAATTTGCCGATACAGTAGGCTTACATAAAAAAATTTCTGGAGATGTAGATTTTATTTCACATATAGAAATGATAGACCAAAACCCTATTGGTAAATCGTCAAGAAGTAATCCTGTAACTTATATAAAAGCCTACGATGAAATAAGAAATTTATTTGCAAAACAGCAGTTATCAAAAATTAGAGGCTTTCAACCCAAGCATTTTTCATTTAATGTAGATGGAGGAAGATGTGATACTTGCAAAGGCGAAGGAGAACAAATTGTAGAAATGCAATTCTTAGCCGATGTGCATTTAACTTGTGAAGTATGCAATGGAAAAAGATTTAAAGAAGAAGTTTTAGAAGTACAATTCAATAAAAAAAATATAGATGATGTTTTGCAAATGAGTATAGATGAAGCTATTGAATTTTTCAATAATTCTAAAGAAAGTATTTCTATTGCAACAGCCTTACAACCCTTGCAAGACGTAGGTTTGGGCTATATTAAATTAGGCCAAAGTTCAAGTACATTAAGTGGTGGCGAAGCACAACGTGTAAAATTGGCTTCTTATTTAGGTAAAGGAAAAGGGCATGGTAAAATACTTTTTATTTTTGATGAACCTACAACAGGATTGCATTTTCATGATATAAAAAAATTACTTGCCTCTTTTAATGCACTTATTGAACAAGGACATTCTTTAATTGTTATAGAACACAATACTGATGTAATTAAAAATGCAGATTGGATAATAGACTTAGGTGCAGAAGCTGGCGATGCTGGAGGCAATCTTGTATTTGAAGGAACACCCAGCGGTTTAAAAAAAGTAAAAGAAAGCTATACAGCAAAATACTTGTAAGCCTTTATTTATCACGTTCTACAGCCCTCATCCAACGTTCAGGAATTTCGTTAGAGGCTGCAACAATATAATCTGCTTGGCTACAAGCTATATATTTTCCATCAGGTAATTGCATCCACCAACGACCGGTTCTTTTGCTTTGTAAAAACGAAGTTGTTGTATCTGTAAAAGCTATAAGATATTCATTAAAGTCTTTTTGATTGTGTAATGCAGCTTCATGTTTGCTTTTATAAATTCCATCCATTATATACCAAAGCATGTGGCTAATTTGTTTGGCTGTTAAATTATTAATATCGTCATTAGACAAATAACCATAAATGCCAATGCTACTAATATTGTTGCTTAATCCTGCATATTGCATTAAACTGCAAGCTTCTTCTCCTGTAAAACCATTGGGCGAAAGTTTATTGCTGCAAGCATAAGCATGTTGAATGGCAGAAATATCAAAACTTAACATATTGGCATTGCGAATAACTGGCTCCATGTCTTCAATATTTTCTTTCACTTTTCCTACACGATAACAATCAAATCTTAATTTATCTATTGTTTCCAACATGGTTGGATGCACAAAATAACTTTGAAAACCTATGTGGTTATAATGTTGTACATAATTAGGAATACTACATAGCATTTCCATTAAAAAATTATCAGCAGGCAAAGAGCTATCCATGTTTAAATCAATTTTTGCATCTACTACAGCAGCCTCAATAATTTTTTCAGACAAAGTATATGCACCATATTGTGCTATGGTTAAATCGTGCCCAGCTCCTAAAATAATTACCTTTTTATTTTTTGCAATTAATTCGTTTACCACTGTTTTCAAAGCTGCATAAGTATCTTGTAAAGTAGCCCCCATTTTTATGTTGCCAAAGTCTGCAATTTTTACATCTTTATGCCAATGAAATAAGCTATAAAACTCAGTTCTTATAGCGTTTGCAGTATTGTTGTTTTTAATATCCATTCCCATTCCTCTACATTCATTACAGCCTACCAAAACCATATCTACATCTGTAATATCTGGCAGTTCTTCTTCAAAAACTAATATGTGATTGCCCAATACAGTTTCTTTATATTCTTGATCGTTCGATATTTCGTGTAAATTAATTGGCTCTAAAAAATCAACAACAGTTTCTAAAATCATAGAAGTTTTATTTCTAACAAACCTACAATATTTTTTTTTTCTATGCTGTGATGTTGAAAACAGAATTTTATCAATAAGGTTTACCAACAAAAAAGAGGTTATTTTTTATAACCTCTTGCAATGAATTTTATTTGTAAAAAAAATTACTCTACCACTATTATACCACTTGCCACTAAATTAATTTTCTTTTTAGGTTGTGTAATAGCATCAATTTCTTTTTGACTTTTTTTAGCATCTTCTGCATAGTGTTTTAATTCTTCTACAGACATTGTTTGAATAGAAGCATCGGCATTTAATAAAACAGTTTTTCCTTTAGCAGCCAATGGTACAAAAAAATCATAATCTTTCATGGTTACATGAGCTGTTGTAGAATCATTTACTTGTAAGGTAAGCCAACAACCTTTATTAGCACATACATCAATAATTTTTGCTTTGAATGTCCCGGTTATTGTTTCATCATTTTTTAATTTATTGGGCAATTCGCTAATGTTTGTAATTGTTTTAGCTTTAAAACTTGTACCATAAATATCACCTTTATCAGCATTGCCTTTTGGTGGTTGAGCCATTGTAATAAATGCAGAAAATAATACTGCACTTAAAAGATAAATTTTTTTCATTGATTAAATTTTTATGAGCCAAAAATAATCATTAATTCTATTAAAAAACTTACAATAAAGGTTTAAATAAAAATGCTTTCAATATTACGTTTTACCAACATTTCCACAATGGTGGAATAATTCTGTTTTATTGTTAAAGAAAATTTATCGTAGTTTGGGTAAAGTTTATGATAATACAATATTTAATGGAATAATTTAAACTGATTTTCATGAACTAAAAACATAAGCACCTATGCTTGAAACCAAAGAAATAAACGCCTTATTTACCTTAATTGACGACCCAGACGAAGAAGTTTATAATACTGTATCTAATAGAATTATAGGCTTTGGTAAAGATATTATTCCCAACTTAGAAAACCTATGGGAAAGTACACTGAATGAAGTAATACAGAACAGGGTAGAAATGATTATACATAGGTTACAGTTTTCTGACTTAAAGGAAAACATAAAAGATTGGAGTTGTAGTACAGCCAATGATTTACTTACAGGTGCTTTACTTGTTTCAAAATTTCAATACCCTTTATTAAATACTACAACAGTATTACAAGAATTTGAAAAAATAAGAAGAAATGTATGGCTTGAGCTAAATAATTATCTTACACCCTTAGAGCAAGCAAATGTATTAACCAGTATTATTTACAATTATTACAACTTAAAAGGTGGCGAAGTTAATTATACCATTCCAGATGAATTTTTCTTACATAAAATTTTAGAAACGAAAAGAGGTAATGCTATTTCAAATGGAATATTATATCAAATAGTTTGTGAACAATTAGAAATTAATGCAAAAATTATAAATATACCTAAGCAAATGGTAATTGCATTTTATCATAAAAACCAAAATTTAGCTGAGCTTGATAAAAACCCACAAGAAAAAATTTTATTTTTTGTTGATGGTGTAAATGGTCATGCTTATGGTCATAAAGATATTGATGCTTATTTTAAAAGAATTTCTGTACCGCCTGTACCAGCTTACTTTAAACCAATTTCGCACAAAAGAATTATTCAAATTTTATTAGATGAAACCAGTAAGTGTTTTAAAGATTTGGATAATCTATATAAATACGAAGAACTTCAACAATTAGTAAAGTTGTTAGAATAATACTTAGGCAATAAATTTATTTATCAATATTAAAACCACCCTTACAATACATGTATTTTAAAAAAGCCAAATGGTGGTTAAAAGCTTTATATCCTTCCTTTGTATGGAATATGTTAAGAGATGAAAAGACAATTTATTTAACTTTTGATGATGGTCCACACGCTTTTGCAACTCCATTTGTTTTAGAACAATTAAAATTATACAACGCAAAAGCTACCTTTTTTTGCATTGGAAAAAATGTTGTGCAATATCCTGCTTTATACGAAAAAATTATAAGCGAAGGTCATTCAACAGGCAATCATACACAACATCATTTGAATGGCTGGAATACCAACAACAATAAATATATTAATGATGTAAATGCTGCTTCCATGCACATTTCATCTAATTTATTTCGCCCTCCTTATGGTAGAATTAAAAGACAACAAGCTAAACAACTCATTAGCAATAATGCAGCACTTAAAATAATTATGTGGGATGTTTTAAGTGGCGATTTTGATACTACTATCACTCCTGAACAATGCTTAACAACTGTATTAAAGCATACAGAAAATGGTAGTATTGTTGTTTTTCATGATAGCGATAAAGCTTGGGATAGAATGCAGTATGCACTGCCAAAAGTTTTAGAATATTTTTCTACTAAAGGATATACTTTTAAAGCATTATAAGTAAATCTTAAACATAAAAAAACCTTCAAAAATTTTTAGGTTTTTTTATAAATAAACAATTGAATTATAAGTTGTAACCATAGCTGATGTAATATACTCCACCAACTTGAGGATTACCAAATGCACTTCTGTAGTATTTGTTCCATAAGTTTACAGCACCTAATTTAATAGTAGTTTTTGTGTCTGGTTTGTAGCTTATCATACCATCCCATGTACCATAAGATGGTATTTCACCACTACCAAAAGTTCCTTCCCAATTTACTTTATCTTGCCATCTGTAAAGAATGCCAAAGCCCCAACCTTGATATACATTAGAGTTGGTTAAACCAATATTGTATCTAAGTTTTGGTGTATTAAAATAAGTAACTAATCCTGCAGGTACATTGCTTAATTCATCGCCAGAAATATTTGCATTTAATACAAAATTTTTAGGTAATAAATAATCAGCACTTAAACCCCATCCAAAAGCTTTTACTGGAGTAGTAGAGTTTACTACAAAAGAAAAGTTATTACTGCTTGATGGGCTTAATAATTCAGCTTGAGTACCATTAGCACCTCTTGCTACTGCAACTTTTCCTAAGAAATCGCTATAATCGCTAAAATACACATAAGCATCTATCATTAATTTTTCTTTGATAACGCCTCTATAACCTACTTCAAAAGATTTTACTGACTCAGGTTTTACTGATTGGAATTTTCCTTGTACTAAAACTGTTGGGTCTATAGCACCTGTTGCTGCAAATTTTGCACGAAATGCTGCAACGCTTTCAGCAGTATATATTGGGTTGCCACTAAAATTATACACTTGATCAAAAATTGGCAAAGCACCAATTAATTTAGCACTTGGGCTGTTCAAATTAATCCATTGGTCTTGAGTAGAAGGGAAACGATAAGCTGTTTGATAAGATAATCTAAAGTGATTGTCTTTTGCAACTTTAATAGAAGCAGTAATTCTTGGAGTAAATCTTCCATCAAAGTTTTGGTTTTTATCGTATCTAATAGAACCTGTTAATTTCAAAATATCATTCATTAATTTTTTAGCAACTTGTAAGTAGCCACCATATTCATTAATGTTGATAGTTCCTGTACCAAATTTAGGGTCATGGTCTGCAAAAATGGTTCCTCCAGAGTTTAAGCTATAAATTCTGTAGTTAGCACCAACTAATACTTCAGCAAATTTTAATTTATCAGTAAGGTTGTATTGACCTTCGAAATGATATAATTTACTTTTATCTGCAAATAAACCTCCACCATTGGTAATAGATGTTCCTGTTACTTGGTCAAATGCTTTCATAAAGCCATTAGAACCTGGTAAAAATCTTCCTTGGTCTGCTGCTGTACGAGCTTGTGCATGAGCTAAAGTTGCATTACCATTAGTACCTAACATGGTTTGTGTGTATGCAGTAACATATTGAGAAAACCAAGTAGCATCATCTTTCCATTTTCTGTTCATTTGTACTGCAGTAATAGTGTTGGCATAAGAATCGCCAGAGTTTTCAAGAGTTGTATAAGCTCTTAAAAACCAGTTTTTAGCTTTTAATTCTGCTTTGTATTGACCTACTTTAAAATTCTTTAAACTATATCTGTCTATACCAGTATAAACTGTTGTTCCTAAACCCCAATAACCAACTATAGAAGCTTCTACATTATTTTTCAATTTGTAGTATAAGCCTCCAGAAAGTTTTACATTGAAAGCATTGTAATCTACTAAATCTTTTTCATCATATCCTGTACGGCTTACATTAGAATTATAATAATTTCTGTTGATAGAAAATACAGTAGGGAAAGCTGCTAATGCAGGTACAAGTGTAGGAACGTTGCCTTGTATAAATGCAACAGATTGTGCATAAGTTAAACCCATATTTGCTACAGAATTTAAACCAACATAAGCAGGAGAAGTAGGAGTAATTCCACTTGCTAATAAACCTAATCTTGCTAAATAAAGCATATTGGCATTTACTTCATCTCCATAAACGTTTACACCATCATAGTTAGGGTCAGATACTCTATCTCCAGTTGTAATATTGCTTAACACATTGTTTCTTGAAAGATTGGTTAAATCGTTTGCTCTCCAATCTTGAGCTTGTGTAAATTGTCCAGAAATTTTAAAAGCAAACTTTTCTGATATTTTTTTACCCCAACGAAATGCCCAATCAAAATAAGGCGATGCAGCAGTTTGTTTACTATCTACATGGTTTACACCTTGTTTTACTTGAAAGCTAAAGCCTTGATATTTAAAAGGACTTTTACTTGTCATTAATATTGTGCCATTCATACCTCCAGAACCATATAATGCAGAAGATGCACCTGGTAATAATTCAACATTATCTACATCTAATTCTGTCATACCAACTATATTACCTACAGAAAAATTTAAGGCAGGTGCTTGGTTATCCATCCCATCAACTAATTGATTGGCACGTAAATTACCACTACCATTAAATCCTCTTGTACTTATTGTTTTAAAGTTGATGCTTGATGTTGTCATATCTACACCTTTGAAATTAATGATAGCATCGTAGAAGTTTGGAGCAACTGTATTTTTAATAGCTGTTGCACCCATACGCTCAATTGAAACAGGCGATTCTACTATTTTTTCACTAACACGAGATGCTGCAACTACTACTTCATCTCCCATACTATATTTTACATCTAAACTTACATCTAAGCTTTGTGTACTTTCTGTTACAGTAAATTCTTTATCTGCAAAACCTACTGAAGAAAATACTAATGTAAATGGAAATTTTTGATTGGTAGTTAAATTAAATGCTCCTTTATCATCAGTATAAGTACCAATGGTAGAGCCTTTAATTGTAACAGAAACAGCAGCTAACGATTCGTTAGTTTTACTGTTTTTTACTTTGCCTGAAATGGTGGTTTGTTGTGCGTTAATTGCTGCTGTACATAGCGATAATGCAAACAGCAATAATAAAAATTTGAAATTTCTCATACTTCAATTTGTTTAATTATTTAGCAATATAACAACAGAAATTTTACTTTACAAATATTTATTTTAACTTATTGCTTACATTTTATTAATTTGCCTTTAACACAACATCAAGTTATCATAATTTTGACACCATGATTCCCTTTATTTTCCCCAATCAAACAGCCATTTATCATGGTAAAGTGAGAGATGTTTATACAATTAATGATAATATATTAGTAACCATTGTAACCAATAGAATTTCGGCTTTTGATGTTATTCTTCCTGTACCCATTCCATTTAAAGGGCAGGTCTTAAATCAAATTGCAACTTATATGTTACATGCTACAAAGGATATTTGCCCTAATTGGTTATTAGCAACACCAGCACCTAATGTTTCTATTGGTAAAAAATGTACGCCATTTAAAATAGAAATGGTTGTAAGAGGTAATCTTAGTGGTCATGCTTGGAGAGTGTATAATGCTGGCGAAAGAAAAATTTGTGGTGTTACTATGCCTGATGGATTAAAAGAAAATGATTTTTTTCCTACACCTATTATTACGCCAACTACAAAAGCAGATAAAGGTCATGACGAAGACATAAGTAAAGAAGAAATTATAGCACAAGGGTTAGCAACAGAAAGTGAATGGAATACTTTAGAAGAATATACTTTAACCCTTTTCAAAAGAGCTAAATTATTAGCATCTAAACAAGGGCTAATTATTGTAGATACAAAATACGAATTTGGAAAAATTGATGACGAAATTATATTGATAGATGAAATTCATACACCAGATTCTTCAAGATACTTTTATGCAGATGGATTTGAAGAAAGACAAGCCAATGGAGAAAAACAAAAACAATTAAGCAAAGAGTTTGTAAGAGAATGGCTGATTGAAAATAATTTCATGGGACTTGAAGGGCAAACAGTGCCACACATGAGCAGCGAATGGGTTAATGTCATTTCTAAACGTTATATAGAATTATACGAAAAAGTAATTGGCATACCTTTTCATCCAAAAGAATACAGCGATGAAGAAACCTATAATTTAATTGTAAATGCTCTAAGCAAATTAAAACTATAATTGTAATAACTTTTTTAAAAATAAATGTTCAAAAAAATACTCGTTTATTACTGCTTTTCTTTAACTACACAATAACTTATTTTCGCAGTTCATAAAAAATATTGTATGAGTAAACATGCTTACATTTTTCCTGGTCAAGGCTCACAGTTTACAGGAATGGGTAAAAATTTATATGAAAATAATATGCTTGCAAAAGAATTATTTGAGCAAGCAAATGATATACTAAAATTTAGAATAAGCGATATCATGTTTAATGGTACAGAGGCAGATTTAAAACAAACCAATGTTACACAGCCTGCTGTTTTTTTACATTCTATTATTGCATTTAAAACTATTGAAAATGCAAAACCAGATATGGTTGCAGGTCATTCTTTAGGTGAGTTTTCTGCATTGGTTGCCAATAACACTTTACGTTTTGAAGATGCTTTACAATTAGTAAGTATTCGTGCCAATGCTATGCAAAAAGCCTGTGAGGTAAACCCAAGTACAATGGCTGCTGTAATTGCTTTAGCAGATGAAAAAGTAGAAGAAATTTGTGCTGCCATTCAACAAGAAACGAATGAGGTAGTTGTTGCTGCCAATTATAACTGCCCTGGTCAATTAGTAATTAGTGGTAGTATAAAAGCTATAGAAATTGCTTGCGAAAAAATGAAAGCTGCTGGTGCAAAACGTGCCTTAGTATTGCCTGTTGGTGGTGCATTTCACAGTCCTTTAATGGCTCTTGCAAAAGATGAATTAGCTACTGCTATTGAAGCAACAAATTTTCAAACCCCTGTTTGTCCAGTATATCAAAATGTAGTTGCAACAGCTGTTAGCGATGCTGCTACAATTAAACAAAACTTAATTACACAACTTACAGGAGCTGTAAAATGGAGTCAAAGTGTACAAGCTATGGTTGCAGATGGTGCTACTCATTTTACAGAAGTAGGTCCAGGAAAAGTATTACAAGGCTTAGTGCAAAAAATTTATAAAGAAGCTATAACAGACGGAGTAAGTTAATTAACTTTTTTTAAAAGCAGAATCATGTCGTTATTAAAAATATTATTGTGGGGTATTGTTATTTACTACATTTACAAATTTTTATTTGGGGTTGTTGTACCTGTTGGTAAAGCTGCTGGAGAAATGAAAAGCAAAATAAATGAAATTAAAAAAGAACAAGAAGAATTTATAAAACAGCAACAGCAACAACAGCAACAAACACAAGCTACACAAAATAATAATTCAAATAATCAAGGAGAGTATATTGAGTTTGAAGAGATAAAAGACAAACATCAATAATTACTTCCTAACTTTTTTACTATGAGTATTTTTTCAAAAATTATTGCAGGCGAAATACCTTGTTATAAAATAAAAGAAGACGAGCAATTTATAGCCTTCTTAGATATTTTTCCTATACAATATGGACATACTTTAGTAGTTCCTAAAATAGAAATTGATAAAATATTTGATGTACCCGATAACTATTTAGCCAACCTTTTACTTTTTGCCAAACCAATAGCACAGGCTATTGAAAAAGCATATCCATGCAATAGAGTAAACATAATTACGGTTGGTTTAGAAGTGCCTCATGCACATGTACACTTAATTGCTACTAACACTCCTTATGATGTAGATTTGAATAAGTCTAAACTAAAATTATCTTCTGAGGAATTGAAAATTGTACAGGAAAAAATTTTACAATATTTATAACCTACCAATTATTATCAATACTAAACCCCGAAATTTTTACTTTTCGGGGTTTAGTATTATTTCAAACAAATTAAAGGTTCTTCTCTGTGCAATACTCCAAGTGAAATTATTTTTTCTTCAACGAATCTGGCTGAGTTGTTTCTGTAGTAGTTTGTTGTGTAGCTGCATTAGCAGTTTCAATGCCTAATAATTCTTTGTACAGCAAATAACTCATTCTTATATCATTCAATGAATTTACTTGATTGGTAGAGAAATTATTTTCTAAGATTTGATCTGCCATTACTTGATCCTGTCTTGAACGTGCAGAATTATATCTTGTCATGTAATCATCCATTAATTTCAAGTAAGATTCCTTCGTCATTTTACTGTTTAATGAAGCATAATAAGCTTGTTGCTGTTCTAAATCTTTTTTCAAATTCTTAGAAACTTTTGCTGCTAAAACTTTATCGCCAGCATTATAACAAGCAGATAAGAATCTTAAACTATTTCTATTGTGTTGGTTTCCTCTGCTTACCTGACCATAAGCAAAATTTTCTTCCAACATCATACTATCGCAATGATTCAATAATTTAATTGCATCTTCTTTTCTGTTTTTATTTATTAAATCAAATGCTAAATCGGTATATGATTCTCTAATGGTGTTTAAGTGCCTTCTGTTTTCTTCATCAAAATATACTCCTTTAATATTTGCATTTCCTGAAGCAAATACAGTAGTCATTTTATTATAAGCCCAATCCGTATTTACAAAAGGTGCATCTTGACTAAAACCATAAGGATTATCAACAGGTACTAACTCATAAGATAATCCATTCATTCTTAAATATTTTTCAAAACCTAAACCTATTTGATAAGGGCTATTGCTTGTAAAGCATATTGGGCGTTTCCATTGATTAGCAGCAATAATGTTTAATACTGCTAAATCATTTTTCAATAATCTATCTTTATTCAAATCAAATCTTAATTCAGTTAAAACAGAATCTGTATTTGCAACAATTCCATTGGCAATTAATGTTTGTTTATCATGTACTGGTATAGCAAATTTTTTAACAGGGAAAGTGTTTAAGGGTTCGCCTCTTGAGTTATCCATAAATTCAGGATTATTGCTGCCCACATAATTTTTCATTACATCGTATAAATCATAGTAAGCATTTTCAGGAAATCTTGCATTGGGTTTGTAAGGCACATAATCCCTGTTTCTTCCTTCTATTTGATCTGCACTCCAAATTACATCAATGGGTGCACTTTGATTTACTTTATACCTTAGTTGATTTATATACCAATCTATTCCTAATAAACTAAAGTTGATAACACGAATATCTGGTCTTATGCCTTCTACTTCTTGAGCATACCATAATGGGTAAGTATCATTATCGCCAAAACTAAATAAGATGGCATTGGGAGGGCAACTTTCTAAATAATCTTTTGCTAAATCTCTTGCTAATTCTTTTTTACTTCTATCATGATCATCCCATTCTTGCTGAGCCATTAAAACCGGAACTGCTAATAAACAAACAAGTGTTGCTGCTGTTGCAGCTACTTTTTGATTTGCAAAACGACCTAACCAATCTTTTATTTGTAAAACTCCTAAACCTATCCATACAGCAAAAGCATAAAAACTTCCTACATAAGCATAATCTCGTTCACGTGGTTGATTGCCTGCTTGGTTTAAGTAAATTATAATAGCGAAGCCTGTAAAGAAAAACAGCAACATATTTACTAAACCATCACCTCCTTTTCTTTTAAAGTGATAAATTAAACCTATTAATCCTAAGATAAAAGGTAGTGCATATAATTTATTGTGGGCTTTATTATTTTGTAAACTATCAGGCATTTTTGATTGATTGCCCAAACGCATATTATCTATAAAATCAATTCCAGTAATCCAATTACCATCTCTTACATTTCCTAAAGATGTGCCTTGAACATCATTTTGTTTACCAGAAAAATTCCACATAAAATATCTGAAATACATGAAATTAATTTGATAACCTAAGAAGAAACTAATATTATCAATTTGATTAGGGCTTCTTTCATAAGTGCCATCTTGCATTTGTCCAATGTTCAAAAAACTGGCATAATAATCTGCATGATATTGGTCGTTGCTGCCATCCCAAACTCTTGGAAAAATCATTTTATCTTCGGCAGCATAAATGTATTTAAAATCCTTGCCTATTTCTACATACTTATCTTTTCCTTTTTGATATTTGGTGCTTGTTTCTTTTGAATCAATTGGGCGTGCTGTAAATTTTTGTCCATATAAAATAGGAAAATCGCCATATTGTTCACGACCTAAATAACCCACTAAACTTATAGGATTATCTACATTGTACATGTCAATAGAGGGGTCTGCATTACTTCTCATCATGGTAGTTAAGTAAGTACTGTAACCTATTAGCATAAATGTTACACACCATAAACTTAGCTTTAAATAATACCAACCTTTTTTGGCTGCAATTTTTAATCCATACCAAATTAAAAATGCTAATAAAATAAAAAAGAAAGTAAAACCACTAAAGAAAGGAAGTCCTAAACCATTTACAAAATATCTATCAAAAGTGCCTGCAGCTTTAATGGTGTATTGTATAACTCCTACCTGAACAATTCCTGTAATAATACAGCCTAAAATAAAGAAAATATACATGCCGCCATAATATTCTTTTTTATCTTTTTTAATAGCTTCTACCAACTTTAAAAATACAAGAGCTAAAATGGTACCCACTAAAACTAAACCAGCCATTGTTGCATCTAATGGCACTCTTTCTGCTTCGCCATTTGCAACAATTAATGCTCCAACAAAAACCAACGAACCACCAATAATTGTAAGTAAGTTGAAGTATTTACGAATTACTGTATAATTAAAATCTTCGCGTTTACGCAAATAATACACCATTACTATTGCAGGAATAGTAAGCAAGTTTAATAAGTGTACACCAATAGATAAACCCATCATAAAAAATATAAACACAATCCATCTGTCCGCTCCTTTTTTATCAGCTTCATGCTCCCAGCGTAAAATAGCCCAAAACACCAATGCTGTAAAGAAAGAACTTAAAGCATATACTTCACCTTCTACTGCACTGTACCAAAAACTATCGCTAAAAGTATAAGCTAAAGCACCAACAACACCTGCACCCATTATAGCAATAATTTGGTTAGCTGTTAATACTTTGGTTGTATCGGTATGTACAATTCTTCTTGCAAAGTGTGTAATAGTCCAGAATAAAAATAAAATAGTAAAACCACTTGCCAAAGCACTCATTACATTTACAGCCTTAGCAGCAGTTAAAGGATTATCGCCAAAAAGTATTATAAAAAAACGACCCAATAACACAAACATAGGAGCACCAGGAGGATGCGGAATTTGTACCTTAAAACAACTACTAACAAACTCACCACAATCCCACAAACTTCCACCTGCTTCTGAAGTAGCAACATATACTGTACAAGCAATTAAGGCAATAATCCAGCCTGTAATGTTATTAACTTTTTTAAAATTCATTTGGTTATGATTTTTTGAGAGCAGCAAACATAATTGAATAAACGGAAAAAGGAAAAAACAGTTGTAAACTATTTTTCAAGTTTTAGCAATAGATTGATTCTGTATTATTGTTGTTCGAGAAAAATTTAAACTTATCTGTAAAGCAGCTCCATTTTTTTAGAGCAGTACATTTTTTCTCCATTTGTTTTTTATAGCAATAAAAAAAACCAGAATATTTCTGGTTTTTTTAAGTGGAAAGAATAAACATAGTAAAAACGAATTAACCTTTTTTAACTTGTTTAGTTTCTTCTTTTTTTTGTTCAGGAACTTTTTTATCACTATGCTTTTTCATTTCTTTTTTTGTTGTTTCTTTAGGTTCTGCTTTTTGTTTTTCCTTTACTTGTTTAGGATGTTCAGTTTTAGCTTCTTTTTTAGCTCCTTGAGCATTTACTAATTGTGGAGCAAGGTAAAAACATCCTGCTGCAGCCAATAAAAATACTTTTTTCATTTTTAAATTGTTTTGTAATTCAGACTATAGCTTATAAAGCAGGTTTAATAGATTGGCTAAAAATATTTTTGCAACAAAATTTCAAAAAGCGAAACTTGAATTTTATTCATTTCATTACATTTGTTTGCAACAAAAAAATATAACATTCATTAACTTTAAAAACATTAAACATGACCATTAAAAAAGCATTTATTGCAGAAATTGAAAAAGAAGCAGTAAGTACAAAGAAGATTTTAGAAGCGGTAAAAGCCGAAAATTTTGCTTGGAAACCTCACGAAAAATCTATGAGTACAAAAAGTTTAGCTATTCATATTGCAGGTTTATTTGATTTAGTTAATCTAATAGTTCAAACAGATGAATTGGATTTAAAGAGTGCCGATTTTAAAGTACCTTCTATTAATAACACTACAGATTTAACAAACTATTTAGATGCAAGTGTTGCAGCCTGTATTCTGTCTTTACAACAAATGGATGATAATATATTAGAAAATGTATGGACAATGAAAATGGGCGATTACATCATTAGTAAAACTTCAAAAGCTTCTTCTATTAGAACAATGGCTTTAAATCATTTAATACATCATCGTGGACAGCTAAGTGTTTATTTACGTTTGCTAAATATTCCTGTACCAGGAATGTATGGACCAAGTGCAGATGAAAAATAATTTTTTTTCGGGAATTGTATAGAGTATTTTATTTACCTCCTCCTCCTAAAGCTCTATACAATTCTATTATAGCTTCTAATTTTCCATAAGCAGCATTAACAAAACCAATTTTTGCATTCAAAGCATTTTGTTGTGCAGTAAGAACATCTAAATAATTTGCCATACCATATTTCAATAAATCTTGTGAATATTGAGTAGCTGTATCCAAAGCCAAATATTCACTTTGTTTTAAGCTGTATAATTTATTTTGTGTTTCATAATTATACAATGCATCAGAAACTTCTTTGCCTGCTGTTAAAATAGTTTTACGATAATTCAAATAAGCAATTTGTTGTTGTGCCAAACTGATTTCGTACTGAGAACGTATTTTTCTTTGACTAAATAAGGGTTGTGTTAAAGAGCCTATAACGCTTGCAAATAAAGAGTTTACGTTAAATAGTTTATCAACATCTACACTTTGTAAACCTGTACTTGCAGTAAAATTTAATGAAGGATAAAATAAAGATTTTGACACATTGGTTAATTCAAAAGCGTTCATTAAACTAAATTCTGCTGCTAATACATCTGGTCTGTTAGATAAAATTTGATAAGGCACACCAATAGTTAATGGTGTATTTATTACTTGATCAGTAAGTTTTGTTCTTACAATTTTTTGAGGATTTTGTGCCAATAAAATACTAAAAGTATTTTCAAGTGCCCTAATATTATTTTCAATAGTTACTAATTGTGCTTGTGCATTTAGCAACTGAGCCTCTGATTGTTTTACTGCAACTTCTGTTACAGTGCCAGCTTGCTTTAATGCTTTGTTAGTTGCTAAATTTTCTTGTCTTGTTTGTATGGTTTCTTTTAAAATATTTTTTTGCATATCCAAAGCCAACAGTTGAAAATAGCTTTCACTAACCAATGCAATTAACTGAGATTGTACAGCTTGCTGTACTGCTTGTGTATTTAAGTAATTAGCTAATGCAGCTTTTTTCTGACTGTTTATTTTGCCCCAAATATCAGCTTCCCAAGAAAGCGTACCTGCTAAGCCATAAGTAAAACCACTAATTCTATTGCCAGAATTACCAGAGCCCTGTGGTGTATTCAAGGATAAAGTTTGAAACTGAATAGATGGTTGAATGGCAATAGAAGGTAATACGCTATTGTAAATTTGTTTTAAATTAGCTTCAGCCGATTTTATATTTTGAATAGCTATACGAATATTAAAATTGCTGTCCAAAGCATGTTGAATATGATTTTGTAAAACAGTATCTGTAAATAAATTTTTCCATTGCAACATTGCCATATTGCTTGTATCCAACTGTTCTGATTCAGTTCTAAATAATTTATTATCTGCAATGTTATTTGGTCGGCTATATTTTTTACCAACAAAGCAAGAAGAAAATATAACTGCAATAACCAGTGATACAACTATTTTTTTATCCATCTTCATTTTTCAAAAGTTATTCTTTTTTATTCTGCTAATTTCTGTGTGCTTGGTTTTTTTAGAGGTTTAATTTTTTCCTGTAAGTGCTGAAATATTACAAACAAAACAGGAATAACCATTAAGCCAATAATTGTACCTATTAATAAACCAATGGCTGCACCAGTTGCAATAGATCTATTTCCAACTGCACCAATACCAGTTGCAAAAACCAAAGGCAGTAACCCAAAAATAAAAGCAAAAGAAGTCATTAAAATTGGGCGAAGACGTGCTTTTGCTGCATTAATGGCTGCCATAGAAAGGCTTTCGCCATGATGCCTTCTTTGTATAGCAAACTCTACAATCAAAATAGCATTTTTGGCTAATAAACCTACCAACATAATTAATGCAATTTGAAAATAAATATTATTTTCTAAGCCCATTAAATTTTGCCCAATGTAAGCACCCATTATGCCACAAGGCAATGAAATAATTACACTTAATGGCAATAAAAAACTTTCGTACTGAGCAGATAAAATAAAATAAACAAATACTAAACTCAATACAAAAATTACCCAAGTTTGAGAAGATGAATTTACTTCTTGTCGTGTTAATCCAGAATAATCTACACCATAACCTGATGGTAACGATGCAGTAACAACTTCTTGTACAGCTTTAAGAGCATCGCCAGTGCTAAATCCTTCTGCATTAGCCCCAGTAAGCTTTACAGAAGAATATAAGTTAAATCTGTTTATAGATTGAGGTCCATAAATTCTTTTTAAAGTTACAAACTGAGCAATAGGAGACATTGCACCACTACTTGTTCTTACATACAGTTGATTTAAGCTATTAGCATCTGTTCTTGCATCAGGAAAAGCTTGCACCATTACACGATATTGCTGACCATATTTACTAAAATCAGCAGCATAAACTCCTCCAATATAACCTTGTAAAGTAGAAAGAATATCAGAAACCGAAACGCCTACTTCTGCTGCTCTTGGCACATTAATATTTAGTTCGTATTGAGGATAATTAATGTTTAACGGCGTTTGTACATACTGAATTTCTGGACGTTCATTTAGCTTCTTTATAAAGTCGTTCATTACGTTTACAAACTTATTTATATCGCCACCAGTTTTGTCTAAAAGTTGAACTTCAAAGCCTGCATTGTTACCAAAACCTGGCACACTTGCTGCATTAAAAAATACAATTTTTGCTTCTGGTATAGATGCAGCTACGCCAAATAATTGTTTAATAATTGCATCAACATTTTCTTTGTGTGGGTCTCTTTGCTCAAAAGGTTTTAAGCGTACAAAAGCTAAACCACAGTTGCCTCCTGCACCAGAAAAGAAACTACTTCCTGCATTGAATGTTACAAACTCTATAGCAGGTATTTGTTTTTTTGCTTTTGTTTGTAATTCTTGCATTACAGCAAATGTTCTTTCTAAAGAAGTTCCTGGTGGTAACTCTACATTGGTAAAAATAATTCCTCTGTCTTCCGATGGTACAAAGCCTTTAGGCGTATTTGCATTTACAAAATAAATAATAACTATTGAGGCAACAATAATGCCTCCTGTAATCCATTTATGACGCAATAATTTTACAAATAAATTGCCGTAACGATTGGTGGTTGCTCTAAAAGCAATATTGAATTTGTGGTAAAACTTTTGTACAAAATTTTTGGAATGATAGGCTTTATCGTTGTGATTGGGTTTTAAAAATAAGGCACATAATACAGGGCTTAAGGTTAATGCATTAACTGCTGAAATAGCAATTGCCACAATTAATGTAATACCAAACTGTTTATAAAAAACACCAGTAGGACCTGATATAAATGTTACAGGAATAAATACTGATGCCATTACTAAAGTAATAGAAATAATAGCACCTGTAATTTCTTCCATTGCTTTTACAGTAGCAATTCTGGCATCTGTTCGTTCATGCTCCATTTTGGCATGTACTGCTTCTACTACAACTATTGCATCATCTACCACAATACCAATAGCCAATACAAGTGCAAAAAGTGTAAGCAGGTTTAAAGAAAATCCAAATAAATTTAAAAAGAAATAGGCACCAATTATTGAAACAGGAACTGCAATAGCAGGTATAAGTGTTGAACGAAAATCTTGTAAGAAAATAAATACCACGAGAAATACTAAAGCAAATGCTTCTAACAAAGTATGTACTACTTTTTCTATTGAAGCATTTAAAAACTCATTGGTATTAAAGTTTACAACATAATTAATTCCTTTGGGCCAGTTCTTTTTGTCTTGGTCTAAAAAATTTAAAACAGCATCATTAATTTCTCTTGCATTGGATCCTGGAATTTGAAATACACCAGCACTAAAAGCAGGCATTCCTCTATTTCTTCCTATTGAGGTATAAGAAATACCAGAAAGTCTTACATCTGCAATATCTTTTAAACGCAAATACTGCCCATTACCTAATGATTTAATAATTATATCATCGTATTGAGCCTTATCATTAAAACGACCAGTATATGTAATAGTGTATTCATTGGCACTACCACTATTTTGCCCTAATTTGCCAGCAGCAGCTTCACGACTTTGGTCATTAATAGCAGCAATAACATCTTTAGGAACTAAATTATAAACAGCTAATTTTTCGGGGAAAAGCCAAATACGCATAGAATAAGTTTTTCCACCAAAAGAACTTACATCACCTACCCCATTTATTCTTTTTAAAGCCGGAATAATATTTATGTTCAAATAATTTTGTACAAATACATCATTGTATTCTGGATTGGAAGAATAAAATGATAAGTACATTAAAGCACTTGTATTTTGCTTTTGTGTTACAACGCCAGAACGTGTTACTTCGGCAGGCAATAAAGGTGCTGCTCTTGCAACACGGTTTTGTGTATTTACTGCTGCAATATCTGGATTAACTCCTTGTTTAAAAATAATATCAATAGTTGCTGATCCATCATTACTTGCAGATGAAGTAATATAATCCATTCCTTCTACCCCATTAATTTGTTGCTCAATAGGTATAATTACACTTTGCATTACAGTTTGTGCATTGGCACCAGGATAATTGGCTGTAATTTTTACATCTGGAGGAGCAATATCAGGATATTGTGTAACAGGAATACTTATTAATCCTAAAACACCCAGTATTACAATAATAATTGAAATTACTGAAGCAAATACTGGGCGGCTAATTATTTTCTTAATCATCTTTTCTTATTCAAAAATGGGCTTTAAAGAATTTATGATAGAGTCTGCTTTAGCAGGAATTGGTTTTATTGCCATGCCATCTTTTAAATTTCCTGCACCATCTGCAACCACTTTTTTTCCTGCTACAATACCTGTATCTACAATGGCAATTCTATTAAACTTGGCTTTTAATTTTACTAATTTTTGTCTTACTGTATCTGTTCCATCTACTATAAAAACATAATTAATTCCTTGCTGTTCTGCAATAGCAGTTTGAGGCAATACAATTGCATTATTAAATGTTGTAGGAATACGAACAATGCCACTATTGCCATTGGTTAATAAACCATTTTTATTTTCGAATAATACACGAAACTGCATAGTGCCAGACGATGGATCTATTTGCCCTGTAACAGTTTGTAGCTTTCCTTTTTCAGGATAAAATTCTCCGTTGGCTAAAATGAGAGAAACAGCAGGAGCATTTTTTAATTTATCTGCAACTGTTGTGCCTGGTGTTTTTTGAAGAAAATTTAAGTACTCACTTTCGTTCATAGAAAAGTAAGCATACAGTTGTTTAATATCTGAAACAGTTGTAATAGGAGTAGGATCTGAAGGGCTTACTAAACTTCCTATTCGTTTAATAATTTTTCCAACAACACCACTTACTGGCGAACGTACAATAGAGTAATTTACATTAGCTACAGCAGCTTGATAATTTGCTTTTGCTTGATCATAATTTGCTTTTGCCTGTGCCAGTCTGCTTTGTGCTTGTTGCAAATTTGCTTTTGCCGTTTCTAACTGAACATTGCTGATAATATTTTTTTGTACCAAAGGAGTAAGTTTATCCACTTCTACTTGTGCTGCATCTACAGCAGCTTGTGCTGCTGCAATATTTGTTTGTGCTGCTGTAACACCAGATTGTGCAGCATTGGCATTTTGTGAAAGTAAATTGGTTTCTAATTTTAATAAAGCTTGTCCTGCTTGTACAAACTGACCTTCATCTACATACAACTGCTCTATATAACCAGCAATTTTTGCACGAACCTCATTGTTATTACTCCCTTGAATATTGGTAGGAAATTCAGTATAACCAATAAAATTTTCTTGAGGAACTTCAATAATAGGAAAGGGAGGCGGAGGTTTTTTAAAATTTTCTTGTTTAGATGATTTGCATGAAACTAAAACTATAATAGCTATGCTAATAAATATTTTTGGGTTCATAAAAGCTGTGTAATTAAAGCGTATTGTGTAAAATAAAATAATTGAAAAAATAACAAGGGTCAAAAATACTGTTTTATTTTTCTACAACTAAAAGTTTGGGATGAATATAGTTTCGCAATAGGTAGAATATTGGTTTATGCATCCATTTAAAAAAGAAGAAAGAGAAGAATTTGGTTTTTAAATATGAAAAAATAAAACGAAGGCTTTATATCCACCTTTCAATGTAGAGTGGATTATTCTTAAAACAAAAAACCCATCTAAAAAGATGGGCAAATTATTTTTTAAACAGTGTAATTTATTTACTTCATTTTTTTCAAGTATTCGCCATAGCCACTTTTTGCATATTTATTGCCTAATATCATTAATTGCTGATGATTGATGAAACCCATGCGATAAGCCACTTCTTCTATACACCCAATTTTTTGGCTTTGTCTTTTTTCTATCACTCTTACAAACTCTGATGCATCGCTCAAAGAATCGAAAGTTCCTGTATCTAACCAAGCTGTTCCTCTGCTCATTACTCCTACTTGCAATTTCCCTTTTTCTAAATACACTCTGTTTACATCTGTAATTTCATATTCACCCCTTGCAGATGGTTTTATATTTTTGGCAATTTCAATAACAGAGTTATCGTAAAAATATAACCCTGGCACTGCATAATTCGATTTAGGTTGTTGTGGTTTTTCTTCAATAGAAATGGCTTTAAGATTTTCGTCAAACTCAACTACACCATACCTTTCAGGGTCGTGTACTTCATAAGCAAAAACGGCTGCTCCGTTTATATCATTAAACGATTGTAATAATTTACTGAAACCTGCACCATAAAAAATATTATCGCCTAATACTAAAGCCACTTTATCGTTGCCAACAAAGTCTGCACCTATAACAAATGCCTGAGCTAAACCATTGGGAACATGTTGTACAGCATAGGAAAATGTACAACCTAATTCTTCGCCAGTACCTAACAAACGTTGAAATTGTGAAGAATCTTCTGGTGTGGTAATAATTAAAACCTCTTTAATACCTGCTAACATTAAAACAGATAAGGGATAATAAATCATGGGCTTATCGTAAATGGGCATTAGTTGCTTACTAATTCCTTTGGTAATGGGGTAAAGCCTTGTACCACTACCTCCTGCTAAAATAATTCCTTTCATTGTGCTGTTTTTTTTGAGCAAATTTAGTTTTAAAAATATACCGCATCTTTAAATAAAGGAAGGTTTGCGTCTTTTTCAGAAACAATAATTTCTTCTTCCTTTAATAACCAATTTATTTGTAAAGAGGGGTCGTTATATTTAATGCCAGTGTCATATTCTTTGTTGTAGTAATTATCGCATTTATAAAAGAAAATTGTTTCATCACTCAATACAATAAAGCCATGAGCAAAGCCTCTTGGAATAAAGAATTGCAAATTATTGTCTTCGGATAATTCTACTGCAAAATGTTGCCCAAATGTGGGTGAGTTTTTTCTTAAATCTACAGCAATATCCAATACTTTTCCTTTTAATACTCTTACCAATTTAGCTTGAGCATAAATCCCTTTTTGGTAATGCAAACCTCGTAAAACTCCTTTAGAAGATTGGGATTGATTGTCTTGTACAAAATCTATATCTATATTAGTTAATTCATTAAATTTTCTTTTATTAAAACTTTCAAAAAAATAACCTCTACTATCTTTTATAATAGTATCGTGAATAATAAAACAATCTTTTAAAGGCGTGGTTTCTATTTTCATTTTA
>JAIXLB010000016.1 GCA_026931905.1 Chitinophagales bacterium
ATCACAGGTTAAGCGAATGGAGTTCTTTTGTTAAAGAAATAGGTACAAGATTAAATTCATCCTACGAAATTATTCAAGTTGAATGTACAACAACCGAAAATTTATTTAAAAAATATGGTGTACCTTATTATTTAAAAATTGACATTGAAGGAAATGATTATTTATGCCTACATGCTATTTCAAAAGAAAATATGCCAAGCTATGTATCTTGTGAAGCAACTTCAATAGAATTACTACATACATTATATACCAAAGGGTACAGAAAATTTAAGTTAATTAACCAGGCAGATAACTTTAAGCCAATAAATATTAAAAAGGAAAAGAGTAAATTATTTGCAACTTATTTGTTTATTAAGTGTGGTGTTTTATTAAGAATTCAAAAGTATTTGCCTTTAAAACACATATACAGTTCTTCTGGCCCTTTTGGCGAAAACACAAAAGGTAAATGGCTTACTTATGAAGAAACTGAAAAACTATATAATCAGTTTTACAGAAAAGGAGAAAATGAAAAAGCATTAAGTGATATAAGTTGGTTTGATTTTCATGCAACAATAAATTAAAACGAATATTTTTTACTTTAATTTCATTTGTAATTAACAAAAGAAATAGTAGAATTAACACTTCCAAAGTAGTATAAAAATTTACCAAAAAAAATAATTTATAGGTAATAAGAAAAAATGACTTCTCTTAACAAAATTACTCAGCAGCAATAACACTTATTTCTACATTTACTCCTTTGGGTAAACCTTTTACTGCAACAGTTTCTCTTGCAGGAAAATTACTACTAAAATAACTTCCATAAATTTCATTTACTACTGCAAACAAACTCATATCGCTTAAAAAAATAGTAGTTTTTACAACATTTGTAAAAGACATTCCTGCCTCTTCCAAAACTGCTTTTAAATTGTTCATTACCTGTGTTGTTTCTTCCTGTACAGAGTTTTGTACTAATTCATTGGTTGCAGGGTTTATAGGTATTTGACCACTTACAAACAATAAGTTATTTACTTTCACTGCTTGACTATATGGACCTATTGGTGCTGGTGCATTGGAGGTATTAATTATTTGTTTGGACATACAATTTCTTTTGGCAAGCAAGTAACATATTTTTTCCTAATCAACCAATAAAAATAAAATTCGTGAAAAATTTGTGTATTGAATTTGTAAAAAGAAATCTCAAAAAATATTTCTACCAATACATTTACTTCTACATTTGTCAAATATTTTAATACTCTATTTGTGGCTAAAAGTTTAAACAAGGCTTCTGCAACAGGTTTTATTATTGCTTTAGGAATTATTTATGGCGATATTGGTACATCTCCTCTTTACGTTTTTAACGCAATTATTTTTAATAAAGTTATCAATGAAGAATTAATTATTGGTACTTTATCTTGTATTATTTGGACACTTACTTTACTCATTACAGTAAAGTATGTACTCCTTGTTTTAAAGGCAGATAATAAAGGTGAGGGAGGCTCATTTGCTTTGTATGCCTTGGTACGAAGACGTAGAAAATGGTTGATTGTGCCTGCTATGATTGGTGGTGCAGCTTTATTAGCAGATGGAATGATTACACCACCCATTACTGTAACTTCTGCCATAGAAGGATTAAAAGAATTGCATGCGTTAAAAGAAATTTCTACTGATACTATTGTTGTTATTGTACTCAGTATTTTGGTTGTATTTTTTATGATGCAACAATTTGGTACAGCAAGTATTGGTAAAATGTTTGGACCATTTATGTTTTTATGGTTTTCAATGTTAGCAGTTTTAGGCATATTACATATCAGCGATGATTTTACAATTCTTAGAGCATTTAATCCAGTATATGCAATAAAATTTCTTATACATTATCCCAGTGGTTTTTGGTTGCTGGGTGCTGTGTTTTTATGTACTACAGGTGCAGAAGCATTGTATAGCGATTTAGGACATTGTGGAAGAGAAAATATTTATGTTTCGTGGACTTATGTAAAAATATGTTTACTATTAAATTATTTAGGACAAGGAGCTTTTTTACTATCACAATACAAAGGCATAGAAGTAAATATTACCAATAAAACCAACATGGAAATTAATGCCTTTTTTGATTTAATGCCTCAATGGTTTATTATTCCTGGAGTTATCATTGCTACAACAGCAGCTATTATTGCAAGCCAGGCTATGATTTCAGGTTCATTTACTTTAATAAGTGAAGCTATTAGATTAAACCTTTGGCCTAAATTTAAAATTCGTTATCCATCTGAAGAAAGAGGACAACTATTTATTCCTGGTGTAAACATTATGTTGTTTTTGGGTTGTATTGCTATGGTACTTCATTTTAGAGAATCTTCTAAAATGGAAGCTGCTTATGGCTTAGCAATCGTTTTAACTATGATTGCTACTACCATTTTGTATGCTAATTTCTTAGTTTCAAAACGTGTACAATATGGATGGATTTATGTATTTCTAATTGTTTATTTAGTTATTGAAGTTTCATTCTTATCTGCATTGATGCAAAAGTTTGCACATGGTGGTTACATTACCATTTTATTAGGAGGCATCATGTTTGCAGTTATGTACGTTTGGTTTAGAAGCAGAAAAATTAAAGGGCGTTATGTAGAGTTTGTACGTTTAGAAGATTATGTTTCTCAAATTCAACAGTTGAGCAACGACAAAACAATTCCAAAATTTGCTACACATTTAGTGTATATGACAAGCTCTACACATCATAAAGAAATTGAGCATAAAATTATTTATTCAATTTTAAATAAAAAACCTAAACGTGCCGATATTTATTGGTTTGTACATGTTGAAGTTTTAGATGACCCTTATACATGTGAATATGTTGTAGAACACATTGTACCAAACGATATTATTAGAATTGAGTTTAGGTTAGGCTTTAGAATGGAACATAGAATTAATTTAATGTTTAAAAATGTTGTAAAAGAGTTAGTAGATAATAACGAAGTAAATATTGTAAATAGGTATGAAAATTTTGGAAGAAATGATGTAGTAAGAGATTTTCAATTTATAGTGTTAGAAAAATATTTAAGTCAGGATAATGAGTTACCATTTTTCGAAACAATTATTATGAAATTATATTTTTGGTTAAAAGAAATTTCATTGAGTGAAGAAAGAGGCTTTGGTTTAGACCCTGAAAATGTTACAGTAGAAAAATTTCCTTTAATTGTAGCACCCATAAGAAAATTGAAATTAAAAAGAATCTTCCATGAATAAACAATGATTGTATTGTAATTAATTTTGCTTAATTGTAGTTTTATATTGTTGTATTTTTTTTTAAACACTTTCTATCAATAATTGGTTTATAT
>JAIXLB010000056.1 GCA_026931905.1 Chitinophagales bacterium
AAAGCCAAAGCTTATAAAAGCAATGCAGGAGATTTTGCACAAAGTGAAACATTTGTAAACGATGTATTGAAAGAGTTTGGTACTATAGATGTTTGTGTAAACAATGCAGGTATCAGTAAAGATAATTTACTGTTACGCATGACAGAAGAACAATGGGATGATGTAATGGACATAAACCTGAAAAGTGTTTTTAACATGACCAAGCAGGTAATACGCCCCATGATGAAAGCTAAAGCAGGCAGCATTATTAATATGAGTTCAATAATTGGTATTCGTGGCAATGCAGGGCAAAGCAGTTATGCTGCAAGCAAGGCAGGCATTATAGGATTTACTAAAAGTGTAGCTCATGAATTGGGCAGCAGAAACATTCGTTGCAATGCAATAGCACCAGGTTTTATTGAAACCGATATGACTCATTATTTAAAAGAAGGTGAAGCATCTAATGAGTTTTTGAAAAAAATTCCTTTAGGACGTTTTGGCAAAGCAGAAGAAATAGCCAATACTACTTTGTTTTTAGCAAGCGATATGAGCAGCTATATTACAGGGCAAGTATTAAGTGCCTGCGGAGGATTGAATATTTAATCAATCGTTTTGTGTTCCTTTGTTCTCTTTTTTAATTACCATAATTTTTTTAGATAAAATAAATGTCGCTCAAAATATATAATTCATTAACACGTCAAAAAGAAGAATTTATTCCGCTAAATAAAGGTTATGCAGGTATGTATGTATGTGGACCAACAGTAAGTGGTGAAAGCCATTTAGGTCATGCACGTCCTTATATAACTTTTGATATTGTATATCGTTATTTATTGCATTTAGGTTATAAAGTAAGGTATGTAAGAAATATAACAGATGCAGGACATTTTGAAGAAGAAGGCAGAGCAGCAGAAGATAAAATTTCTAACAAAGCTATTTTAGAAAAATTAGAACCAATGGAGTTGGTACAAAAATATACCAATATGTTTCATTGGGCAATGAAGCAATTTAATAACATAGAACCAAGTATTGAACCAACTGCAACCGGTCATATTGTAGAGCAAATAACCATGATAGAAAAAATTATTGCCGATGGTTATGCTTATGTAAATAACGGTTCAGTATATTTTGATGTACATAAATACAATGAAGATTTTAGCAAAAAAGGAATGCCTTATGGTATATTGAGTGGAAGAAATTTAGAAGAGCAAATAGAAACTACAAGAGAGTTAGACAATCAAGATGAAAAAAGAAACAAAGCCGATTTTGCTTTATGGAAAAATGCACCACCCGAACACATTATGCGTTGGAAAAGCCCTTGGGGCGAAGGTTTCCCAGGTTGGCATATTGAATGTTCGGCAATGGCAACTAAATATTTAGGTGCTCAATTTGATATTCATGGTGGTGGAATGGATTTGCAATTTCCACATCATGAATGTGAAATAGCACAAAGCAATGTTTGCAATCACATTGCACCTGTACGTTATTGGATGCACAATAACATGATTACCATTAATGGCAGAAAAATGGGTAAAAGCTATAATAACGTTATTAAGCTAAGTGAATTATTTACAGGCTCTCACCCTATGTTGGAGCAAGCTTATCACCCAATGACCATACGATTTTTTATTTTACAATCGCATTACAGAAGCACTTTAGATTTTGGTAATGAAGCATTGCAAGCAAGCGAAAAAGCTTTTAAGCGTTTATGGGAAGCTTACGAAAATTTATTAAAAATAGAAGTAGGAAATTGGCAAGCAACTGATGCAGAGTTAGACGAAAAGATAAACAAACAAATAACAGAGTTTACAACATTTATTGAAGATGATTTCAGCACTGCAAAAGTATTAGCAAATATGTTTGAAATAGTGCCTGTAATAAATGGTATTAAAAACAAACAAGTAGCTCTAAATACAATTAGCAGTAACACTATAACACTTATGCAGCAGCAGTTTAAGCTGTATATTGAAAATATTTTAGGCTTACAATACGAAGAGGAAAACAGCGAAAAACTTTCTGGAATTTTACAGTTATTAGTAGATATACGTAAACAAGCAAAAGCTCAAAAAGATTTTGTTACCAGCGATACCATTCGCAACGAACTTTTACGATTGGGTGTACAATTAAAAGATGAAAAAGATGGTACAGTAACCTGGAGTTTTGTTTAATGCTGTACATAGTTTTTTACTTCATCTAAGGTTATATTTTTACCAGATAAAATAATAAAATTATTCCTCCAACAACTCACTTATTTTTATTTCCAATCCTTCACAAATTTCAAGAAGATATAAGTAAGTAGGGTTTATATCACCCATTTCTACTCTGCTGATAGATTGTGGTTCTTTATCTGTTCTATATCCCAATTCTTTTAAAGTAAGACCTTTTTCATTTCTGATTGCCTTTAGGCGTTTGCCTAAGGTTTTCAGTTTTTCTTTATTTGTCTTACTAATACTCATAGGTAAATAGTATCAACAAACAAAAAATTTATTATCAACGCATACGTTGATTTGTTAAATAAATTTTATAAATTTTTATTGGCAGAAATTAGTAGATATCCCTGAACTCATAACATCTTAGATAAGTTTACTGAAAAGATTGTACAGAGAATTGGGAAGTATAATTCGGTTGAAAAATACTGTTGTAAAACAGCTAACATAAACGACAGAAAACAAATGCTGACAAACATTTTTTGCCAACGGGGTGAATTATTTCCGACAGCTTGACCCGTAAAACACAAGCAAGGTAGGATTTCTATTAAACGTTATTAAAATGAAAAAAATATTTTTTGTTAGTCTTGTACTACTTATTACTTTTACTACGGTATTTTACAGTTGTAAAAAATCTAGTGTAGTAAATCAAGATGCTGAATTAACTACAGTTAGCTTTGACAAAAATGAGGTTAATACAGAGGAGTTTGTTGAATTGGTAAGTTCTCTTGGAATGGCTGAGCAAATTGCAGAAGTAAAAGAACTTAACTCAACATTGGAAGACCCTGTTTTTTATGAAAAATTATTAGCAGTTTACAATTCTAGCTATACTTTATTGACTACATTTGAAAATTCAGAAGAAATTCTTGATGTATTAATCGAATCAAATGCAGAATACTTTTCTGGAGGATGCTGTTCATTAAAAGATGGTAAAACTGATTGGAGTTGTTGTAATTTTTGGGAATCTGTAAAAGTCTTTCTTAAAGCAGCGGGTGCGTGCCATCTAGTACAATATCCATCAACAGAGGATATGAATCACTATTATAATTGTATTCAATCAATAATTTGTAAAATATGTTAAACTTTTCAAT
>JAIXLB010000037.1 GCA_026931905.1 Chitinophagales bacterium
TTACTTTCCGATACAAAACTTACTGAAAATATAATCCAACTGATCTTCATTGGTTATTTCTCCTGTTATTTCTCCTAAATAATGTAAACACCTGCGAATGTCTAAAGCTAATAAATCGCTGGGAATGTTATTTATTAATCCGTTTTTTACATCTATTAAAGAGGTATTTAATTTTTGTAAAGCATCAAAATGTCTTGCATTGGTAACAATTGTGGCTTCTGTGTTTAATTCTCCTCCAATTGCTTTTTCAACTAATGCTTGTTTTAGTTTGTCTATATTTTTGTGTTCTTTGGCAGATATAAAAATAGCTTCCTTGTCATTTTCTGTTTTTACTGTATCTGCTTTGTTGGCAATAAGTAGGTAAGGTTTATTTAGTGTGTGAAGCCATCGTTTTTCTTCTTTTAAATTTTCTGTATTTGCTGCATCAAAAATGTATAAAATAACATCTGCTTTTTCGGCTTTATCTAAACTTTTTCCAACGCCAATTTTTTCAATATCATCTGTTGTATGTTTTCTTATTCCTGCAGTATCAATAAGTCTAAACAATATTCCATTAATGTTTAACACTTCTTCTATTGTATCTCTTGTTGTGCCTTCTATTGCACTTACAATGGCTCTGTCTTCATTTAATAAAGTATTTAATAAAGTAGATTTTCCTGCATTTGGTTTACCAATTATAGCCACCTGTACCCCATTTTTTATAACATTTCCTAAAGTAAAAGACGTTAATAGTTTTTCTGTTGTTTGTTGTATAATATTTATTAGTTGAACAAATTTTTCTCTGTCTGCAAATTCAACATCTTCCTGACTAAAATCTAACTCTAATTCTATCAATGCAGAAAATTTTATTAACTCTTCTCTTAAATCTTTTAACTCGTTCGAAAAATTGCCTCTCATATTTTTCAATGCAGTATTTCTGCTGGCTTCTGTATTACTTGCAATAATATCAGCAACAGCTTCTGCCTGTGTTAAGTCTAATTTTCCATTTAAAAAAGCACGTTGAGTAAATTCGCCAGCTTTTGCAATTCTGCAACCACTTTTTGTAAGAGCTTCAATTATTTTTTCTTGAATAAAAGATGATCCGTGACAACTAATTTCTACCACATTTTCTCCTGTGTAAGACTTGGGAGCTTTGAATAAACTAATTACAACTTCATCAAGTATTTCATTTTTAAAATTTAAAAAACCAACATGCAAAGTGTGTGAGTTTTGTTTGGATAAACTTTTTGAAGGGAAAAGTGTATCTACAATTTCTATGGCTTTTTCGCCACTTACTCTAATTACACCAATAGCACCAATGCCTTGTGGTGTAGCCAATGCAACAATAGTATCATTCCAGCCAAACAACTTTGCCATACAGTACTTTATTTATTGCGAAAATAATACAAGCAAAATACTTCTTAACTTGCAAGCCAAAATCTATTTTATTTTATGTCGTATCAAACATTATTAACACAACTTGAAAATGGAATTTTTACAGTAACCATTAATCGTCCTGATAAGCTTAATGCTTTAAACAAAGATGTATTTAATGATTTAGATGAAATGCTACATCATGTGCAATCCAATCATCAAATAAAATCTGTAATTATTACAGGTGCTGGCAATAAAGCTTTTGTGGCTGGTGCAGATATTACTGAGTTTGGAAATTTAAGCATAGAAGAAGGAAAAAAATTAGCCAAAAGAGGGCAAGATATTTTTAATAGAATAGAAAATAACAACAAACCAATCATTGCAGCAGTTAATGGTTTTGCTTTAGGTGGAGGTTGTGAATTGGCAATGGCTTGCCATTTTCGTATAGCATCGGAAAATGCAAAGTTTGGTCAGCCAGAAGTAAATCTTGGCTTAATTCCTGGTTATGGAGGAACACAAAGATTAACGCAACTTATAGGTAAAGGAAGATCCATAGAACTTTTAATTTCTGCCAATATAATTGATGCTGCTACTGCATTACAATATGGACTTGTAAATTATGTTGTGCCACAAGATGAACTCCTCAACAAAGCAAAAACTCTTTTAGAAAACATCAACACAAAAGCTCCTTTGGCTGTTGCAGCATGTATTAAAGCTGCCAATACGGTTTGGAATGAAAATAAAAATGGTTTTGATGAAGAAATTGAATTATTTGGTAATTGCTTTGGAACAGAAGATATGAAAGAAGGCTCATCTGCCTTTTTAGAAAAAAGAAAAGCAATTTTTACAGGTAAATAATTATTTGGCTTTAATAAAATAGCTACTAAGCATAATCTTAGTAAAGCATTAAGGCTTTTCTTTATTATCTATCACTTATTTTTGTTTATACTTTTACAAAAAACAGAAGATTATAGTTTTAAAAATTTAACCCTTAATTTTAATATTACACCAGGTTAAAAGATGAAATTATGGATACAAAATTTAATTTAGATAAACAACACACCCTGTTATCAAAGGTTAGTATTGCTGGAACAGGCTTACATACTGGTATTTTAGCAGAGCTAACTTTAAACCCTGCCAATCCAGGTTTTGGTATTCAATTTCAAAGAATTGATTTGCCTAATAAACCTATCATTAAAGCAGATTGTGATTTTGTTACTGATACTTCAAGAGGTACAACTTTGCAAGTAGGAGAGGCAAAAGTGAGTACTGTAGAGCATTTGCTTGCTGCATTAGTAGGTATGGGTATTGATAATTGTTTGATAGAAATTAATGGGCCAGAAGTACCAATCATGGATGGCAGCAGTCAGGATTTTGTAGAATTAATTGCTACTACTGGCGTTGTAGAACAAGATGCTGCAAAGGTTTGGTACAGTATAGATGAAAATATTTTTTTGTACGATGAAGCCAAACGAGTTGAAATGGTTGCAATGCCATCAACAGATTATCAAATAACCACACTTATAGATTTTAACAGCCCTGTATTAGGCACTCAACATGCAGGATTAAAAAACATAAAAGAGTTTAGAAAAGAAATTGCACCTTGTAGAACTTTTTGCTTTTTACACGAATTAGAAATGTTGTTGGATAATGATTTAATAAAAGGTGGCGATATCAATAATGCTATTGTAGTGGTAGATAAACCAATAACAACTACAGAAATGGATAGGCTTGCAAAGGCTTTTAATCGTGAAAAAATGGAGGTAAAAAGCGAAGGCTATTTGAATAATTTAGAATTGCGTTTTTCTAACGAAGCAGCAAGACATAAACTCTTAGATGTTGTAGGCGATTTGGCTTTAATTGGCTATCCTATTAAAGCAAGAATAATTGCAAACAGACCAGGACACAGCACTAATGTAGAGTTTGCCAAAAAAATAAAACAATACATCAAACGTAATAAGCATATTAAAGATGTGCCTGTTTATGACCCTTCTACACCACCTGTTTTTACTTTAGAACAAATAGAAAAAACTTTACCCCATAGGCATCCATTTTTATTAGTAGATAAAATTACTGAACTAACAGATAAATATATTGTAGGTATTAAAAATGTTACTTATAATGAATGGTTTTTTCCAGGTCATTTTCCAGGAAATCCTGTAATGCCAGGTGTTTTACAAATAGAAGCCTTAGCACAAACAGGTGGTATTTTGTGTATTAATGCAATGCCTAAAGGAAAGTACGATACTTATTTTTTAAAAATAGATAATTGCAAGTTTAAACTAATGGTAAAACCAGGCGATACAATGGTTTTGAAATTAGAACTTGTAGCACCAATAAGACGTGGTATTTGCGAAATGAAAGGAACGGTTTATGTAGGAGGAAAAGTAGCCACAGAAGCTATTTTATTAGCTCAAATTGTAAAAAGAGAAGAATAATTTTTTATTAAAAAACTACCCATTAAACTCACTATCAATTACTAAATTTTTTGCATGACACACCCTTTAACTTATGTAGATCCTAATGCCAAGTTAGCTGCAAACGTAAAAATAGATCCATTTACCGTTATTCATGGCGATGTAAAAATTGGTGAAGGAACTTGGATTGGAAGCAATGTTACCATTATGGAAGGAACAAGAATTGGTAATAATTGTAGAATATTTCCAGGTGCTGTAATTGGTGCTATACCACAAGATTTAAAATATGCAGGCGAAAAAACTTTTGTAGAAATTGGCAACAACACTACATTAAGAGAGTTTGTAACTGTAAACAGAGGCACCAAAGACAGAGGTAAAACTAAAATTGGCGACAACTGTTTAATCATGGCTTACAGTCATATTGCTCATGATTGTTTTTTGGGCAATAATTGTGTATTAAGCAATAGTGTTCAAATGGCTGGGCATGTTACAGTAGGCGATTTTGCTATTATTGGTGGTGTAAGTGCTGTACACCAATTTGTACATATTGGGCAACATGCTTTTATTGCAGGAGGAAGTTTAGTAAGCAAAGATGTACCACCTTATATGAAAGCTGTAAGAAACCCTTTGAGTTATGGTGGTGTAAATAGTATAGGCTTAAAAAGAAGAGGTTTTAAGTTAGAACAAATAAACCACATCTTAGATATTTATAGAATTATTTACAACAACGGCTTAAACACATCGCAAGCTATTGATTACATAGAACAAGAAATTAAAGCAAGTGATGAACGTGATGAAATTATTATGTTTATCAGAGAAAGTGGCAGAGGAATTATAAAACGTTTTTCTAAAAATAATAACGACGAAGATTAGTTTTTAGCAAATTGCATTTCATACAGTTTTGCATAAAACCCATTTGTAGCAAGCAATTCATCGTGTGTACCTGTTTCTTTTATTTCTCCTTTATCCAATACAATTATTTTATTAGCTTTTCTAATAGTACTTAATCTGTGTGCAATTACAATAGATGTTCTACCCATAATTAATTTATCAATTGCTTGTTGAATAAGCATTTCACTTTCCGAATCAATAGAAGATGTTGCTTCATCTAAAACAAGAATAGAAGGATTAAACAACAAGGCTCTTATAAAAGATATTAATTGTTTTTGCCCCATACTTAATGTATTGCCTCTTTCGCCAACATTGTAATAATAATTATTGGGTAATTGCATAATAAAATCATGTACACCAATAAGCTGTGCAGCATGAATAACCTGTTGCTCACTAATAGCAGGATTGTGCAAAGTAATATTATCCATTATGGTTCCAGAAAAAAGAAAAACATCTTGCAAAACCACAGCAATATTTTTTCTCAATACTTCATTCGATAGCTCATTTATATTTATTCCATCAACCAAAATATTACCTTTTTGAATTTCATACAGCCTGTTCAAAATGCTTATGATGGTTGTTTTGCCACTTCCTGTATGACCTACTAATGCAACAGTTTCGCCTGCTTGTACACTAAAAGAAATATTTTTTAAAACATAATGATCTTGGTTGTAAGCATAAAAAACATTTTTAAACTCCACATTACCTTTTATGTTTGTTATAGTTGTTTTATGAAAAGTTTCTTTTTCTACATCATCATTATCTAAAACTTTAAACACACGTTCGGCAGCAATCATACCCATTTGCAGTACATTAAATTTATCTGCAATAATGCGTAAGGGTCTAAAAATTTGATTTAGGTATAAAATAAAAGCAATTAATAAACCAGGGTTTAATTGTTTACCTGCAATCCACCAAACAGCAATACCAGTACTTACAGCCAATACAAGTTCTACAATAGGAAAAAAAATGCTATAAGCAAAAATGGCTTTAATGTTTGCACTTCTATGTTCTTTATTGATAACATCAAATTTTTTTGCTTCTCTTTCTTCTGCTGCAAATGCTTGCACCACTACAATACCTGTTAAATGTTCTTGCACAAAAGCATTCAAATGCGATATAGCATTTCGTACTCTTATAAAACTTTTATTTACACTTTCTTTAAAATAATAAGTAGCAACAATTAAAAAAGGAAACGGAATAAGTGCTACTAATGTAAGTTGCCAATCTACCCAAAACATGGTTATCAGTGTAATAATAATTACAAGCAAATCAGAAATAATAGGAATTAATCCATCGCTAAAAATATCGTTGATGCTTTCTATATCATTAATCGTTCTTGTAGTTAATGTACCTATTGGTGTTTTATCGAATTGGCGTAATTGTAAGTTCAATATTTTCTTAAAAACATTTACCCTCATATCTTTCACTACATGCTGCCCCAACTTTGCAGTAAGAAAAGAAAAAACAAAGCGTAACAATGTTTCTACCATAATAAAAAATACTTGAAACACGGTTACCCAAATAACTAATTGTGTGGCTACATGCAGGTTTTTAAAATAAAGAATAAAGCTTAACCATTCTGGTACATGAACATTTTTGCCTGTGGCTTTATCTATGGTAAGTTGTATAAGCAAAGGGCGTACAGGGGCAAACACAGCAATAATTACAGCCAATATTAAACTTAAATAAAACCAGTTTTTATACGGTTTTACATAAGAAAAAATTCTGCGTAATAATGAAAAATCAAAAACTTTTTTGTTACCTGCTTCGCTCATATTTGCTACAAATGTAGGTATGCAAAAAGAGAGTATTGCATTTCTTTATAAAGCAATACTTATACATTTATTTTAAAAAAGATGTATTTTGTAAGCATAAAAAATCAATCAATCATTTGTATGAAAAAGAATGTATTAATTACAGGAGCTTCTGGCAACTTAGGAAGCAGTATTGTAAAAAAATTTATTGATGAAGGATATTATGTTATAGGAATTGTTCATCAATCTTCAACACTCACGGCATTGTACAAAGAAAATTATGAAGAAATAGTTTTGAATTTATTGGAAGAAGAAAAATGTTTATCTGCCGTACAAACTATTGTTCAACAAAAAAAAATAATAGATGTAGCAGTTTTAACAGCAGGAGGTTTTGCTATGGGCAATATTGCAAACACCAATACGGCTGCTGTTTATAAGCAATATCAATTAAATTTTGAAACTGCTTACAATATGGCACGACCCGTTTTTTTACAAATGTTAGAACAAAATGCTGGGCGTATTTTTTTTATTGGGTCTAAAGCAGGTTATGATACTACCAAGGCAAAAGGAGTTACTGCTTATGCTCTTTCAAAAGCATTATTGTTTCATGTAGCAGAAATAATGAATGACGAAGCAAAAGAAAAAAACGTTGTTACAAGTATTGTAGTACCAAGCATTATTGATACTCTACCTAATAGAAAAGATATGCCTGATGCTGATTTTAGTAAATGGGTTACACCATTACAAATAGCAGAGGCTATTTATTTTTATGCTTCTGAAAAAGCTGCAGCTATTCGCGAACCAATAATTAAATTATATAATCAGTCGTAGTTTTTTATATTTATTTTAGACTTATATTTATTGTGTCAAAACTTAAAATCATGAAACAATTAAAACTTCTTGCAATGGCTATAACCATTATAGCTATTGGTTTTAGTGCTAATGCACAAGTAAAAAAAGAAACCAAAAAGAAACCAAAAAGCCCTTTCAGAGTGGGCTTTTGTAGTACTTTAATGCCTGCCTTTAAAGGCTTAGAAAAAGATACAGGAAATACAAGAGCATTGGCAGATAATTATAAACTATGGGACAATGGCAAGGTTTTATATGTAAAATTTTTAGGCAATGGAGGGTCTCAAAAAATTAGAGAAAAAGTAAAAAAAGCAGCTAAAGAATGGGAAAAATATGCCAATATTACTTTTAATTTTATAGAAAGTGGTGATGCTCATATTAGAGTATTACTTACCAATGTTGGTGGATGTAATTCAAAACTTGGTACCGATGCTTTAACAGTTGATCCCAACGAAAAAACTATGAATATTGATACTAATTTCTTTTACAATTATGGGCAACTTTTTGATATTTTATTGTCATCAACTATACAACATGAATTTGGGCATGCTATAGGATTATTGCACGAACATTATTATAAAAATAAAGTTCCATGGAATAAAGAAGTGGTTTATAAAGAAGCAGCTCAATCTCCTAATAACTGGAGCAAAGCAACGGTAGACTATCAAATATTTAGCCAATTTGATGGTATTTATACCAATGGGTTTCAATATGATAAATTATCTATTATGCACTATGGCTTTCCTGCACGTTGGACATTAAATAATATAGAGATTAAGCCAAATTATGTTATATCAGAAAAAGACAAAGAAACCGTTGGTTTGCTTTATCCAAAAAATGCACCCAGAACCAATGAGTTTCCAAGATTTTCTGTAACAAATCTTACCCCTACAAAAGTTATCAATAGTTCTCAAAGAAATGGTTTAATAATTTGTCCTTCTTTCAAATTAACAACTGCAGGAAGGGTCGCAAAATTAATATTAACTGCCAGATTATATGATTCTAATGGAAATGTGGTTCTTTCTACAGACAATCAAAAAGTTGTAGGAGCTGCTAAAATATTTAATCTTCCTCCAGGCAAACAATTTGATATTAACAAAGGAGTACAAGATTTTGAAATGTTTATCCCTTATTCCGAATTTGACAAGTCTATGAAAAATTATAAAATTTTATTTCAAATAAAAATGTTTGATGATATTAATAATATTACTAATTATTTAGGTGCCGATATTGTCAATTACAATCAAATAAAATCAAACTAATTATTTATTCTCTTTTCAATAAAATAAAAATCATTACAAAGGCTGCCTATTGGTAGCCTTTGTAATTTTACAGCATGAACAATAGTGATTTAATTGATAACCTTACCCACATTAAAAACAGAATTGCCAAAGCTTGTGAAACTGCTGAAAGAAAAACGAATGAAGTAAAACTGTTATTGGCTACAAAAACAGTAAGTGCAGAAAATATAAAAATACTTTTGGAGGCAGGCGAAACAATCATTGGCGAAAATAAAATTCAGGAATTAAAAGATAAATTTTCAGCCCTTGAAACCATACCTCACCAATCGCATTTTATTGGTCATTTGCAATCCAATAAAATTAAAGAAGTAATAAAATATGCCAACTGTATTCAATCTATAGACAGAATTTCTTTAGCTGAAAAACTACAACAACGTTTGGTTTTTGAAAATAAAACAATAGATGTTTTTATTCAAATAAATACCTCTTACGAAGCAAGTAAATTTGGCATAGCACCAGAAAAAGCTGTTGAGCTTGCATTACAAGTACAACAGTTAGATAAATTACATATTAAAGGATTAATGACTATTGGTTTATTTTCTGCTGAAACAGAAAAGGTTCGCAAATGTTTTCGTTTACTAAAAAATATTCAACAAGAAATGTTGAGCAAAAATATTCCTGTGCAAGAACTATCAATGGGCATGAGTGGCGACCTTGAAACAGCTATACAAGAAGGTTCTACCATGATAAGAGTTGGTACAGCTATTTTTGGAAAACGCCCTTACCCCGATAGTTATTACTGGAACGAAAGCAAATAAAAAATTTATTTATCGTACACTAATTTCATTTCTTTAATTAAATGCCCTGCACCAGCATATTTATCAATAATAAATAATACATAGCGAATGTCCACCATTATATTTCTGCACAAACTTGCATCGTAATTTATATCACTCATAGTGCCTTCCCAACCTCTATCAAAATTTAAACCTATTAAATTGCCATAAGCATTTAATGCAGGGCTACCACTATTGCCTCCTGTAGTATGATTTGAAGCGATAAAACATACAGGCATTTTTCCATTTACACCATAAATACCATAATCTTTTTTCTCGTACAAGGCTCTAAGTTTTGCATCAACATCAAATTCGTAATCGCCAGGAATATATTTTTCCATTACACCATCTAAATACGTTTGAAACTTATATACTCTTCCATCAGCAGGCGAATAGCCATCTACTTTTCCATAAGTAACACGCAAAGTGCTATTGGCATCTGGATAAAACTTTTTATCTTTCATAACCTCCATTTGTGCTTTCATGTATAGCCTTTGAAGGTTGTCAATTTCTGGTTGAATTTTATTTAATTGAGTAGCAATTTTTTCTCTGTAATTTGTATTCATGCTGTTTAATAAAACAACCACTTCACTCTGCATGAGGTTATTAATAAATTCTTCTGGATTTGTTTTTAAGCTATTCAACGTTTTTTCGCTATTTACTAAAATGCTTTCAGCATATATTTTATTAGCCCATTTTTTTAAATCAGATTCATTTTTATAAAATTGTTCTAAAGCATTTGCATCAATAAATCGTTTAGAAATTTTATTAAAATAAATATCCATCATTTCTATAAACATATCTTTATCAACTTCACTATTATAATTTTTATAAAAATCGGGTAGTAAATTTAATTGCCTTTCTACTGCATTTTTAAACTCTTTGGCATCTTTTTTATACGTATTGTTTAAAGCAACCATTCTGTTTACCAAACTAAATAGCTCTACTTTAGAAACTAATTCTAAATAATAATCTCTTACTAAGCCAAATTGTTCAATGTTTTTATAAGCTCCATTCAATTTTTCCAAAACACCAGCATAATTTTCATTTAAAGTTGTATTAGCTTTTAGCTTAGTGTTGTAGGTAGATTCATGCTTTAATTTTTTCTCTACTGCTTTTGTTTTTGTTAAGCCCAACACTTCTCCTTGCCATTTTTTCCAAGCATTTGCAATGCTTGCATATTTAGCTGCATACTGAATTTTTATAGCTTTATCGGTGTGCATATATTTTCTTAAAACAGCTAATGCTTTATCACGAACATAAATTTTTGCAGGGTCGTTTATGTTTACAATTTGTTGTACTGCTTCGCTGGGCAAGTACTCGTTTGTTTTTCCAGGGAAACCAAAAATCATAGTAAAATCATTTTCTTTAACTCCTTTCATAGAAATATGAAGAAAACGTTTTGGTGTGTATGGAATATTATTTTCTGAATAATCTGCTGGCTCATTGTTTTTGTTGGCATAAATTCTAAACATAGAAAAATCTCCAGTATGTCTGGGCCAAGTCCAGTTGTCAGAATCAACACCAAAATTTCCAATAAAATTTGGAGGCGTTCCTACCAAACGTACATCATTAAAGGTTTCTGTAATAAATAGGTAATAAGCGTTTCCTTCAAAAAAAGCACGAACAAAAAGTTTTTCAAACTGTCCTAATTTAGTGGCATCGTTTATTTGTTTTATATTTTTATCAATAGTTGATTGCCTTTCGCTTTCAGTCATATTTTTTGTAACTCCTGCAAGCACTTTATCAGAAACATCTGTAATGCTTTTTATAAAAGTTACAAACAAACCTTTGTTGGCTAATTCTTCTTTATTTGTTTTTGCCCAAAAACCTTTTTCAATTATATTATTTTCAATAGTTGAGTGCGATTGTATAGCACTAAATCCACAATGATGATTGGTTAAAACCAAGCCTTGATTAGAAATTAATTCGCCAGTACAAAAACCTCCAAAACTTACAATAGCATCTTTTAAACTTCCATTATTAATATCATAAATGTCTTTTGCAGAAATTTTCATTCCCATTTTTTTCATTCTTCCCTCATTAATTTTTTCTAACAGTTGAGGTAACCACATTCCTTCATCTGCTTTTGCTACTATACTTAAAAAGAAACCTACAACAATGAATAATTTTTTCATTACAAAATATTTTTAGTTTTAAAATTCAATGTGAGTGAAGATAAGGGAATTAAAGAAAAAATTTAAGGTTTCAATATCTCAATTTTTTCAATAAAATTTGCATGGTGAAAAATAGAAAAAAACAACCCATAATTTTAAAAGATGTTTTAGTACAAGATTATGCAGCAGAAGGAAAATCTTTGGCTAAAATTGATGGTAAAGCAATTTTTATAGAACGTGTTGTGCCAGGCGATATTGTAGATGTGCAACTTTTTAAAAATAAAAAAGATTGGGCAGAAGGATTTCCTATTCAGTTTTCAAAATTTTCTGCAGATAGAATAGCCCCTTTTTGTAATCACTTTCAAATTTGTGGTGGCTGCCAATGGCAAATGCTACCTTACGAAAAGCAATTAATTTTTAAACAAAAACAAGTATTAGATAACTTATCAAGAATTGGAAAAATTAATTTGCCCGAATTAATGCCTATTGTTGGTGCTAATGAAACACGTTATTATCGTAATAAAATAGAATACACTTTTGCTACAAAACGTTTTATTCCTGATGAAGAATTTATAAAATTAAAACAACAAAATTTACCTATTCAGCAAGAGGGCAGTTTTGGAGGGTTTCATGCCAAAGGAGTTTTTGATAAGGTGGTTGAAATAAAAAAATGTCATTTACAGGCAGAGCCCACCAATGATATTAGAAATGCCATTACTCAATTTTGTATAGAACACAATTATCCATTTTATGATATAAAAAACCATACAGGTTGGTTAAGAAACATGATGGTAAGAATAGCAACAACAGGCGAATGGATGGTAAATATTATGTTGGGTTATGAACATGAAAAAATGAGAAAACATTTATTGGATTTTGTACTACAAAAATTTCCCAACATTACTTCATTGCTTTATACTATTAATACAAAATTGAATGATAGCATTTACGATTTAACTCCAATAGCTTATTATGGTAAAGGTTATATAGAAGAGACCTTAGAAAATTATAGATTTATGATAAGCCCAAAATCTTTTTTTCAAACCAATACTAAACAAGCAGAAAAGCTATACAGCATTACAAGAAATTTTGCAGAGCTTACAGGAAAAGAAATAGTATATGATTTGTATTGTGGCACAGGAAGTATAGGAATATTTGTAAGCAATAAAGCCAAAAAAATTATTGGTGTAGAAGCTATTGAAGAAGCAATTGAAGATGCTGAAAAAAATGCTACACTCAATAATATTCATCACACTCATTTTTTTGCTGGCGATGTAATAAAAATTTGTGATGATAATTTTTTTGCAACACATGGTAAAGCAGATGTAATAATTACAGACCCACCAAGAGCTGGCATGCACGAAAAATTAGTAAATAAATTATTAGATATTGCAGCTCCTGTAATAGTATATGTAAGTTGCAACCCTGCTACTCAAGCCAGAGATTTGGCATTATTAGATGCTACATACGAAGTAACCAAAATTCAACCTGTAGATATGTTTCCTCACACACATCATATAGAAAATGTGGTACAACTAAAATTAAGACAATAAATTTGTGCTAATCTTTTTCAAAAAATTATACCCTTAACACTTTCTAATATTACTTTTGAAAATACTAACAAAACGCTATGAGAGAATTTAGACCAACCAGATTTGAAATTTTACCAGCAGTAGTAAAAAATTTATTGATAATAAATGGTTTGGTATTTCTTGCTCAAATTACTATTGGGGATAGATATAATTTTACAGATTATTTTGCTTTGCATACTTTTCAAAGTGCTATGTTCAAGCCTTGGCAGTTTGTAACACACATGTTTATGCATGGTAGTTTTGGACACTTGTTAAGTAATATGTTTGCCTTATGGATGTTTGGTTCTATTTTAGAAAATGTATGGGGTCCTAAAAAGTTTTTAACCTTTTACCTAATATGTGGCTTAGGTGCAGCATTGTGCCACATGATTGTTTTGTATTACGAAATGCAGCCTATTGTTGAAGCTTTTCAAAGAATACCTTTTGAAGAACAAAAAGAATTACTATACAGCAACAGATTTAGATTAAATGAAGCAACCTTAGGTGCAAGTGGTGCTGTATTTGGTTGTTTGGCAGCTTTTGGATACTTATTTCCTAACACAAACATTTACATTTATTTTCTTTTCCCTTTAAAAGCAAAATGGTTTGTACTCATTTATGCAGGGTTAGAATTAGTGCAAGCTGTACAAAACTCTGCTGGAGATAATGTAGCACATGTGGCTCATTTAGGTGGTGCTTTAGTGGGTATTTTATTAGTGTATTATTGGAACAAAACCAACAAGAAAACGCTTTTCTAAACAACATTTTTTGTTAGCTTTTAGCTAAAATATTTTTTACAACAGCTATTATTCAAAGCATTTTTTAAATTAATGTACTTTCGTGTAAGCGTTAAAAAATCATGAGTATAAAAGAAATAAGAATGAGTAAAAAACCTTTGTTAGGTGCAGCAGATAATGGACTTGTAATTTTAGTTGCACTAAATACTTTTACTTTTATTGTGCTTAATTTTTTAAGGTTAGTGTTTATTGTTTCATTTGAAAATGCAGCCTTAGGCGAAACAAATTTTAATAACCAAATTTTACATTGGTTTGTATTGCATGCAAATGCACATTATTTATTAAGCAAACCATGGACTATTTTTTTATACATGTTTACCAATCTTAGCATTTGGACATTGCTCTCAAATATGCTGTGGTTATGGGCTTTTGGATATATTTTGCAAGATTTGGCAGGTAATAAAAAAATGTTGCCTTTGTATTTGTATGGAGGTTTTATAGGTGCTGTGGTTTTTTTAGTAAGCGTAAATTTAATTCCATCGTTGCAACACAATGTCTCATCAAATTATTTTTTATTAGGAGGTGGAGCCTCTGTAATGGCTATTGCTGTTGCAACTACAACGCTTGCTCCCAATTATAAAATTCTTCCTTTAATAAATGGAGGTATTCCTTTATGGATATTAATGGTAGTTTATGCAGCCTTACAATTTGGAACTCTAACAATGGCAAGCAGCAGCGTTACTTTTGCTTATTTAGCAAGTGCTATTATTGGTTTTCTTTTTATACAACAATTAAACAAAGGAAAAGATTGGGGCAATTGGATGTATAAATTTATACACTGGCTAAACGATTTATTTAACCCTGAAAAAAAATTAAAACAGCAAGAATATTTTTATAAAACAAATGTGCAGCCCTTTGAAAAAAAAGCAAATCTTTCACAAGAAAAACTCGATGCAATACTTGATAAAATAAATAAGTTGGGCTACGATAATCTTACTAACGAAGAAAAAGAATTTTTAAACAGAGCAAGTAAAGAAGAGCTTTAAACAACCATGTCCTTATCATTAAAACAAGTTTTTGGCAAAATTATTTTTATTGCAGGTTGCTTGTATAGTGCAGTGTATTTGCTTAGTTGTTGCACGCCTTACATAAGCCCAGAAATATGGAGTGGCTTTACTTTTTTAGCATTGAGTTTTCCTATTTTGTTAGCAATAATGTTACTTTGGTTTTTAATAGTAATTACTTTTTATAGAAAATTTATATGGATTTTTTTATTGATAATTTTTGCTGGAAGTAAAAATATTTTTAGCACTATTGCTTTTAATACCCCCAAAGATTTTGTACAAAAAAAACAAGATGATGCAATAAGGATTTTATCATGGAATGTGAGAGATTTTATTGATAGCCAAAAAGTAAATGATACACCTGGTAGTATAAGAAGCAAAATGATGACGTTTATACAACAATCTGATGCTGATGTATTGTGTTTACAGGACTTTCAAGAACATACTTCAAAAGATTTTCTTTCTTGTATTAACGATATTTCTCAAAAACTCAATTACCCTTATCATTATTTTAGTAAAGACCTTGAAGTGCAGTTGTACTATGCTTATTTACAATATGGCACTATTGTTTTTTCTCGTTATCCAATTGTAGATTCTGGCAGAACAG
Organism: Chitinophagales bacterium; assembly: GCA_026931905.1. Classification (GTDB taxonomy): domain Bacteria; phylum Bacteroidota; class Bacteroidia; order Chitinophagales; family Chitinophagaceae; genus UBA1930. Next base: position 15,441 of record JAIXLB010000037.1, read on the forward strand.
TATATTTTAAAAATAAAATTTCCGAATCAATAGCTTATGCAGATATTAAAAAAGGCAACGATACTGTACGTTTTTTCAACACACACTTGCAGTCTATGTATTTAGGATTACAAATGACAGAAGAGGCAATGGCAGATGTTTTTATTAAAGATGAATTGGATTTTCTTACCAAAAATTTAGATAAATACAGTAGATTAAAACACTATGATAAACAACATATAAAGCAAGCCAAAGTTGCAAAAGCAGCATTAAATAAAAGCAAACATCCTTTTATTTTTTGTGCAGATTTAAACAGTGTGCCATCAAGCTATACTTATCATATTTTAAGAAAAGGATTGCAAGATGCGTTTATTAAAAAAGGGTTTGGAGTTGAAGCTACTTACAGCGAAATTTCGCCAACACTTCGTATTGATGTTGTGTTTACTGATAAAAATATTCAACCATTACAATACTATTCTCCTCGTTTTTTAGCTTCAGATCATTATCCTGTTATTGTAGATGTAAAAATAAAAAAGGAGTAAGTTTTCGCTTACTCCTTTTTGTAAAATAAAAATATTTTTTACCAACCCAAAATCCATGCAAAAATTAAAGGAGCAACAATAGTTGCATCACTTTCTACAATAAATTTTGGTGTATGAATATCTAATTTTCCCCAAGTAATTTTTTCGTTAGGAACTGCACCACTATAAGAGCCATAAGATGTAGTACTATCGCTTATTTGACAAAAATAACTCCAAAAAGGAACATCGTGCCACTCCAAATCTTGGTACATCATAGGCACAACACAAATAGGAAAATCGCCAGCAATACCGCCACCTATTTGAAAAAAACCAACTCCTTTTCCTGATGAATTATTTCTGTACCATTCAGTAAGCCAAACCATATATTCAATACCACTTTTTACAGTGCTGGCTTGCAACTCTCCTTTTACTACATAGCTTGCAAAAATGTTTCCTGTTGTACTATCTTCCCAACCTGGCACAACAATAGGAATATTTTTTTCAGCAGCAGCAATTATCCAACTGTCTTTGGGGTCTATTTCATAATACTGTTTTAAATCGCCACTTAAAACAACTTTATATAAAAATTCGTGAGGAAAATATCTTTCTCCTTTTGCTTCAGCATCTTTCCATTGCTTAACTAAATGTTTTTGCAAACGACGAAAAGCCTCCTCTTCAGGAATACAAGTATCAGTTACTCTATTGTAATGATTTTCCAATAAATCCCATTCTTCCTGAGGTGTTAAATCTCTGTAATTGGGTACACGTTTGTAATGACTGTGAGCTACAAGGTTCATAACATCTTCTTCCAAATTAGCACCAGTACAGCTTATGATATGAATTTTATCTTGCCTTATCATTTCTGCTAACGAAATTCCCAATTCAGCAGTACTCATTGCTCCAGCAAGTGTTACCATCATTTTCCCTCCTTCTAATAAATGTGTTTCATAACCTTTTGCAGCATCTATTAAAGCTGCAGCGTTAAAGTGTCTGTAATGATGTTGTATAAAATTCGAAACAGGTCCTTTATTCATAATTAATTATTTTTATTTTTTACAAGAAGTGCAAAAGTAGTTTTTTAGGTATTAATAAAATCAAAGGAAAATTTTGTGCAGTTTTTTATGCTGCGTTGGTGCGATATTTTGCTTTTCTGAAAAACAATAATTCGGTAATAAAAATTAATAAAACGCTTAAAGCTGTACTACCTGCAACTTTACCAATAAATAAGCCAAAACTGCCAAATTGCAACCACTCAATTAACACAAAATAAAAGTGATGAATAAAAGTAAGCAACACTATATAAATGCTATAAGATGCAAGCCCCATGCTCTTTATACTTGGTTCAATGTAGCTTTGTTCAGTTGTTTCTTGAGGTATTAACAGGGTTAATAAAAAGGGGCGTAAGTAAGCAATTAAAACTGTTGGTGCAGTATATAAACCATACCAACCCGTAAAGCAATCTAATGTAAAACCATATACAAAAGCAATGAGCAATAATAAAAATCGGTTGATATTAAATGGCAACCAAAGTATGTATAAAAAATACAAGTATGGCACAAAGTATTTGTGTAAAGGTGGTACTTGATTTAATACATATACTTGTACTAAAATAAATGCTATAAAGCGAATAATATTTTTAAATACGCTACTCATTATTCTTTATTTCCAGATATTTTTTCTTGTTCTTTAGCTCTAATATTTTTTACAATATAAACATACTGAATACTAAAAAAATCTGTTGCTGTTTGTATAGTTAAGTTATTAAAACTTGTGGCTGCATCTGCTTTTGTGCTTACTACTTTTCCTATCATAATATTTGCAGGAAAGTTGCTGGAGTAGCTGCTTGTTACAACTGTATCGCCAGTAACAACTTTTGCTGTTTTGCTTACTTTTTTCATAGTTACAAAATGAGGGTCAGAGCCATCCCATTCTACATCTCCCATACTGTTGTTCTTTTTTAGCATGGCACTAATTCTTGTATTTCTGTGCAGTAAACTCATTACCCTGCAATAGTTATCACTTACTTCTACCACAACTCCTACAACACCTTGAGGAGAAATTACACTCATGTTTTTTTCTACTCCTTGTTTACTTCCTCTTTCTAATTCTAAATAATTGGTGTTCGATGAAACGGTATTACCTACAACTCTTGCAGGCATATACATATATTTTCTGAAATTAGTTAAGGAATCTATTTTTATAAAAGAAGAGCTATCTGGTGCTTCTATATTTGTTGTTAGTTTATTTCTTAATGCTGCGTTTTCAATGTTGAGTTGTTTGTTTATTTTTTGAAGAGAAAAATATTCTCTTATGCCGTAGTATCTTTTATTAATGCTGCCTGTAACTTCATTGGCTGCTGAGGAAAAAAATGCTTCGTGTGTTTTACTGCTGTTGCTTAGCATTATAATACAAATAATCTGAAGAATAATAAAACAGATTAAAATAAAATAACGCCTAATAAACAGAAAAATATTTTTCACACTAAACCAAAAATTTAAGGATTAGAATTGTGCCATAGCTAATATATGTAATAGTGTAAAACAAACAATCTTTTCCTTTACTATTTCATAATAAAAGGGTAACGTAGATAATTTTTTAATGCAATACCTGTACCTCTTACAACACTATTTAGAGGCGTATCTGCTATGTGAACAGGTAATTTAATTTTGGCACTTAATCTTTTATCTAAACCACGCAATAAAGCTCCTCCACCTGTTAAATACAAACCTCTTCTGTAAATATCTGCTGCTAATTCAGGAGGTGTTGTTTCTAATGCTTTTAAAATGGCTTCTTCTACTTTAAAAATACTTTTATCTAAAGCTTCTGCAACTTCTTGATAGGTTATCATAATTTGTTTAGGAATTCCTGTAACCAAATCTCTACCATTTACAGGCATATCATCTGGTGGATTATCTAAATCTTTTATTGCAGCCCCCACATGAATTTTAATTTGTTCGGCAGTACGCTCTCCAATTAATAAGCTATGGTAACGACGTAAGGCTTCCATAATATCTGCAGTAAATTCATCACCTGCTACACGAATACTTTGGTCGCAAACAATTCCTGCTAATGCAATAACAGTAATACCTGTTGTACCTCCTCCAATATCAATTATCATATTGCCTACAGGTTCTTCTACATCAATTCCAATTCCAATGGCTGCTGCCATTGGTTCATGAATCATATACACTTCTTTTGCTCCTGCTTGTTCTGCACTGTCTCTTACTGCACGTTTTTCTACTTCTGTAATAGATGAAGGAATGCAAATTACCATTCGCCAGCTTGGAGGAAATAATGGTTTTTTTGGATATACTAATTTTATCAACTCTCGTATCATTAATTCTGCTGCATTAAAATCGGCAATTACACCATCTTTTAATGGACGAACAGTTCTAATGCTTTCATGTGTTTTTTCGTGCATTAGCAATGCTTTTTTACCCACTGCTAATACTTCTTTAGGGTTATTTCTGTTTAAAGCTACAATACTTGGTTCATTCACTACTATTTCATCGTTATGAATAATTAATGTGTTGGCTGTACCCAAATCCATTGCTATTTCTTGAGTAAAAAAACTGAATAGTCCCATTTATTGTGTATTAAATTTAGTATTTTATTTAAGCAAACAAAGGTGTATTAATTTAATTGAATTAACAAAGCTATCAATAGTTTTTTTTTAATTATTGATGCAATGAATGTAGCGTATTTTTTGCAATTACCTTTTCTTTACAAACTTCCACCAATCAAGCAAATCTGCACAATTAATAAATTCTTTATCTATCGTAATATAGTATCTTGGTAAATTTTCTTTAAACCATTTTTCCATAGCTAATTGCTTTTTTTGTTCCAAAGCTCTTGCTGCAACTCTGTTATAATCTTCTCTAAGGTTTTCAATGTGTGGTTCTGTTCTACTTTTTAAATAAATAATTCTTACTTTCTTTACTCCTCTTTCATCAAAAATGACAGGTTTTGAAATTTCGCCAACTTTTAAATCTTTTATAGCTACAACCATGTCTTTATCTAAAGCATCTATTGTTATTTGAGTTGAACCATCAGGACCCACTTTTGCTCCTCCATTAAATTTACTTTCATCGTCATCGCTAAATTTATTTACTGCCTCGCCAAAGGTTAAGTTGCCTGCAATAATTTCTTTTCTTATACTATCTAATTTTTGTTTAGATAAATCTATTTCATCTTCTGTTATAGGTGGAATACGAAGTATATGTCTTATTACAGCATCATCGCCTGCTCTACTTACCATTTGTATAATATGAAAGCCAAATTTACTTCTTACCACAGGCGAAATTTGACCTTCTTTTAAACGAAAGGCTGCTTGTAAAAAATCTTTATCCCAAAATTTTTCATTACGATTTATATTGTATGCTCCACCATTGTCTTTACTTCCTGGGTCTTCCGAGTATTGCTTTGCTAATGTTTCAAATTTTTTTGTTCCGTTTTCTACCTGTCTTTTATAGTCGTACATCTGCTTTATTACATAATCTTCTACTTCTTTATTGGCTTTGGGTTGGCTTACAATTTGGTTTACTTCTATTTCGCTTTCATAAAAAGGCAAACTGTCTTTGGGTATTTTTGAAAAATAATCTTTAACTTCTGCTGGTGTTATTTTTATACCTTCTACAATATGGTTACGCATTTGATCTGCCATTTTTCTTTCACGAAAAGGTTTTCTAAAGTCTTCTTTTAATTGATAAACTGTTCTACCTGAAATTTCCTCCAACATTTCTTTGCTGCCATACATTTGTATAAAGCCACGAATTTGATTGTCTAATGCTGCTTCTATTTCTTCGTCACTTACATTTAAAGAATCTTTTTCTGCTTGTAATACTAAGGCTTTTTGTATAAGTTGTGCTTCTAAAAATGCACACTCTGGATGAGGAGGTAAGCTGGCTGCTTGCCCTTGACGTTTATAATCTTCTATAGCATTTACAACATCAGAACGAAGAATAATTTTATCGCCTACTTGTGCAATAATTTTATCGGCTACAACTTTTTTGGGCTGAGCAAAAACGGCATGATGTATAACAATAAGAGAAAGAATTAAAATTATTTTTTTCATATAAAACTACTTGGTTGTAAAAATAGCAGGAGTTTAAGTATTAGCATCGTTTACTTAACAGTATTTAACAAAATAAAAAAAGCGGAAACTAAATCCGCTTTTTAAAAAGGTATAAAATTTGTTAGATACGTTTTTCTTTAATTCTTGCACTTTTACCACTTCTCTCACGTAAGTAAAATAATTTTGCTCTACGAACTTTACCTACTCTGTTTAAAACAATAGAATCAACATTGGGAGAAGCAAAAGGAAATAAACGCTCTACACCTACACCATCAGATATTTTACGAACTGTAAATGTAGCTGTTGCTCCTGTGCCTTGTGTTTTTATTACATCGCCACGAAAACTTTGAATACGTTCTTTGCCTCCTTCTATAATTTTATAGTTTACAGTAACATTATCTCCAGCTTTAAATTTTGGATGATTTTTTGTTGCTGTTAATTGCTCGTGTACAAACTGAACTGCTTGATTCATAACTCTTTCTTTTTTTGCGGAGGGCAAAGGTAAGGGGTTGTAGTGAAATAGAAAAAAAAATGAACTTTTTTTAAAAAATTTTCTTGCAAATAAAGCAATAGCGTCCTAAACGGTTATAAAAAGAGAAAGGAATGAAGAAATCTACAAGTTATTGAAATTATTAGCATATTAATATTAAAAGCAATATCAAAATAACCATTTGAAAAACCCAAAGAACCTGATATAGAAAAGATTCAGGGGCTTTTTTTAAATTTGAAAGAAATAATAGAAAAATAATATGGAGCAAAAAATTAAACCTTGTGAATGTGGTTGTATTGAATTTATTACACAACCCAATCAATATGATATTTACCAAATTAATAATGGTAAACTGGAGTTAATAGAAACATTGAATACAGAAGATGAAGAAAAATTGTTTTGTAGAGAGTGTAGCAAAGAATTGCAGTATTAAAATAGCATTAAATCTTTCTTGCCGATGCTGTTTTTTTAACCCTTAAAAAAATTAGTACAAAATTTTCAACTACTAATAATTATCGTATCTTAGTTTTGTAAAAAAATATAAAATATGTCTCATTCAAATGCTGAAGGGGTTTCTGTAAATTTTACCTCTATCTCAATTTTATCTTTTGCTTTAGTTTTTGTTTCATTGGTTTTGTTTAGTTGTATTAAAGGAGACTATCATCCTTCTAAATCTGCAGGGCATCATACTCCTGCAGCAACAGAACAACATAATGCAGATAAGCATTAATCAATTTTTTTACTTGTTGTATTGATTGTTTTTTTAAGGCTGAGGCTTTAAAAATATTTCTGTTTCATTGTCCCAGTTGGCACGAACAGCTAATTTTTTATCTAAAGGAACAATAATTTCTGGTTGCAATTTCTTTTTAAAACTGCCTGCATCATAAATACCATTGTTGTTTTTATCGTACAAAATTTTTAGTTCATAATCGCCAGGGGTAAACAGTTTTCTACTAAATTCTTTTTGAGTTATTTTAATAGCTTCTATTAATTCTGTTTGTTTGTAAATCTGTAATACAGGAAATTTAGTTGTGTCTAAATTGTTGAATCTAATTTTTACCGAACCATAATCAGTTTCTTTTTTTGTGAAAAACTTGATAGTGTCGTTTTTTGCCAAACCATTACCTGCACTATCTTTCAAAGCATCTTTATACATAATTAATTTATAAGCAAAATTTTCTTTCCATTGTGTGGTAAGAATAATTTTTGTATTGCTTGTGTCTTTTGCAAGTGTATAATTGGGTAGCTTGTTGTAATTGGTATCAGTTAAAATAACTCTTTCAGGATTGAAAAAAGAAAGAGGTGTTGTAAAGTGTAGCTCAAGTGTGTTTTGTAAAATATCTTGTTTAAAAGCTTCAAGCGAAGTTGTATAAGTTACATATTTTTTCTCATCAGATTTTTTAGTGGTTGTTTTTTTAGTAGTTGTTGCTGTCTTTTTTTCTTCTCTTTTAAATTCTTGATAAGCATACAATGTTGCAGGTGCTGTTGTTTTATTTTCTACAACAATAAGGCTATCGGCAAAAGCAAACAGCTTTGTGCTATCATCGTATTTTTTTGAAAAATCATTGGGTAATGCATATAAAGCGTAAGTGCCTTTGGCTAAATATTTAAAATTGAAACTTCCATCTCTTTGTATTGTAGCAATGTATTTTGGTTTTAGTTTATACACAGCCGTATCGGCAATATTATTATACAAAGCTGCCACTAAAGTTGTATCTGCTTTTCCTGTTTCTGCAAGTAAAATTTTTCCTGAAAGGCTGCTGCTATCAATAGTATTTCCTGTAGAAAAAACATAAGTAAAGTTGTGCAAAATATTTCCTTCATTTACATCTACAATACTATTTCCAAAGTTTAAAGAATAAGTTGTATTGGGTTCTAAACTGTCTTTAAGTTTTATGGTTACTGTTTTTAATTTATAGTCAACCGTAGGCGTGTTTTTAGGCAATGGAGATACAATTAAATTACTGTTCACATCTTTTACCTCTACATATTCGTTGAAGTTTAAAACAATTTTTTGAGCAGCAAAATTTTTTGAAGAATCTTTAGGCAGTGCAGAAATTAATACAGGAGGTAAAGAATCTCTTGGTCCACCACCAGGTGGAATAATATTTGCACAACCCGTTTGGCTCATGTAAATCACGATACAAAAAAGAAAGTAAACTAAAATTGAAGGAGCTGTTTTTTTCATTTTAATAATCAATACAAGGTGCAAAATTTCTGTTGCAAACATAATTGCTATAACTGCAATAAAAATCACAATTCATTAGTCAATTTAATTTTATACTGTTTAAATTTGGCATCAATTATATTCGTACTTAATTTTTAATTCCCCTTTTTTAAAGAAATAATATGCTTTCATTAATAAAAACAGAATGGTTAAAGCTTAAAAAATACAAGGCTTTTTGGTGGATGTTTGGCATTGTGATGCTTACTTACCCAGGTATAAATTTAATTTTTTATAGTGTTTACGAAAACATAACAGTAAAAGGAGGCATGGCATCGGAGCTTGCAAAAATGTTGATAGGAAATCCTTATGCTTTTCCAGAAGTATGGCATTCGGTAGCCTATTTTTCTTCTTGGTTTGTAATAATTCCTGTTGTTTTAGTAATCATGATTATTTCAAATGAATATACTTATAAAACAAACAGACAAAATATTATAGATGGCTGGACCAGAAAAGAATTTATACTTAGCAAACTATTCGATGTATTAATTGTTGCAGTTGTTTCAACATTGATGTATGTTATTATTTCTATTTTTTTTGGTGTACGTTATTCTTCAGAGTTGGAATTAACACGATGGAGTGAGCAGATAAAATATATTTTTCTTTTTCTTTTACAAACCTTTGCACAGTTGAGTTTGGCGTTTTTTGTTGGCTTTCTTTTAAGACGTTCTTTTATTGCTTTGGGGGTGTTTATATTTTATTATATAATTGTTGAACCTGCATTAAGAGCATTAATAACTTATTATTTTAAACTACCCGCCTTAGCTAAATTTTTTCCTTTGGAAATTTCCAACAAATTAATTCCTCCTGCTGCATTTTTAGGAAAATTTGATAAAGCAACTTATGAGCAAAATCTTGCAGATATTAATATGTTCATCATTTATACTTGTATATTAACAGCTGCCATTTGGTTTTTTAGTATAAAAA
>JAIXLB010000088.1 GCA_026931905.1 Chitinophagales bacterium
GGTTATGTATAAATACATTGAATCAAGCACTATATTATTAATGCTTATGCAATAATTTTATTTTTAAATTCGTATATTGGAGAAATGGGAGAATTAGAAATACAAAAGTTCAATTTAATACTTTTGCCTCAAATTTGTAAATACCTTGTTAGAGGGAGGGCTTTCTTATTTCTTAGTCTTTGGTTCATTTGTTGCTGAATTAAATTGTACTAATTTTCCCCATTCTATATCTCCATAGTCGTTACAAAATTCGTTTGCAAATTGTTTCGTGAACTTATTTATCATTTGAGAATACGATTTTACAAATTCATCATTTTTCTCTTTCGCTTTATGACCAAGTGGTTCAATTATTTCTGTAAATAAGTTGGTATTACCTGAAATAAATTCCCAAAATCTTTGTCCACAATATTTGAAATAATCGCCTTTGTCTGGTTGATTATCTCTGCCATAACAACAACCATTTATAGCAACAATGTTTAATTGTGAGTTACTTGTTCGTAATGCTTTTTTTGCTGTTTTAAAATCAGCAACCATTTTAGCAATTTGTGAACTGTTTCCCCAATATGGACCTGATTTGATTGTAACAATGTGTCTAATATTATTATTATCAAATTCTAAATCAAGTCCTGTAATCCCTGATTTGTAGCCTCCATAAACTTTTCCATTTATGAAAATGGCAAGACCTTCTAACCAATCGCCAAATATGGTTTCTTCGTTTGAAGAAATATGTGCATCTACAATTCCTCTAATTATTTGTTCTGCTGTTAAAACAAATTTTGCTTTGAACAAATAAGGATTTTTTCTTCTTAGCACTTGTTACAGTTTCAAGCTGTCAAGGCTTTGAATTCTTTTTTGGTGAAAAGCTCCAATATTATTTTCAACGTATCGTGTAACGTCTTTCAGATTTAGTTTTTTCATTTTCTACCGTTGGCTCAAATAGAGTTAATTCTATTGTGTTAAATTGTTTTTTTACCATTTCAAAATATTCGGGTATTATTTCTATTCCAATAGAATTTCGTATCATTCTTTTTGCAACAGTCAATGTTGTTCCTGAACCCATAAAAGGGTCAAGCACTGTATCGTATTCTTTGGTAAAAAGTTTAATAAACCATTCAGGTAATTCTTCTGGAAAAGCTGCACTGTGGTTTTTATTATTACATTCTGTTGCTAAATGCAAAACATTTGTTGGATATGCTTTATCTCTGTCAAGCCAATTAGAAATATTTTTTCCAAAGCCACTGCCAACTTTTGAGTTATCTCTTATTTTGTCGGTATTTGATAAATTTTTAAGTCTTGATTTTGCCCAATCTCCCATAGGTACCATTACTTCCTCTTGGTACATGTTGAACTTTTTATCCTTGTTGAATTGAAGCAACCTTTCCCAAGCATCTCTAAATCTGTTTGGCCACTTCCCCGGGTAACAATTTTTCTTGTGCCAAATAAATTCTTCTGTCCAAAGCCAACCTTGTTTTCTCATTTCAAGGATTAACTCCATCACATAGGTGCTTCTTTCGCCTTCAACTACTTTTTCCTTGATATTTAGTACAAAAGTTCCTGTTGGTTTTAGAACACGTAAAAGTTGTTCGGAAATTGGCAAAAACCATTCAACATATTTGTCAGTATGTATGCCACCATAAGTATTTTTACGTTGGTCGGCATATGGTGGTGAAGTAACGATTAAGTCCACCGAATTGTCAGGCAGAAGCTTTAATTGCTCTTTACAGTCGCCCAAATAAAAGTCTGTTGTCAATTCCATTTTCTTTATCCTAATTAATTTAGCAAATTTATGAATTCCTAAATTCATTCTGTTGATAAATGTTCAACTATTGATTATTGAGGACTGCCTGTTTGCCTTGCCTTAAACTATTTTTTAATTCTACTTCTACTTCGTCAAACTTTGTAATACATCATATTTGGTAACAATATGATAATCGCCTGTAGTTTCGTCTTTGGCTAAAACAGCACCATTTTCTTTGGTAATAAGATTGCTTAATTTTTCTATAGGTGTATTAAACTCAACTACAGGAAAAGCAGCTTCCATAACAGTTGCTACCAATGCATCTTTTATTTCGGAGTTATTAAATACTTTTAAAAATAAACCTGCTTCGCTAATGCTTCCTTTTAGTGCGTTATTTTCCATAACAGGTATATGTTCTATATCGTACTTCTTCATTAATTCTACAGCAGCTGCTACTGTATCATTTTCTCGTACTGTAATTAATTTTTTACCTACTCTGCCACTTACAATATCTTTAAATGTTTTTACTTCTAAAAAGCCACGTTCCATCATCCATTGGTCGTTATAAATTTTTCCTACATAACGGCTGCCATGGTCATGAAAAATACAAACTACTACATCATCTTTTTTCAATTCTTTTTTTAGTTGCATTAAGCCTTGTAAACAACTGCCAGCACTGTAACCACAAAAAATACCTTCTTCTTTGGCTAATTTTCTTGCCATTACAGCACCATCTTTATCTGTTACTTGTTCAAAATGGTCAATCACACTCATATCATAGTTTTGAGGAACAAAATCTTCTCCAAAACCTTCGCTAATATAGGGGTGTACTTCATTCATGTCTATTTCACCAGTGTTGAAATATTTGGTAAGTAAACTTCCATACACATCTATTGCCCAAATTTTAATGTTTGGATTTTTTTCTTTCAAATACATAGCAGTTCCTGTAACTGTACCTCCTGTACCTGCTGTACAAACTAAATGTGTTATTTTTCCATCGGTTTGTTGCCAAATTTCAGGACCTGTACTTTCATAATGAGCTAAACGATTGGCTAAATTATCGTATTGATTAAAATGATAAGAGTTAGGAATTTCTGTTGCTAATCTTTTGGCTACACTATAATAACTTTTAGGGTCTTCAGGCATTACATTCGTTGGGCAAACAATTACCTCTGCACCTACTGCTTTTAAAATATCTGCTTTCTCTTTACTTTGTTTATCTGTAGTAACAAAAATTGCTTTGTAACCTTTTACAACAGCAGCCAATGCTAAACCCATACCTGTGTTGCCACTAGTACATTCTATAATTGTACCGCCGGGTTTTAATTTACCTTCTTTCTCAGCTACTTCCACCATTTTTAAAGCCATACGGTCTTTAATAGAATTACCCGGATTAAAATAATCAACCTTAGCTGCAACAAGGCAGGGAAGGTCTTTAGTAATTTTATTTAGTTTAATTAATGGTGTATTACCAATGGTTTCAAGAATGTTATTTTTAATATCCA
>JAIXLB010000012.1 GCA_026931905.1 Chitinophagales bacterium
TTAAAAATCATTTTTTTGAATAGCTGAAAAAACTGAATAAAGTTTAAAATGTGTTTCCTAAACTTAACTTATATTCGCCGCACAAAATATTTACTTATGAATTTACATGAATATCAAGCTAAAGAATTACTAAAAAAATACAATGTTCCTGTACAAGAAGGTATAGCAGTAGAAAGTGTTATGGGTGCTGAAGATGCTTATAGACAAATTAAAACACAAACCAACAACAACTTTGCTGTAATTAAAGCTCAAATTCATGCTGGTGGTCGTGGAAAAGGAAAAGTAAACGAAAGCGGATTAAATGGAGTAAAAGTTGCTAAAAGTTTAGAAGAAATTACTGAATATGCCAAAGGGATTTTGGGTGGCACTTTGGTAACAATACAAACGGGTCCTGCTGGTAAAAAAGTAAATAAAGTATTAATTGCACAAGATGTTTATTATCCTGGTCCTAATCCTGTAAAAGAATTTTATTTATCTATTTTATTAGATAGAGCTAAAGGAGAAAATGTAATTATGTACTCTACAGAAGGAGGTATGGATATTGAAGAAGTGGCACATAATACACCTGAAAAAATATTTAAAGAATGGGTACACCCAAGTGGTGGTTTACAAGGTTTTCAAGCTCGTAAAATTGCATTTAATTTAGGTTTAAGTGGCGATGCTTTTAAAAATTGCGTAAAATTTGTAACCAATTTATACAATGCTTATGTAGGGTTGGATTGTTCTATGTTAGAAATAAACCCTTTGTTTAAAACAAGTGATAATAAAATAATTGCAGTAGATTGTAAAATGAATTTAGATGAAAATGCTTTGATGCGTCATCCAGATTTAGCAGCATTAAGAGATTTAACAGAAGAAGACCCAACAGAAGTAGAAGCTGGCAGATACAATTTAAACTATGTAAAATTAGATGGCAATGTAGGTTGTATGGTAAATGGTGCTGGTTTAGCAATGGCTACTATGGATATGATTAAATTAAGTGGTGGTGAGCCTGCCAACTTTTTAGATGTTGGTGGTACTGCAAATGCAGAAACTGTTGAAGCAGGTTTTAGAATTATTTTAAAAGACCCTAATGTAAAAGCTATATTAATTAATATTTTTGGAGGCATTGTTCGTTGCGATAGAGTGGCTGCTGGAGTTATAGAAGCTTATAATAAATTGGGCAATATTAATATACCTATTATTGTAAGATTGCAAGGCACTAATGCTGCTGAAGCAAAAAAATTAATTGATGAAAGTGGCTTGAAAGTGCAGAGTGCTATTTTACTAAGCGAAGCTGCTGATTTAGTTAAAAAAGCAGTTGCTTAATTTTTTTTAATAACCAATCAAATTTTATTGAATAACTTTAACAAGTGGTACTATGTGCCACTTGTTTTTATTTAATAACACCCTTGAATTATTATACTACATAGCATGAATATTAATTTACAGTCTACATTAACACATAAAAATATACAGCTTATTCCTTTGGTAAAAGAAGATTTTGAGGCTTTGTATAAAACTGCATCTGACCCAAAAATTTGGGAGCAACATCCCAACAAAAACAGATGGCAAAAAGATGCTTTTACTAACTATTTTGAAGGAGCTATTCAAAGTAAAGGAGCATTTAAAATTTTGGATACAACCGATAATTCTATAATGGGTAGTACTCGTTTTTATGATTACAACGAAACCGAAAAAAGTGTTTTAATTGGCTATACTTTTTATGCTACAAAATATTGGGGCAAAGGCATTAATCATGCAGTAAAAACCATGATGCTTAACTATATTTTTGATGTTGTTTCAACGGTTTATTTTCATGTTGGTGCAGAGAATATTCGTTCTCAAATTTCTATTACAAGATTGGGTGCAGAAAAAGTAAAAGAAATAGAAGTAGCTTATTTTGGCGAACCTACCAAACTAAATTTTGAATATAAAATTGAAAAAGAAAAGTGGAATTTGATACAAGATAATTTTGTTTAACCAAAACGCTTAAATAACAAATCCATCAGGCAAAATTGCTCCTTTTTTTATAACTACAATTCCATCTTTTACAACATATAATTTATGTTCAATATTTTCTAAATGCTTGCCACCATTGATTCTTACATCATTACCTATTCTACAGTTTTTATCAATAATTACATCTTTAATATAACACCTCTCTCCTATACCAAGTTTAGGAATTTTATTTACTAAATTAAGAGCCATTTCATCAATAGTTTCATAATGATCACTACCCATCATATAAGTATTTACAATAGTTGTTCCAAGACCAATTCTTGACCTTATGCCAATAACACTATTTTCAATTCTACTTGCATGAATGATACATCCTTCAGTTATTAATGTTTTTTCTAAGGTTGTGCCACTCACTTTTGCTGGTGGCAACATTCTTGGTCTTGTATAAATAAATTTATTATTATCAAACAAATTGAACATGGGAATTTCTAATGTAAGAGCAAGATTGGCTTCATAGAAAGAATAAATATTTCCAATGTCTGTCCAATAACCATCATATTGATAGCTAATAACTTTATAATTAGAAATTGAACTTGGAATTATTTCTTTACCAAAATCTGTTGCATCGCTATATACATTTTGTAAATGGTCGAATAAAACACTTCTGTTGAAAACATAAATACCCATAGAAGCCAAATAGTTTCTGCCTTCTTTTTTCATTTGCTCACCCGTATCACTTACCCAATCTTTCAATAATTCATGTTTAGGTTTTTCAATAAAAGCTGTAATTGTGTTTTCATCATTGGTTTTTAATATTCCAAATTCAGTAGCTTCTCTTTCATGTACAGGAATGGTAGCAATGGTTAAATCTGCTCCATTTGCTTTGTGCATTTCTACCATAGCAGATAAATCCATTTGATATAATTGATCGCCGCTAAGAATTAAAACATAATCAAACTCAAAGTTTTCAATATGCTTCAAACTTTTTCTTACAGCATCTGCAGTTCCTTGAAACCAACTTTGATTATCTGGTGTTTGTTCTGCTGCCAAAATATCTACAAAGCCTGTACTAAATGCACTAAAGTGGTAAGTGTTTTTGATGTGTTTATTTAACGAAGCACTATTAAACTGTGTAAGCACAAACATTCTATTAATGTTGCTGTTAATACAGTTACTAATAGGAATATCTACCAATCTGTATTTACCTGCTATAGGTACTGCTGGCTTACTACGAGCTGCTGTTAAAGGATATAATCTTGTACCTGCTCCTCCTCCAAGTATTATTGCTACTGTAC
>JAIXLB010000027.1:0-4854 GCA_026931905.1 Chitinophagales bacterium
GTTTATTATACTATATTAGAAATAATTTTTGCTCGAACACCTGGCAAATGGTTTACGCAAACTAAGGTTGTCAATAAAAGTGGTGGCAAACCTTCTGTTATTGAAATTATTATTAGAAGTGTTGTAAGGCTTACAGTAATTGATATGTTTTTTATTCCTTTTTTAGATAAACCATTACATGATTATATAAGCAAAACAGATGTAGTAATAATATAGCACATTTTCTTCTTGTCATCCTGTTCCCCCTTTTGTCATCCTGAGCGAAGCGAAGGATCTCTTGAGGTGCAGTACTTTGGTTTGGACAGTTTCTTCGCTTACGCTCAGAATGACACCGTTTATTTTCTTCACTTTGTTCAGAATGACATGTTTTTTTTACCATTCTTCTACTTTGGTAATCTTTATCATATTGGTTGGTAAATGCAGTGAAACAGGAATGCTACCTGTATTAATAACAGTATCTCCTTGTTTTAAAAAACCTCTTTCTTTCAAAATATTTATTTGGTCTTTAATTATTTCATCTACACTCTCCTCTTCTTCATAATAAAATGCTCTTATACCCCAGCTAAGAGAAAGTTGTGTAATTATGGATCTTTCTTTTGAAAAAACAAACAAAGGAGATTTTGGTCTAAAGCTGCTTAACATAAAACCAGTATAACCACTTTGTGTCATACCTATTAAGGCATTAGCATTTACATCTCTTGCTATTTTACAAGCATTGTAACAAATAGCATCGCTTAAAAAAGAAGGAGAGTGAGCTAATGGAGTTAAGTCTTCTTCACGATTGTAACGATATTCTGTTTGCTCCACTTGCATAATTATTTTACGCATGGTTTCTACCACTAAAGCAGGATGATTACCAGTTGCAGTTTCTGCACTCAGCATTACAGCATCAGCACCTTCTAAAACAGCATTGGCAACATCAGTAATTTCACTTCTGTTGGGTTTAACACGTTCAATCATGCTTTCCATCATTTGTGTTGCTACAATAACAGGCTTTGCACGATGTAAACATTTTCTTATCAACTGCCTTTGAATAAGTGGTACTTGCTCTACAGGTAATTCTACACCCAAATCACCTCGAGCAATCATAATGCCATCGCTTTCTAAAACAATATCTCTTATACTTACTAAGGCTTCTGGCTTTTCTATTTTTGCTATAATTTTTGTTTTACTTTTCTTTTCATCTAATTTACTTCTAAGTATAACAATATCTTTTACGCTACGCACAAAACTCAATGCAACCCAGTCTAATTTTTGCTCAATAATAAACTCTAAATCTTCTAAATCTTTTTCAGTAAGTGCAGGTAATGAAATTTTTGTATCAGGTAAATTAATGCCTTTGTTTGATGATAAGACACCTCCAACAATTACTACCACTTTTACTTCTTTTTCTTTAGTAACATCTACCACTTTTACTTCTATTTTTCCATCATCAATTAATATTAAATTACCAATTTTAACATCATCTGCAAGGTTGGGGTAACTAATATAAATTTTATCTTTAGTGCCAATACATTTTTCATTAGTAAACAAAAAAACATCACCTATTTCTACATGCAACTCATTACTTTCAATTTCTCCTATTCGTAGTTTAGGACCTTGCAAATCTGCAAGAATAGCTACATTATAGGGTTGTGTACTGTTTATATTTCTTATATGCTCTATTACAGTTGCTTTATGTTCATTGCTTCCATGAGAAAAGTTTAAACGAAAAACATTTACACCTGTTTGCACTAATTCTAAAAGTTTTTCGTAAGTATCACAAGCAGGACCAACAGTTGCTACAATTTTTGTTTTATGCGACACATGATTAACGCCTGCCTCTTTATCCATGTTGGCATGTGTGTATTTTGATAAATCTTTAGTTGTCATTTTTTATTTTTTATTTCTATTACAATTTTAATTTTCAGTTAATCTGTTTTTTACGAAGCCAAAATTTTTACAATTTTCATCCACTCTTGTCCTATACGTTGTTTTTCTTTTACAGCTTTATCTAAAGGTGTGTAATAAATTTTATTATTTACAACACCCACCATTACATTTTTTCTTCCTATTAATAAACTCTCTACTGCATAATATCCCATGTGGCTTGCAATAAGCCTATCTTGACAAGTTGGTGCCCCACCACGTTGTATATGCCCTAAAACGCATACTCTTATATCGGCTGTAGGAATTCTATCTTTAATAATTTCAGCAACTTTATAAGCACCTCCTAATACACCACCTTCTGCAACTACTACAAGGTTTACTAATTTTTTTCTTCTTTCTTTTTCGGTTAATGAGCAAATCATATCTTCCATATCTGTTTCAGTTTCTGGAATTAAAATATTTTCTGCTCCTGTTGCAATACCACTGTGCAAAGCAATATAACCAGCATCACGCCCCATTACTTCTACAATAAAAAGCCTGTCGTGTGCATCCATTGTGTCTCTAATTTTATCTATTGCTTGTACTGCAGTGTTTACTGCTGTATCAAAGCCAATGGTTGTATCACTTCCTGCAATGTCTTTGTCTATTGTACCAGGCAAACCAATACAAGGAATATCAAAATCGTTTGAAAATTGTTGAGCACCATTAAAACTTCCATCACCACCAATAATGACTAACCCATCAATACCTAATTTTTTTAAATTATTGTATGCCTTTTCTCTACCTGTATATTCTAAAAACTCTTTGCTTCTTGCCGTTTTTAAAATAGTTCCACCTCGTTGAATAATATTGGCAACATCTCTGTTATCCATTTTTTTTATATCATTTTCTATCATACCTGCATAACCTCTCATAATACCATAAACACCCAAATTATGATAAGTACCTGTTCTTACTACAGCTCTAATGGCTGCATTCATTCCTGGACTATCGCCACCAGAAGTAAGTACGCCTATATTGTTTAACTTATTAGTCATTAGAATTTTACTATTGTAAAGTGTAGATTATTTTTAAAAATTAAAATCAATAAATAATAATAGTTTTAAAAAAATTAAGACTTGGTATAAGTAATAAAATTTAAACTATTATGCTTAATTGCAAGAGGTCAAAATTATATGTTTGTTTTGTAAGAACATAATTTGTTGTACGCTAAAGAAAATATTTAGCACTTTATTGAATAAAAATAGTTTTGAAATTAAGCTTTAGCTTTGCTTAAATTATTGATTTACTTTTTTTTTAAAATGATAGCTTCTGCTGGCAAAATATTAATAAGCACTGATAGTAATGATGATGCCAATTTCCATCAATCCGTTATTTTAATTGCAGAACATAATGAAAATGGAGCCTTAGGTTTTGTTGTAAATAAAATTTCCGAACGAACATTAAATGAATTGGCAGAATTTAGTAACAGCCTTGCTTTTCCTTTGTTTGAGGGAGGTCCTGTAAGCAATGAGTATTTGTATTTTATTCATAAAAGAAATGATTTAATACCAGATGGAGCTTTAATTATTGACGACCTTTATTTTGGTGGAGATTTTAAACAAGCCATAACGCTTATTAATAATTATACAATAACAACCAACGATATTAAAATTTTTATAGGTTATTGCGGTTGGAATAAAAATGAATTAGAAACTGAAATAGCCGAAGGAAGTTGGTATGTAAAAAACTATAACCACAGCACTGCTTTTGCTGAGAAATAATTTTTTAATGCCTAAGAAGATTGGCAATACATTAGTATTAACTTTTACCATCTTTTTTATTATAGAAGAGAAGTTGTTTTTAATAAAAAAGCAGTGCCTTGGCTGATAAATCTGAAAAAATACAAACAATTATTGCTAAGTGTTTTATCTACAATAACAACTTTAACTGCCATTCAATATCTCAATAAATTTACCTTTAAGATAGCATGTCAATAATTTTAAAACAAATATTACTTCAATACACAATAGGTTTTTGATAGCATTTTATACAAAAAAGGAGAATATTATTGCTCAATTCTCATCAATTTTATTTTTTTTAAGTAATTTGCTGAAATAAATTGTACTATTTCAATGAATAGCCTTACTTTTGCCGTCCTAATTTTTTAAAAGTTATGTTAGCAGTAGTAAAAATTGCAGGTCAACAATTTAAAGTAAAGGCTGGAGATAGTCTTTATGTACCACATTTACAAGGTAATACTGGAGATAAAGTTGAATTTAATGAAGTATTATTTGTAGATAATGCAGGTACAATTTCTACAGGTGAAAATACAAAAGCAACTGTAAAAGCAGAAATTGTAAATGCCTTAGTTCAAGGTGATAAAGTAATTGCTTTTAAAATGAAAAGAAGAAAAGGTTTCAGAAAAAAGCATGGTCACAGAACACACTATACAAAAATTAAAATTGAAAGTATAGCGTAGGAAAAATTTAAAAAGCAAAAAAAAATTAAAAAATTTCGCTTTTTATTTTTTTAAAAAATAATTTTTAGTTCCTAAAAAATAAAATTATGGCACACAAAAAAGGTGAGGGTAGTGTAAAAAATGGTAGAGACTCAAACAGCAAACGTTTGGGTGTAAAAATATATGGTGGACAGCCTGCAACTGCTGGAAACATTATAGTTAAGCAAAGAGGCACTGTATATCATCCAGGTAAAAATATTGGTGTAGGAAAAGATTACACATTGTTTGCTTTGACTGATGGAATTGTAGAATTTAGAAAAAGCAAAAACGATAAAACAATTGTTTCTGTAACTGCTGTGGAGCCTACTGCTTAAAAAAAAATTTTGCAGTTTGAAAAATGTTTTTAATTTTATGGCATTAACTAACCTTTAAATTTTAAACAACATGGCAACTGCAAAAAAAGCAGCTCCTAAGAAAGCAGCTCCAAAAAAAGCAGCTCCTAAGAAAGCAGCTCCAAAAAAAGCAGCTCCTAAAAAGGCAGCTCC
>JAIXLB010000027.1:4954-149789 GCA_026931905.1 Chitinophagales bacterium
AAAAAAGCAGCTCCTAAAAAGGCAGCTCCTAAAAAAGCAGCTCCTAAAAAAGCAGCTCCTAAGAAGAAATAACTTCTTGAATAAGAAAATAAAAGCCTTGATTAATTCAGGGCTTTTATTTTTTAATAACATCAGTAAAATAATTATACAAATATTGCTTCTATTGTTTTAAAAAATTAACTATTCTTCCATTCAAATAAATATGCAGCCTTATTAACTACATTTATATTTGCATATAGCATTGCAAAAAATGAAAAAAATAGATAGGTATATATTAAAAAAGTTTTTTACCACTTTTACACTTTCTATTTTTTTATTTGCAGTAATTACTATTGTTATTGATACAAGCGAAAAAGCAGATGATTTTGTAAAATCGAAATTAAGTTTAATAGAACTTATAAAGCAATATTACATTGGTTTTGTACCTCACATTATAGCATTATTATTTCCTCTTTTTGTTTTTATTGCAGTAATTTTTTTCACATCTAAAATGGCTGGCAGAAGCGAAATCATAGCTATTTTAGCAAGTGGTGTAAGTTATAAAAGATGGCTAAGACCTTATTTTATTGGAGGCTTTATTTTAGCCTCTATACTTTGGTTGGCTAACAAATATGTTATTCCAAAAGCCAATGTTATACATACCGTTTTTCTTACAAAATATGTAGATGCAAACTCATCTTATGAAGCACTCGTAGGTAGTCAAAAAGGAAGAGATATGTACTTTAGAATAGACTCCTTCTCCTATGCTGGTATTATAAATTATGATACACTAAATAAAAGTGGAGGTCCATTTTTTATGAACACATTTGATGGAACAAGATTAACAGACAATATGAGAAGCGATGCAATAAAATGGGACACATCAAAAAACAAATGGGTATTAATAAATGTTTTTGAAAGAAAATTAAATAATTTGCAAGAACAGGTTTTTCAATACAATGAAAAAGAAATGACATTTAGCTTCCGCCCTTTTGATTTAAAGAAAGACAGCTATGTAAAATCTAAATTAACAACACCTGAGTTAAGTAGATTTATTAAATTAGAACAACTAAGAGGCTCAGAAAATATTAATGAATTAAAGGTTGAATTATACAGAAGAGATGCTGGTGCTTTTGCAGTGTTTTTGCTTACTATAATTGGTGCAATTATAGCAGGAAGAAAAGTAAGAGGTGGAAGTGGAATACATTTAGCTGTTGGTTTTATGATTGCAGCAACTTATATTATTACAGATAAATTTTCAAGTATTTTTTCTTCTAAAGGAGATTTTCATCCTTTGATTGCAGCATGGTTGCCCAATATTTTCTTTTGTTTTGTGGCTTATTATTTATACAAAAAAGCACCTAAATAATTTTTTCTAAAACAGTTTTGCCAAACAAATAACTTATTTTACCTTTAACCGCTTTCAAGGTTATACACACACATTGTTTGTATTTTATTTTGAAGATTACAAATTTTTCCAAAACTATTTTTGTATTGTAACCATTTTATGGGCTACAAACTATATTATATAACAGGTTTATTACAATAAAATAAACCATAAAAAATAAAAAAATGGGTATTATTAAAGACACATTTAAAAGAAAAGCAGATATTGCTAACGAAGAAATTAAAACAATTTTAAAAGAACACGGTAATAAAAAAATTGGAGAAGTTACACTTGCTCAAATTTATCAAGGAATGCGTGGCATAACAGGTTTGGTTTCTGAAACAAGTTTATTAGATGCACAGGAAGGAATTAGATTTAGAGGTTATTCTATTCCAGAATTACAACAAAAATTGCCAAAAGCAGAAGAAGGTAATGAACCCTTACCAGAAGGGCTTTTTTACTTAATGTTATTAGGCGAATTACCCACTGATGCTGATGTACAACACATATCAAGTGTATGGCAACGCAGAAGCCATGTTCCTACACATGTTTTTCAAACAATAGATGCACTGCCATTATCTGCACATCCAATGACCATGTTTGTTACTGGTATTATGGCATTACAAACAGAAAGTCATTTTGCTGCAGAATATGCAAAAGGTTTAAGCAAAAAAGATTATTGGAATCCTATGTATGATGATGCTATGGATTTAATTGCTCGTTTGCCTCGCATTGCTGCTTATGTATATAGAAGAAAATACAGAAAAAATGAACACATACAACCCAATGGTTTATTGGATTGGGCAGGAAATCTTGCACACATGATGGGTTATAACGATCCAAGATTTAAAGAGTTGATGCGTTTATACATGACCATTCATGCTGATCATGAAGGAGGCAATGTATCTGCACATACCACACATTTAGTAGGTAGTGCATTAAGCGACCCTTATTTAAGCTACGCTGCAGGAATGAATGGTTTAGCTGGTCCATTACATGGTTTAGCCAATCAAGAAGTTATTAAGTGGATTTATGAAATGCAAGAACAAATTGGAAGTGATAACCCTACCAAAGAACAAATTGAACAATATGTGAAAGACACAATTTCATCTGGAAAAGTTGTACCTGGTTATGGTCATGCAGTTTTAAGAAAAACAGATCCTCGTTTTGAAGCTCAAATGGAGTTTGGTAAAAAACACATGCCAGATGATAAACTTTGTCAAACAGTTTGGAATATTTACGAAACTGTGCCTCCTATTTTACAATCTTTAGGTAAAATAAAAAACCCTTGGCCTAATGTAGATGCTCATAGTGGTGCATTATTGGTACACTTTGGTTTAAAAGAATATGAATTTTATACAGTTTTATTTGCTGTAAGCCGTGCATTAGGAGTTTTAGCAAGCCTTTGCTGGGACAGAGCTTTAGGCTTTCCTTTAGAAAGACCAAAAAGCGTTACTACAGAAAGTGTGAAAAAATGGTTAGAGGGTAAAGATGAAATTTGGGATTAATATTTCTTGTAAAATAATTTTTATGAGGTAATCTGCCATAAAAAGATTACCTCTTTTTATTGAAACTAAATAAAAAATATTGAATAGTAATTTTAACAGCTTTTCAATACATTGCATACTCAAAAAAAAATCATGGGCAAAAAAATTCTTTTCATATTAATTACAATAAGTATGATGGCTTGTAACAACAATGAAACTAAGAAAGAGCCTTACCAATGGGCTAAAGATGTGCAACCTCCTGTAGCAGCAATTCAGCCAACAACAAGGGTTTGGCATGGCGATACAGTAGTGGACAATTATTATTGGATGATTGATTATTTTAAAAAGGGACCAGACAGTACTAAAGTTGTTGATTATTTAAAAGCAGAAAATAATTACACCTCTACTATGATGAAAGGAACAGAAAAGTTACAGCAAGATTTATTTACTGAAATGAAGAGCAGAATTAAAGAAAAAGATGAAAGTGTGCCAACATTTAAAAATGGTTATTTCTATTATTCAAGAACAGAAGATGGCAAAGAATATTTTAAATATTGTAGAAAAAAAGGTAGCCTTGATGCACCCGAAGAGGTTTTATTAGATGTAGATAAAATGGCAGAAGGCAAGCCTTATTTTTCAGCAACTGGATTTGAAATTAGTAACGATAATAACCTATTGGCTTATGCAGTAGATGAAGTAAGCAGAAGACAATACACTATTTATATAAAAAATTTAGAAACAGGAGAAATACTAAAAGACAAAATTGAAAATACAGAAGCAAATCTTTGTTGGGCAAATGATAACAAAACAATTTTTTATACTGCAAAACATCCTGTAACGCTGCTTTCAGAAAAAATAAAAAAACACACATTAGGTACAAATGCAACAAATGATGCAGTTGTATATACTGAAAAAGATAACACCAATTATATTGGAATAGTTAAGAGTAAAAACAATAAGTTTATTCATATTTATAGTGGTGGTACACTCTCTTCTGAAATATTTTTTATTGATGCAAATACACCAGAAGCTTCATTCAAATCGTTTCAACCAAGAATAAAAGATGTGCTCTACGATGTGTATTGTTTAGAAGATAAATTCTTAATTCAAACAAATAAAGATGCAAAAAATTTTAAACTAATGGAATGTCCATTGGATAAAACAAGTGTAGAAAATTGGAAAGATTATATACCTCACAGAACAGATGTTTTGATAGAAAACGTAAGCGAGTTTAAAGATTTTATTGTTGTAGCAGAAAGAAAAAATGGGTTAGTGCAATTACGCATTCGAAATTTAAAAAATAGCGAAGAACATTATATAGATTTTGGTGAGCCAGCTTATTCAGCTTCTATAAGTTACACACCTGAATATAATTCCTCTGTTGTAAGGTATAATTATACTTCATTAATAACTCCAAGCAGTGTATATGATTATGAAATGAACACAAAAAAGAAAGAACTTAAAAAACAACAAGAAGTTTTTGGCTATAATGCTAAAGATTATGTTACTGAAAGATTGTATGCTACAGCTAAAGATGGAACAAAAGTTCCTATTTCATTGGTGTATAAAAAAGGGTTTAAGAAAGACGGCAATGCTCCATTATTATTATATGGGTATGGCAGTTATGGTAATAGTATTGATGCAGGTTTTAGCAGTACAAGATTAAGTTTATTAAACAGA
The DNA here is from genome assembly GCA_026931905.1 of Chitinophagales bacterium. Lineage (GTDB taxonomy): Bacteria > Bacteroidota > Bacteroidia > Chitinophagales > Chitinophagaceae > UBA1930. The sequence continues at coordinate 9,488 of JAIXLB010000027.1, forward strand.
GGCTTTGCTTTTGCAATAGCACACATACGAGGAGGGCAAGAAATGGGAAGACAATGGTATGAAGATGGAAAAATGTTTCATAAAAAAAATACATTCACAGATTTTATAGATTGTGCCGAGTATTTAGTAAAAGAAAAATTTACCAGCAAAGAACATTTGTATGCTCAAGGAGGAAGTGCAGGAGGCTTATTAATGGGTGCTGTTATAAATATGTCTCCTAATTTATGGCATGGTGTGGTAGCCCAAGTTCCTTTTGTAGATGTTGTAAATACAATGTTAGATGAAACAATACCACTTACTACAAATGAATTTGATGAATGGGGAAATCCTAAAAAGAAAGAGGATTATTTCTACATAAAAAGTTATAGCCCTTACGAAAATATTGAAAAGAAAAATTACCCCAACTTGCTTGTAACAACAGGTTTACACGACAGCCAAGTACAATATTTTGAACCTGCAAAATGGGTAGCTAAATTAAGAGCAATGAAAACAGATAACAATGTTTTACTACTGCATACCAATATGGATTTTGGTCATGGTGGAGCAAGTGGAAGATTTGATTATTTAAAAGATGTGGCTTTAGTTTACTCTTTTCTTTTTGCTTTAGAAGGAATTAATCAGTAATAAAATTAGTTAAAAGGCTTGGTGTAATAACTAAGCCTTTTATTTTATATCCTCTACTATTTTGTCAGTTAAAAATTGATATACCTCATATTGATTTTTATTTTTTTTCAGCAGCTCTAAATGTTTGTTGATAGTTGTAAAATCTTTTCTAACCGCAGGACCTGTAAAAACCTCATAAGGTTTTTTAGTTTTCAAGCGTGTTGCAGTTTCTTCTATTAATGGTTGCAGTACATTAAAATCAATATTTTTATTGCTACACAAAACATCACTTTGCCAATACATATAGTTTACAAAATTAGAGGCAAACACAGCTGCAATGTGTAATTGCAAACGCTGTTCATCATTACAATGCACTACCTTTTCGCCTAATATTTGAGTTAAGGATAATAATGAATTAACAACATTTTTATTACATCCATCAATAGCAAAAGGTATTGGTGTTGAATTATTCATTTCTTTTTTTATGCTTTGTATAGGGTATAAAACACCATAGTTATTACTGCAATTTTTTAATACTTGCATACTTACAGAACCAGCAGTATGAATAACTAAACTTTTTTCTTGAACCTTTAATTGGTGGGCTAAAATTTCTATTGCATTATCTGCTACTGCAAAAATGTAGAGATTTGCAGTAGTTGTTAAGTTTTGAAAATGTGTTACAACATTTGCATTTACTGCTTCTGCTAATTTTTTGGCGTGCAATTCTGTTTTACTAAAAACTTCTACAATGGTGTGCCCTGCTAATTTTAGCCTTATAGCTAAAACTGTAGCTACATTTCCTGAACCAATAATTACAACTTGCATATTGTATATTTGAATGTTTATGAAATTAAAATTAACACAAAGAATTGCAATAAATTATTATAAAGCAAAAATTAAAGCTATATCTATATTATCCAGAAAAAAAGCAGCAGAAAAAGCTTTTGAAATTTTTTGCACACCTTTTAGTGGAAAACCCAAACGAAAGGAGCCTCCTATATTTCATCATGCAGAAAAAATATTTTGTACAGTAGAAAACAAAAAGCTTACAGGTTGGCAGTGGATTCCTAAAAACAATAATGGCAAAAAAATTTTAATTGCACATGGCTTTGATAGTTGTAGTTATAAGTTTGATAATTACATACAACCCTTAACACAGCAGGGTTACACTGTAATTGCTTTTGATGCACCAGCACATGGTTTAAGTGAAGGAAAAACAATAAATGCTTTGCAATACAAAAATGCAATTATTGAAATAGACAAACAGTTTGGAAATATTTATTGCATTATTGCTCATTCATTAGGTGCTTTAGCAGCATCTTTGGCTGCTGAAAAAATGCCTCTGCTTCAAAAAATAATTTTTATTGCACCTGCTACTGAAACACAAAGAGCCATTGATAATTTTTTCAAATTTGTACCATTAGGCAATGAAGTAAAAGCTGATATTGAACAACTCATTACCTCTTTTGAAAACAAACCTTTAAGTTATTATTCTGTTTCAAGTAGTATAAAACAAATTCATATTCCTGTGTTATGGATACATGATACAAGAGATTGGATTTGTCCTATAGAAGACGTGAAACCTGTACAGGAATTGAATTTAAGCAATGTGCAGTTTTATTTTACAGAAGGTTATGGGCATAATAAAATTTACAGAACAGAAAAAGTAATGAATGCTGTTGAAGAGTTTATAAACCATTAAATTATTTTGTAAGCCAGCTTAATAAAATTCCAGTGGCTACGGCTGCATTTAAACTTTCTGCTCCTCCCTTTTTAGGTATGGTTAAAGAATGTTGTACAAAGGATAATGTATCTTCTCTTATTCCTTTGCCTTCATTGCCAATTATTAAAAAGCCTTCAGTAATTTTATTTTGCTCATACAAATTTTTACCATTTAAAACAGTTGCAAAAACAGGCAATAGATTTTTCTGAAATACTGTTTTCAAATCGCCATACCAAACATTTACTCTTACAAAACTTCCCATAGTGCTTTGAATAACTTTATTGTTATACAAATCAACAGTATCGTTGGAGCATAAAATATTTTCAATGCCATACCAATCAGCAATTCTAATTATTGTTCCAAAGTTTCCAGGGTCTTGAATACCATCTAAAACTAAGTTTAATTTTCCTTTAACAGCAGGCATTTCATTAGGTTTTTGTTCTACAATAGCCAACACATCTGTAGCATTATCCATAAGGCTTATTTTATCCATTTCCTGTGTTGAAACTTCTGTTATAACAGCATTTGTGAACCTGTTTTGTAGTAAATATTTTTCTGTAACAAAAAGTTTTTTTACAACATAGTTACTTGCAAGCAATTCTTCAATAATCTTTGCACCTTCGGCTATAAAAACTCTTTCTTGTTGCCTTTGTTTTTTGTGGCATAAAGATTGAATATATTTGACTTCATTTTTACTTAGCATTGTATATGATTTTTTTTAAAAGAGCCAACTATTTATTGTATGTATCAGCTATCTTAATAGTTGCTTTTATTTTTACTTCATGTGCCAAAAAAAGATATCCCATTAATACTCCTTTTGTTTTCAGTAATAAAATAGAATTGAATGGCAACTTACCCAAAGATGAGAAAAAAAGATTAAAAGAAGAATTGCAAAATTATTGGGACGATAGTTTAAAACCCAGACACACTTCTTTATGGTTTGGTCTTATAAAAAAATTTAAAAACCCACCCATATTTGATAGCACTAATTTTGGTAGAACAAAAATTTTCATGAATGCTTATTTACAAGCACAGGGATATTATTATTCTACTTTTGGAAAAGACAGTTTTCATATTACCAAAACAGGTTCATTTTTAGGAAAGCAAGACCAGCTAAGAACTACAGCTATTATAACCATTAATTTAGGAAAAGGAATTAAAATAGATACCGTAAGTTATGCTTTAGTTGATACAACTCATAATACTTACAAAGACACAGTTTTGCAAGAGCTTGCAATGCAACAATACGATAACAGTTATTTAAAACAAGGCAAACCATACACTAAGCAAAAAATTTCTGATGAATTAGATAGAATGGTTTCTTGGTTTAGACAAAATGGATATTATAAATTTACTAAAGAACATCTTTATGCTTTAGTAGATACCACAAATGAAAACTTATTTAAACTTACATTAGACCCTATTGAATTGGCAAAACTTATTGCTGAAGCCGATAAAAAAAGAAGAGAAAATCCTTCATGGAAAATTGATATTAAACAAAGAATCAGCAATGACTCTACAAGGCTTAATAAATTTTATGTACGAAACACTTATTACTATCCTGAAACAAAAATTACCGACATTCCAGATTCATTAATAAATGATAAATCTTTTAAAACAGCAACCAATAAAAAAGGCGATTTGCTGCTTAGAGATAAAATTGGTTTGTTTAAAATAAAACCATTAAGAGAGCATACCTATTTAAGAAGAGATAGTTTATATAAAGAAGGCGATTATTTTAAAACGCTAAATACACTTTCTACAATAGCAGCCTGGCAACAAATTGATTCCAGAATAATACAGTATGGTAAGGACTCCTTGGATATTTATTATTTTCTTGTACCACAAAAAAAATATCAAACTAATTACAACATAGAAGGGAGTAGAAACTCAGGCGATTTTACTGCTGGAAATTTATTAGGAGTTAGCTTAGGAACAACTTTGAATAACAGAAACATTGGAAAATTAGCAATACAAAGTAATACAGCTTTACGGGCTGGTGTTGAATTAAATTTACTCAACCAAAATGGGCAAGCTGCTTCTAATCTTGTACAAACTTTTCAATTTAGTCTTTCACATTCTTATAGCTTTCCTCGATTAATAATGCCAAAAGTTTTTACAAGATTACCTTTATTAAGAGGGTCAGAAAACAAAAGAACAATAATATCTGGAACAGTAGCCTATACAGAACGTTTTCAAATTTTTAGATTAAAATCGGCAAATTTTAATTACGCATGGGAGTGGCAAAAAACCACCAAAAAGAAATACAATGCTGTGTGGTTATGGAAGCCCTTAAATATTGAATTGTATAGCATTGACACTTTGCCAGGATTAAAAACACTTTTTGATGCCAATCCTTTTTTACGCAACTCATTTAATACAGGAAATGTGGTAGGTTTTCCTTTTCCAGGTGGTGGCATTAATTATACTTTAACCAAGCCTGGTAAGCGTTACAACAGCAATGCAATGCTAAGATTGGGCATTGAAGAAAGTGGGCTTTTAACTTTACCTTTTAAATCATTGCACGATAAAGTTTATCAATACATAAAAGCAGAAGCAGAATACAAATACAGCCATAAGCTGCCTAAAAGCGAAATCGCTTATAGAGGTTTTGTAGGAATAGGTCTTCCATTAAGAGGTCAATCATTACCATTTTTTAAACAATATTTTGCAGGAGGTCCCAACAGTATGAGAGCTTGGGGTTTAAGGCAATTAGGTTTAGGTTCATCTATTTTAAGTGATACAATTTCTTCAAACTCTTTTAGAGATAGATTTGGCGATATGCAGCTTGAAGCAAATATTGAGTATAGATTTAACATTGCAAAAATTGGAAGTTTTAAATTGGCAAGTGCCTTGTTTGCCGATATAGGAAACATTTGGAATGTAAAAAAAGACCCTGCTAATCCTGATGGCGAATTTGCTTTAAATCGTTTGTATAAAGATATTGCGATTGGTGTTGGAACAGGGTTAAGATTCGATTTTACATTATTTATGATTCGTGTAGATTTTGCTTATAAAGTAAAAGATCCAGGTCGTTTAACAAATGATGGATGGATGAGCATTAAAAATTTTAAATGGACAGAATTTAGAAATAATCAAAGCCATACCGAAATAAAAAACTATGCCATTCAATTAGGCATTGGTTTTCCTTTCTAATTATTTTTTTTCGTACTCTTGCAGCATGGCAAAAAAAATACTTCTTTTTGGTGCAGGAAAATCTGCAACAGTATTAATAAATTATTTGCAAAACCTTGTACAGCAACACAACTGGCACTTTACAGTAGCCGATAGCAACAAAGTTTTATTAAATGAAAAAGTGCAAGAAAGTAACAATACTTCTACTATTTTTTTAAACATTGAAAACGAAATTGAGAGAAAAAAAATTATTGAAAAGGCAGATGTAGTAATTTCCATGATGCCCCCTCATTTGCACTTTTTAATTGCACAAGATTGTTTGTCTTACAACAAACATTTACTCACTGCATCTTATATTGATGAAAAAATAAAAGCATTAGCATCTACTATCAAAGAAAAAAAATTACTCTTCCTATGCGAAATGGGTTTAGACCCAGGCATTGACCACATGAGTGCTATGCAACTTATTCATTCCATAAAAAATAAAGGCGGAATTATTACTTCTTTTAAATCGCATTGTGGAGGTTTAATTGCACCAGAAAGCGATGATAATCCTTGGCATTATAAAATAAGTTGGAATCCTAAAAATATTATTTTGGCAGGAAAAGCAGGTGCATCTTATTTATTAAATAACTCAATAGTGCAGGAGCATTACGAAGCTTTATTTTCTCAAAAAGAATTCATTAAAACAAGCACCAATAATATTTATTCATTTTATCCCAACAGAGATTCTATTAGCTACATAAATTTATACCAGCTACAAGGTGTAAATACTTTTGTAAGAACAACTTTAAGGCATCCAGAATTTTCTATAGGTTGGAATTTTATTGTGCAACTTGAGCTTACCAACGAAGAAAAAGAATACGATACAATTCAAATGACTGTTGCAGATTTTTATACAACTCATTTTAAAAAATATGGCAAAGAAACTTTTGTAAAAACTGCTTTTAATAATAATGAAACAGGTGCTTTGCTGCAAAAACAATTGGAATACATTGGCTTGAACGACAACAAAACACTTATCAATAAAGGATTTTGCAGTGCAGCAGAAATTTTACAATTTATTCTTGAACAAAAATTAGCTCTACAGCATAATGATAAAGATTTAGTAGTAATGCTTCATGAAATAGAATATACATTAAACAATAAACAACATTATGTAAGTAGTTTGTTAGAACTTGTTGGAGAAGATAATCATAAAACGGCAATGGCAAAAACAGTAGGTTTGCCTTTAGGAATTGCAGCTAAATTAATTTTAGAAAATAAAATAAATACTACTGGGTTACACATTCCTGTTTTACCAGAAATTTATACACCCGTTTTAAATGAATTAAGAAATCAGGGAGTAATATTTTTAGAGGAAGAAATATAATTTACAATATTTGAAAAAGCATTTATTAATACCAAGTATTTCAATAACTGTTTTAAGTTGTATTAAAGGCTAAAATCCAGCTTCATTTTGCTTGAAAATAATACCCAATTCAAGTTATTGCAATCTGCCTCAGTTCCCTACCTTTGCCACTCTTTTAAAAACTTTAAATTAGAATATGAAGACTGATAAGAATACGATAATTGGTTTTGTGCTTTTAGGTATTTTATTTATTGCATTTTTTTGGTACAACAATAAAATGGCAAAAGGCGTAATGGAACAAGACCAAGCCAGAAAAGATTCTATTGCAAAAGTTGAAGCTGCAAAAATTACTCCTGAAATGAAAGAAAAAGCTATTCAGGATTCTATAAGAAGAGACTCTACAGATAATGTAATAAAAGCAGGAAATTTTACAGGTGTAACAAATGGTACAGAAAAAATTGATACAGTAGAAAATGAATTTTTAAAAATTGCCTTTACCAATAAAGGAGGAAGAATACAAACAGTAACTTTAAAAAAATATTCATCTTATGATAGCTCATTAGTTGTGTTAGGCACTAAAGATGATAAGTTGGGATACAATATTAATACAGGCAATAACACTTCTGCATTAACCAGTGATTTGTTTTTTAATCTTACTGGCATTCAAAAAAATACTGATGGATCGCAAACTGTAATTTATACCTTAAGCGACTCTGCTGGAAAATCTATTGAGCACCATTTTACCATTTCACCCAATTCTTACATGATAGATTGGAATGTGAAACTCAATGGTGCAAATACTTTGCTAAACAACAGCTCTCTCAATATTTTATGGCATACTACTACTACACAGCATGAAAAAAATGCAGAATACGAAAGGGGGCAAATGAGTAATATTTGTTTTTTAGAAAACAAAGAATTTGATTACATCATGACTAAAACTGAACACACTTTTGAAAAACAAACCAATTGGATGAGTGTTGTGCAACAGTTTTTTAATACTACATTAATTGCAGATAATAATTTTAATAGCGGTAAAGTTGTTTGGGAAAAAAACACATCAGATTCAAGTAAAGTATTAGCAAAAGTTGATGCAAATTTTCAAATAAAATTACAAGAAGCAAGTAGTGTAGCTGTTCCTTTAAAAATGTACTTTGGTCCAAACGATTATCAAATACTAAAAAAACAAGCTCCAGAAATGGATAGAATTGTAAATTTTGGTAGAGATATGTATTCGTTTGTTCGCCCTATCAACCAATATATCATAATGCCTGTTTTTAATTTCTTTGCAAAATTTATTGGCAATTATGGTTGGGTAATTTTGTTGCTTACTTTATTCATTCGTTTAATTACAGCACCACTTACTTATAGCAGTTATTTGAGTAGTGCTAAAATGAAATTATTAAAACCAGAGTTAGACACACTAAAAAAGAAATTAGGCGAAAACGACAAACAAGCTTTTGCTATGGAGCAAATGAAACTGTTTAAAGAAGCAGGCGTAAACCCTTTGGGAGGCTGTATTCCAGCATTATTGCAAATACCTATATTCTTTGCATTGTATAGTTTTTTCAATTCAAATATTTCGCTGCGGGGTGAAAGTTTTCTTTGGGCAAAAGATTTAGCTTCTTATGATGATATAATAAGCTGGGGAAGCAATATTTGGTTAATAGGCAATCACCTTAGCTTATTTACCATAACTGCTGTGGTTACAAGTTTCTTTAGTTCTATATACAACATGAGTAGTGCCCCAACACAAGATAATCCTGCATTAAAATACATGCCATATATTTTTCCTTTTGTGTTATTCTTTGTATTTAATAGAATGCCAGCAGCCTTAACATGGTATTATACTGTATCAAACATTATTACATTGGCTTTACAATTAATTATTCAAAAATATATTATTGACCACGATAAAATTTTAGCAAAAATTGAAGCTAAACGTAAAGCTCCTAAAAAAACAAGCAAATGGCAAGAACGCTATACACAAATGTTAGAAAATCAAAAGAAACTACAGGAAATGAAAAATAAAACTAAAAATAAATAAATTAAAAGGCTCTGTAAAAAATACAGGGCTTTTTAATTAATATTGGCATGAAATTGTATGTACACACTTAAATATTATTCTAATGAAAAAAATTATTACCCTTTTAATTATAACAGTTCTATTTACATTTCAATCTAATGCACAGCAACGCCAACGTACCATTGCAGAATGTACTATTGATTACAATATAACACTTGATGATGTTACAGGCTTGGATAATGCAACAGTAGAAATGTTTAAATCTACCATCAAAACAGTATATATAAAAGGCAATCAAAGCAGAGTAGATTTTATTAGTCCTTCATTTATACAATCTGTTATTTATGATAAAAGAACAGGCAACGCAGTTATTTTAAGAGAAATTGGGGGCAATAAATTTTTAACTAAATTAGATAAAGCAGCATGGGATAAAAGCAACAATAAATTTGAAAATTTGAAAACAAATTTATTAGATGAAACAAAAGTTATTTTAGGTTATGAGTGTAAAAAAGCAGTACTGTTATTAACAGATGGCACAACATTAGATTTATTTTATGCTACTAATTACATTCCATCTGTAAAAGAATTTGAATACCAGTTTAAAGATGTACCAGGTTTTGTTTTAGAATATGAATCGCAAGATAAAAGTGGTAAAAAAATAAAATATACTGCAACAAAAATTAATCTTAATCCTGTTGCAACTTCTAAGTTTGATATTCCTACAACAGGTTATAGGTTATTGAATGAATAAAATTTTGCTACTCTTTCTTTCTAATAAATTTTATTGAAGCATTCTTAGTAAAATCGCTGGTCATAAGCACTTCGTAGCGTTTAGTGCCATCGTAAATAATTAATGCAGCAGTATTGGGTGGTATAAAGCCTAAACTTTCTGCAAACATACTCAACTCATTATAAGGCAAACTATCATCATAATCAACTGTTAATTGTATAGGTTGATGCTCTAATTTAGTTTTAGACAAAACCATTTTATTGTTGAAAAATACAGCTATAGAATCATTGTCAATAGCACCATTATCGTAAAACTCTAATCTTATTTTTTTTTGTTCAACTTTTATTTCTCTTGCAAAAATTTTTGTTCTTTCTGCAAATAATTGTTCAGAATGTTTATCTTCTTTTGATAAAATTAATTGTGGCACATCAACTGTAACAACAGTTTTAGCTAAAGCAGTAGAGTCTTCCTCTACTTCTTCTTTTACAATTGGCATCGGCACTTCTTCTTCCTTATCCTCATTCTTTTTCAATTTAAAATTAATGGTAGGGCAAGTATATTTAAAATCTTTAGTAGCATAAAAACCACCTGATAAAACAGAACCTACTCTTGAAACCCTTAAAGTTAAATAAGCCTCAACAGGGCAATCAACTCCTACTTCTGTATTGCTTGCTTTATAATAAATAATTTTAGTAGGCTTAATATTTAATACCCTTGTAGCAGGATCAAAGTATCCAACTATTTCATTTGAAAACAGGCTATCTCTAAAATAAAAATTTAAACGACCCGTTACAGTTTTTCCTTTTTGATTTAATATCAACTCTGTTAAATAAGTATTTCCTTCTAAATTGGCTGTTTCAGCTTTTCCCATGCCATACCAACTACCTGTTACAGTTTGAGCATTGCATACAATAGCAAAAAATAAAAATAGAATAATAGAAACTCCTCTTTTCATACCAAGCAAAATACCCAAACAGAAAGTTTATACAACGTTAAAAGTTGCTCACAAATACATTCTTTTTGTGAATTGAAAAAAAGAAAATCATTTACTTAATGCAAGAACAGTTTGCCATTCATGTTCTTTAACTCTACCAACAGATAACCTGCTAAAACGAACTAAATCCATATCGGCTAAAGTTTTTTCTGCTTTTATTTGAGCAAGTGTTACAGGTTTTTTAAATTTTTTATAGGGTTTTAAATTTACAGCAACCCAAGCACTATCAGTAGTGGTAGGGTCTTGATAAGCTTCTTTAATAACTTTTGCAATACCAACAATTTCAAGTCCTTCGTTGCTATGATACCAAAAAACAAGGTCGCCTTTTTTCATAGCTTTTAAATTATTTCTTGCTGCATAATTACGAACTCCATCCCAAAAAGTTTCTCCATCTTTTTCAAACTGCTGCCAGCTGTATTTAAAAGGCTCCGATTTTACCAACCAATAATTCATACAATTTTTTTTTAAAATTTACCAACCACTTGCTAATACATCTGCAAGATGCAATACTTTTAAATTTTTATTTTGCTGTTTAATACAACCATCAATGTGCATTAAACAACTCATATCTGTACTTACTACATATTCAGCACCTGTTGATTCTGCATTTATTATTTTTTGATCTGCCATTGCTGTACTTATAGCTTCGTATTTTACAGCAAAAGTTCCTCCAAAACCACAACAGGTTTCAGTGTCATTCATTTCAATTAATTCAAGCCCTTTTACTTTACTTAATAATTGTCTTGGTTCTTTTTTTAAATGACATTCTCTTAATGCAGCACAACTATCATGATAAGTTATTTTTCCTTCAAACACAGCACCTACATCATCTACATTCAATACCTGAATCATAAACTCGCTAAATTCAAAAGCCTTTTTAGATATCATTTCTACTTCTCAGTATAGCGTGTATCTTCAAAAATTTTTTTATAATAATTTCTAAGAAAGCCAATACAACTTGCACTTGGTGCAACAATATATCCTTCATTAGAAAAGTCGTCAATAAATTTTTGACAAACATCTCTTGCTTCGCCCCAAAAACCTGCATTAAAAGCTGGTTGCCCACAACATGTTTGGTTGCTATTATAATATACTGTACAGCCTGCTTTTTCTAAAACTTTTACCATATTAAAAGCTACAGAAGGGTATAATTGATCTATAAAACAAGGAACAAATAATTGAACTTTCATCGTACACGCTTTTTCTTTAACTACAACAAAAGTATTCTTTTTCAAAGAATGTTTTGAATATGTGTAAAGCTAAAATTACCCACAAGAGGGTATTACAAGATTTTAATAAGAATTATACTTTAGCAACGTTTAATATTATGAGAAAACTTTGCTTAGCATATTGTATTTTTCTTTGCCTATCATCAACAGCACAAAATGTTTTTGATAGTACGCTTTCTCATGCTCATCAACAATTAATTAATAATAAACCAGATGTTGCTATTGTAATTTTAGATAGTGCTATAAAAAAATTAGAATATAATAATACCAAACAAGAAGCATTACAACTCATGAGTAATGCTTGGCAATCGAAAGGCAATGAATTAAAAGCATTACAATACAAAAACGAAATGCTTATTTTAAAAGACAGCTTAAATACATCTAAAAATAATGCAGCAATAAGTTTATTAAAAACCAATTATGAAGAAGAAAAACAAGCTAAAGAATTTGCATTGCAAAAAGCAAAAATTGTAAAACAACAATATATAATTATTGGAGTTGCTTTGTTTTCCTTGCTTTCTATTTTATTTCTTTTTTTACTTAATAAAAGAAAACAAAAATTATTAGCTGCTAATATGCAGGCTGCATTATTAGAACAAAAAAGCAATGCTGCCATTGAAATTTTAGATGCAGAAGAAAGAGAAAGAAAACGCATTGCAACTGATTTACACGATGGTGTAGGACAAATGATTAGTGCTGTAAAAATGAATCTTTCCAGCTTGGTTTTTAAAGAAAATTTATGGAGTGTGCAGGATAAAATTTTATTAGATAAAACCTTAGCATTGGTTGATGAAAGTTATAAAGAAGTAAGAACTGTAAGCCACAACATGCTGCCAAATGCTTTATTAAAAACAGGGCTTTCCTCTGCCATACGAACTTTTATAGAAAAAATTGATGATAAAAAACTGCATATTACATTTTATACAGAAGGCTTAGATAATAGATTAAACAACAATACTGAAGTTATTTTGTATCGTTCTATTCAAGAAATTGTAAACAACGTTATTAAACATGCTAAGGCTAATAAATTGGATATTGCTTTGATAAAAGACAAAGATGGACTTAGCTGCACCATTGAAGATAATGGTATTGGTTTTTCGCTCAATAATATTAGTAATGGCATTGGTTTAAAAAATATAAAAAACAGAATTGATTCTTTGCAAGGCACAGTTGAATGGGACTCAAACATTGGCAAAGGCACTTTAGTTGCTATCCATATTCCTTGTTAAAAAATTATCTAATAATTGTAAGTGTTGTATCGTTAAAATTCAGCCAAGCATCTTTGTTTGGATTAAAAATAATACCAGTTGTATCTTTTTGCTCATAATTAATTCCATTCCATACAAGTACTGAGTTTACTTGCTTTGGGAAGTTTTTATTGCTATATAAAATTTCAAAAAAATGCACATGATTTTTTCTTGGTTTAACATCACTATCATCAATAGATACAATAATTAATTTAGATTGTTGATGAGGATACAACCATTGTAAAGCTTCATTCAAGCCTCTTCTAAACACAACAGCCCCTTTATTATATTGTGGCAAGTGTTCTATAAAAATTCTTTCTTTATTGCTTAATAAATTTATTTGTTGTACAGTTTGATGTGTAATTTTTCCTGCTTTTACATAATAAGTTCTTGTTTGTTTTAAAAAATAAAGTTGCAATACAATCAGCAGCAAACTCACATATAAAAAATACTTAGCAGAGAAAATATTACTCAATACATACATCAACCAAAAACAAAAAAATACAGAGGGCATGTATAAAAACCTTTCTCCCTCTGTGCCATGTGTATCAATGCCTAAAGCTAAATAAGGCAAATAACTTACAAGCCATAATAAAGTTAATAGAACAAAAAAAATGTTCAGCTTCTTCTTTTTATACAACACAAATAACACAACTGCTACTACGAATACTACAACAAACACTGCCATTTTAAAATACGCTATATTATAAAAAGGAGGCAACCAAGTTCTAAATAATAATCTAAGAAAATTTAAGGCAAGCAATTTAAAATCAAAACTCGCAAATGCTTGCGTATCGTAATGATTGAAAACATTTCCTGTAAATACAATTCTTACAACAATATTTACAACAAGCAGCAACCATGCTAAAGCAGTGAAGTAAATATTTTTTTTATTAGATGAAAAATTATTTCTCTTATCAAAAAAATAAATAAGCGTAATTGTTAAAGGGAAAAGCCAAGAAGATTCGTAACTCAGCAAAGCAATTTGATAGAATAAAATGGATAAAGCAGCATAAACTATTTTATTTTCTTTCTTAAAAAAATAAAACAATGAAGCTAAAAAAAACAATGCTCCCATACTTGCAGAACGTCCAATTATCCAAAAAATAGTTTCACTATGAAATGGATAAATAAAAAAGAAAACTGCTACAACATAATGCAGCCCTTTATTTGATGGAATTTTAAATTTCTTAAATAATTGAAAGCTAATTATTCCAACTAAAATAGAATTAACAAAGTGGAGCAACAAATTGGTAAAATGATAGCCTACAGCATTTGTTTTATACAACCAATAATCTAAGTGTAAAGAAAAATTACCAACAGGTCTTATAGAATTTTGCTGCATCCATACATTATGAATACTCTCAGGAATATGTAAAAAATCATCTCCTAAAAAATACAAATGCAAAGGGTTGTATAAGTACAAGCCTATAAAAATGGAACAAGAAATTAAAATATAATATAGCTTGCTTTCAGTTGTATTCATTGTTGTAAAATAACAATATTAAAATGCTTTTTCAAAACAAGATTTAAGCCATAGCAGCAAGTTTATGCACTAAATGTGCATAATAAATACCCATTTAAAAAGCGAAAAAAAATAACTTCAATAAACTTTAAAATATGAAATGGAGAAAATTCAATGGAGAAAACATCCATCTTCCTATTAAAGAAGCAGTAGCTGAAACAATAAAAAGAGAAGCAGAAAATGGCATTAAATTAAAAGTTTGCATTGGTACAGATAGTCAGGTAAAGGGCTTAGATACTGAGTTTGCAACAGTTATTGTTTTTTTAAGAGAGCATAGTGGAGGTTTTATGTACATTCATAACGAAAAAACAAAACAAAGCTATCACATCAAAGAACGAATGTTGGTAGAAGTAGCAAAAAGTATTGAAATAGCTTATGAACTCTGCGATTTATTTATAGAATATGGAGTAGAAATGGAAGTTCATGCAGATATAAATACGAATCCAAACTTTAAAAGTAATGATGCTTTGAAAGAGGCAATGGGCTATATTTTAGGTATGGGTTTTGCATTTAAAGCCAAACCAGAAGCTTTTGCAAGTAGCTGTTGTGCCGATAAAATTTGCAACTAATTTTTACCATAAAACAGCTTTCATAAAGTTTGCATACGATTAGAAAAATTGTATTAACATTTTTTCTTTAAACCTTTATCTTTACTTCAATAAAATAATAGTTATGCAAACCATTTTAGTTCCTGTAGATTTTTCATCTACTTCTTATAATGCTGCAAGGTATGCCATTCGCTTAGCTGTACAATTAAATACAGAACGAATTGTTTTATACAATGCTTTTGAATTGCCAGTTATGGCAAATGGTGGTTTAACTGCTCCTATTGTTATTGATATAGAAGAAATAAAAAGCAATAGCAGCAAGGCTTTGCAAACCATGCAAGAAAAATTAAAAGCAGAATTTAATAACCTAAGCGTAGCTATTGAAACATTGAATAATTACAATACCGTTTTAAATGGTATTAAAGAAACTGTTGCAGAATTAAAAGTTCACTTAATAATAATGGGTATAACAGGAGGTTCTTCTATTGAGCAATCTTTAATTGGCAGCAACACAATTGATGTTTCAAGAGAATCTAAAGTGCCTGTAATTATTGTTCCTCCAAAAGCAGTGTTTAAACAAATTCAAAATACTTATTTGGCTTATGGTTTGCAATATATTAATGAAAACCTACCTGCTAAACCAATTACAGATTTTTTATTTACAGCAAAAAGTAATTTTGGTATTTTACATGTAGAAAAAGATGCTTCTAAAAAATATACTGATAACGATTTTATTGGAAAGCCTGTAAATACTGCCTTTGCTGCATTTAAGCCCAAGCATCATATTATTTATCATACAGATTTTGTAGAAGGTGTAAACAATTTTACTGATAATAATTTAATTGACTTACTCATTATCATTCCTAAAAAACATGGCTTTTTTGACAGGTTGTTTAATAAAAGCCATACCAAAATGTTAGCCTTTCATAGTCATGTACCAATTATGGTAGTACACGAATAAGTCAAAATTTTAAAGAAAAATATTTTTAGTACAGTCATTACCATTTATCATAATGGTTATTTATAAGAAATAGGTTTAAAATTCTGCTTCATATTTACTTATAAACGATACTGCTTGCATCATATCATCATGAAGTATTCTATCTTTTTCGTTGAATGAAACAACTTTTCTAAAACTTTCAAATAAATGTTCAACAGCTTTAGAGCTTTTCAATGGTCGTCTAAAATTCAATGCCTGTGCAGCTGTCAGCAATTCTATTGCTAACACTTTTTCAATATTTTCAATTACTCTAAAACATTTTGTAGCAGCATTTGCTCCCATGCTCACATGATCTTCTTGATTGTTGGATGAAGGAATACTATCAATACTTGATGGTGTACACAACTGTTTATTTTCACTTACTATTCCTGCAGCAGTATATTGAGGAATCATAAAACCTGAATTTAAGCCAGGGTTATTTACTAAAAATAAAGGCAAGCCTCTTTGTCCAGAAATTAATTGATAAGTTCTTCTTTCGCTAATACTTGCTATTTCACTCATAGCAATACTTAAAAAATCTAAGTTCATGGCTAATGGTTGACCATGAAAATTACCACCACTCACAATTAAATCTTCATCAGGAAAAACATTAGGATTATCAGTAACAGCATTTATTTCTGTAAGAAAAACATTCAATACATTATTATAAACATCTTTACTTGCACCATGCACTTGAGGTATGCAACGAAAACTATAAGGATCTTGTACATGTTTTTTGGGTTGCTTGCCTATTTCACTATCTGCTAAAATATTTCTTAAATTATTAGCAGTATTTATTTGTCCATTGTGTTTTCTTACTTCATGTATTGAAGGATGCAGAGGTTCTCTTACACAATCAAAAGCATCAAAACTTAAAGCAGCAATTAAATCAGCCATTTGTAATAAATGTTCTGCTTTATACAAGCAATACATTCCATAAGCACTCATAAATTGTGTGCCATTAATTAATGCAAGTCCTTCTTTACTTTTAAGTGCAATAGGTGTAAAACCTAAATCATCCAAAATATTTTGAGTAGCTCTTTTTTCATTATTAATACTTACCTCACCCATACCAATTAAAGGAAGTGTAAGGTGCGAAAGTGGTGCTAAATCGCCACTTGCTCCTAAAGAACCTTGAGTAAAAACTACAGGTAAAATATTTTTATTACAAAGCGTAGCAAGTCCATTAATTGTTTCTAATTGTACCCCACTATTACCAAAACTTAAACTTTTTATTTTTAATAAAAGCATTAAACGAACAATAGCTGCTGGAACTTCATTACCCATACCACAAGCATGACTCATTAATAAATTATATTGAAGTTGCTCGATTTGTTCATTATCTATTTTTACATTTTGTAAAAAGCCAAAACCTGTATTAATGCCATAATACAATCTTTCATTATCGTTCATTTTATCATCTAAAAATTTTCTACACTTTACAACAAGCATTTCGGCATCTTTAGAAATATCAATCGCAGTACGATTTACAATAAATTTTTTCACATCGTTAAATGAAAGCCATTCGTTACCAATAGTTATTTTATTATTACTCATAATAGAAAAATGGTTTATTAAGAGTTGCAATGTATTTTTTATAAAGATATATGCCAAATAAACTTGGAATAAAGATATTTTTCCTTTTATTTTGCACCTCTTTTAAAAAGGTCCGGTAGCTCAGCTGAATAGAGCAACAGCCTTCTAAGCTGTGGGTCATTGGTTTGAATCCAATCCGGATCACTAAAAAGTCTTGATTAATTTCAAGGCTTTTTTTGTTATTTATACTTTCAAAATTTTCTTTTACGCTTTTGCTCTTCTACAAATATTTTAAACTGTTCTAAAGAATAACTACTTAAATTTTGCTCTTTAGTTAAACCTGCTTTTTGTGCTACCAAAGTACCATAATAACAATCTTTATAGCCTTCAATAGCATGTGCATCTGGATTAATGGAAATAAGATTATTTTTTGATAAAGCTAATTCTATAAATCGCCAATCTACATCTAATCTTCTGGGGTGTGCATTTAATTCTATAACAACATTATGTTCAGCACAGGCATCAAATATTTTTTCATAATTTGCAGGATAACCATTTCTACTCAATAATAATCTTCCTGTTAAATGCCCTAAGATTGAAGTAAAAGGATTTGCAATAGCATGTAACAAACGCATCATTGCTTTTTCTTCATTCATTTTTAAATTAGAATGTATAGAAGCTATAACAATATCAAATTTGTTTAAAATTTCTGCATCATAGTCTAAGCTTCCATCATTTAAAATATCGCTTTCAATACTCTTAAAAATTTTGAATGGGAAAAGTTTTTTATTGAGTTCATCAATTTGTTGATGTTGTGCTACAATTCTTTCAACAGATAAGCCCTGAGCATAAAAAGCAGATTTGCTGTGATCACTTATTACCAAATATTCCAATCCTTGCAAAACACAAGCATTTGCCATTTCTTCAATAGTATTTACGCCATCACTCCAAGTGCTATGACTATGAATAATTCCTTTTATATCATTAGCTGAAACTGTTGCTGGCAAAGGGTTTTGCTTGGCTTGTTGTATAACTGTTGCAAATTCTCTTCTATAAGATGGAATAAAATTGATATTAAATTCCTGAAAAATTTCTTCCTCAGTTGAAAATTTTTCTAATGCACTCCAGCCTGTAACATTTATCCATGCTTCTAAAAATTCTTTGCTACAACTTGTTGCAAATAATTGGCTACATAAATTATTTTCTTCTGAGAAATAAAAGCCAAGCTGTACATTTTCTTCACCACAAAAAACAATGTAATTTTCTTCTTCTTGTTGTATTTGATAGTTGTTTTTAACGAAGAAATTTTTTACATCAATTTTATTTTCAGTTGTAACCCATTCTACCCTTTCAATAATTTCTAATTGTCTTCTAAAAGCACCTGTAATGATAAATTTTTTATGAGGAAATGTTTGTTGTAATTTTTCTTGAAATGCCAACACATAAGTCTCTAATTGTTGATACAAATAATTACCTAAAGTGTTTAAATAAAACTCAATATTTTCTTTTACGCTTTGTTGCGTTTTAGCTCCAAAACCGTTGAATAAAGTTAACCTGTTTTCGTTGCAAGCATATAGCAATTCTCCAATAGTTTCAATTTCCATTTCGTGCCATATTGTTGCAATTTTTTTGGGACCTAAACCTTTTATACGCAACATTTCTATTACACCTTGTGGCGTTTTTTCAATGTATTCATTTAAAATTTGAAGTTGCCCGGTTGTAAGTTGTTCAATAATTTTTTGCCCAACGGATTCGCCTATTCCTTTTAAAGAAAATATTTTATGATGTTCAACTGTTGAAAGTTGTACAGACATTTTATCAATATTATAGGCAGCAGCAGAATACGATTTGGCTTTAAAACTATTCTCTCTATGAATATCCATTAGTTTCGATAGAAACGAAAAGTTATCAGCAATTTCAGCATTGGTCATGTGCTATTAAAATAATTTTAAAGAAGAAAAAAGTTTTAAAAACTGCTATTCAACAGTTTTATCTTTAAATGTACTTACAAATTCTAAAAACCTATCTAAGTCTTTTTGAACAGTTGCCACCCCTAATGAAACCCTTATGGCACCACGCATTTTTCCTAAAAACTGAATCATATCGTGATAATTTCCTAAATCGTGGCTTGTAAAATATTTTGCCAATTCATCTGTAGTTAAGCAATTATTTACTTCATCAATTCCTGGGTTACAAAAACAACCAGTTCTAATAGAAATTTTATTTTTATTAGCCAAATCTTCTACATTTTCAAAAGCAAAAATATTTCCATTTACATCTCTAAAATTTAAAATAAAAGTTCCGCCTTTATGTTTAATAACAGAGGGTCCAAATAATTTTATCATTGCTTCGCCATTGCTATGCTTTAAATTTTCTACCCTTGTTTTAAAATAATTAGCTAAAGATTTTATTCTTGTTTTGATACGTTGAATGCCAATTTCATTAATAAAATCAATACCAAAACTTATAGCTGGAATGCCTAAATAATCTACAGTTCCATTTTCGAAACGTTCGTGATCGTTTGCTAAAAAATAACTTTCGTATTGCACAGAAACTAAACTTACAGTGCCTCCTGCAAACCAAGGTTTTTTTAATTTATTAAACTTATTTTTTCTTACTAATAAACAACCTAAACCTGTAGGGTAACCAAAAATTTTATAAAAAGAAATAGAAACAAAATCTGGATGGTGTTCTTTTAAATCAAGTGTTGAAGAAGGTACAAAAGCAGCAGCATCTAATAAAACATCCCAACCTTTTTCTTGTGCAATTTTTATCCAATTCAAATCATGCTTTACGCCAGAAACATTGCTTTGTGCAGGAAAAGCAAATAATTTATTAGAAAAATATTCCGAATCATTTAACTCTTTTTCAAGCACTTGTTTATTGATGTGCAAATCTTCATAATTCAATAAAGAATATTTTACTGTTCCCTTTTTTGCTTTACAATATTCACGAATACCATTTACAGAATTGTGGTTATCTGCAGTTAATAAAAAACGGCTTTGAGCATCGAATGGATAACACTCACCTATAATTTGCAAAGCTGCTGATGCATTGGATGTAAATACACAATAATAATTTTCTTCAGCATTAAAAAAATTTAAAACTTTTTTGCGAGCCTCATTTACTTTATCTGTAGATAATTGTGAAGTAGGATTGCCAGAATGAGGATTACCATACACTTCTAAGTTTAAATAATCAAAGTGCTTTTTTATTAAACTTTGAGGATATAAATTACCACCTGTGTAATCTAAATAACAATGATCATTTTCGTCTATTCTTGAAAATTCCTTTTTTCTTAGTTCAGAAAAAAATAATTCATCTTCAATTTGCTCACTCATTTCTGTGTTCTTTTGTTTAATAAAATTAAAACAAAAATATAATTTTAAAACTTTAGTTTAAGAATATGAATTAACAATGCAAATACTGCCCTTTAATACCTCTTTTGTAGCACAATAAATTAACTGTTGCACTTATGACTTGAATCTGCCATTTGAATCTGCCAAATAAATACTCAAATAAGTCTATTGTATTTTTAATTTTACTCCCTTATTTTTGCCAATAATTAAATACCAATTATGGACAATCAAAACCAACCATTTGAAAATAATAGCCAGAAAGATTTTACTAAAAGCTGGGTTAGTTCATCTAAATTTTTATTCTATTTATTTATTACAGGTATGATACTTTCAAGCTTTGGCGGCTGTTTTCGTTTATATCAACAACGTTATAAAGGAAAACCCGATATTCAAATTCAAAGCAGTACAAAATATACCCCAGAGTATAAATAATTTTTAAAAATAAATTTTGTGGGGAACTTTGGTTCTATATTTTTGCACCCCCAATAAGTTCTTATTCATCAAGCGGAAGTAGCTCATTTGGTAGAGCACAACCTTGCCAAGGTTGGGGTGGCCGGTTCGAGCCCGGTCTTCCGCTCAAAAAAAATGAAAGTAAAATTTTATTTTTTTTCAGGTTGCCCTGGTGGTGGAACTGGTAGACACGCAGGACTTAAAATCCTGTGGTCAGCAACGGCCGTGCGGGTTCAAGTCCCGCCTGGGGCACTAATTACAAAACTGCATCAAAAATTTGGTGCAGTTTTTTTATGGCTATGTTGTTTGAAAAAAATTAATCTTTCCATAAAAAAGGAAATAAAATAATAGATAGCATTATAACCATTACATCTAAAGCAATTAGCATAATTACCATTTGCCCCCAACTTTCTTGTACCACATTTGAAAATGCAGGTGTAGTAATTTTCATTAGTAATAATAACTGAGGAATTATTAAAGGAAATCCAAGTATAGCCATCAATGCAGCTTGTTGTTGAGCTTTTGCTGCAATAGCAGATAAGAATGTAAATACAAGACTTAGGCTTACTCCTCCTAAACAAGTTATTGCAACAAATAAAAAAGCATTGTATAATGGGTTGCTTAATAATAATGTAAATAGTAATAAACTTGTAATACTCATTAGCAACATGAGTATAAAATTGAAAATTAATTTGCTAATAATAAAATCTCTTGCTCCTGCAATGGTATAAAAATAAAACATTCTTCCTTTACTTTCGGCTAAGAAACTTTTTGCAACTGCATTAATACTTATAAATAACTGAACTATCCAAAATAAACCATTCCAAACATTTTCTTCGGGCTGTCCTATGCTTAAATAAATTACAAAAATGGTGCTTGCTACATAAAGTAATAAGCCATAAAAAGTGTATTGCTGCCTTAGTTCCAGCAGAAAATCTTTTTTAATAAGTGTTAGTATATGTTTACAGGATTGTAACATTATTTTTTGGCTGCACAAGTTCTGCAACGAGGTTCATAAATATCTTTTTCGCCCAGTAATACTTGCCCTTCCTGTGCAATTTTTCTATAAGAAATATTGGCAATATTACCACACTGCACACAGATTGCATGAAGTTTAGTAATATAATCTGCTATAGAAAGTAAATTAGGCATTTGTCCAAATGGTTTTCCTAAATAATCCATATCCAAGCCAGCTACAATTACTCGAACTCCTTTTGTAGCAAGAGTTTCGCAAACGTTTGTAATTTCTTCATCAAAAAATTGGGCTTCATCAATTCCTACAACATCAACATCTTGAGATAATAATAATATTTTTTGAGAATTATCTACAGGTGTACTTTGTATAGCATTTGCATCGTGGCTTACCACTTTTGTTTCATCGTAACGCACATCAATGCCTGGTTTAAAAATTTCAACTTTAAGGTTGGCTATTTTTGCACGTTTTAATCTTCGTATCAATTCTTCTGTTTTACCACTAAACATACTACCACAAATAACTTCTATCCATCCTCTTCTTTCGCCTTTAAAATTTGGTTCAATAAACATATTAAAAACTTGGATTTGTTTGTTATGAAAAGCTTATTAACTTTAGCCTCAAAAGCTACATTAATTTTTCGCCAAAAATAACTTTTCCAATGGAAAGAGTAGTTACACTTATTAACAAATTAAAAGAACAACTTGACCAACAGCAAGATGCAAGTAAATTATTGGTAACTGCACAAATGCTTTTAGCAGAACTTCAACAAAATAATGCTACTTTAAATAGTGGAAAAGTTTCTGTAACAATGCCCTCCTTTGCTGTAGTTACTGATACAACAACAAATATTGTTGTTGAAGAAGAAAAAATAATTACTCAACATCAACCCAAAAACACAAAAAAAGAAGGAAAAACTGGTTGGTTGTTTGACCCTGTTATAACCACTATACCTACATTAGCTCATCAAGAAATTAAAGAAGTGTTTGAATTAAAAGATACTTTAAGTGCAGAAGATGAACCAAGTTTGAATGATAAATTAAAAGAAGAAAAAACAGAAGTTGCTACTTTATTAAATGGAAGTCCTATTAAAGATTTAAAGAGAGCTATTGGTATTAATGATCGCTATGTTTTTATCAATGAGCTTTTTAGAGGCGATGAAGTGATGTATGAAAGAAGCATAAAAACTATTAATGCTTTCAGCATTTTTGCAGAAGCTGAATACTGGATTCAACGTGAATTAAAAGTAAAATTAGGATGGGAAGAAACCAATGAAATTGTTGAAAATTTCAATCAATTAGTTAAGAGACGTTTTTCGTAAACATACGCTACTATTTTTTTTGTTGCTCCACTTTTTGATGTAACAAATTTTGCAGCATTACTGGCTACTTCTCTATAAAAATTATTATCAGATAAAAGTTTTTCAAACTCTTCTTCCAACTCCAAAGCATTGTCAATACTAATACCTCCATTATTTTCTATTAACTCCACTGCTTCTCTGTATTTATCATATTCTGGACCAAAAACAACAGGCTTTCCATATACAGCAGCTTCTAAAACATTGTGTACACCATCATTTCCAAATGCACCACCTACAAAACTTATAGTTGCATATTTATACAATTTGCTTAGCATACCCACATTATCAATAATTAAAACATTGTAATTGGAAAAATTAATATTGCCATTTTTGAGTTGAGAAAATAAAATTGATTTTTTATACAACTTTAAACATTCTTGTATGCGTTCTTCTTCTATTTGGTGTGGTGCAATAAGAAATTTTATATTTGGATGTGTGTTGGCAAAATGATCTAAAGCCTCATCATCTTCTAACCATGTACTACCTGCAACAATAGTTATATTTTTACCGATAAATTGTTCAATAATTTCAATGCCATTTAATTGATTGGCTATTTCAATTACTCTGTCAAATCTTGTATCTCCTGCAATGCTTATATTTTCTGTAAAGCCAATATTATTAAGTAATGCAGCACTACTTTTATCTTGAACAAAAATATAAGTAAAGCAACTCAACATTGCTCTATACATATTTCCATACCACTTAAAAAAGGGCTGACTTTTTCTAAAAATTCCTGAAATAAGCAGCAACGGAATTTTTCTGTTTTTGATTTCAGTTAAATAATAATACCAAAATTCGTACTTCACAAATAGTACCATTTGTGGTTGAACAATATCAAGAAATTGTTGTGCATTTTGTTTGGAATCCATTGGTAAATAAAATACCCAATCTGCATGGGTATATTTTTTTTGAACTTCATACCCCGATGGAGAAAAAAAAGTTAATAAAAACTGATAGTTAGGATATAAAAATTTAAGTTTTTCCAATACTGGTCTGCCTTGCTCAAACTCTCCTAAACTGGAGCAATGCATCCAAACAATATTTTTATTCTTGTTTTTAAACGTTTGCTCTAATTCATTAAACAAATTTTTTCTCCCTTCTATCCACAATTTAGCTTTAGTATTTTTGTTACTAATAATTTTTGCTATAAAAGGATAAAGTACAATAAATATGTTATAAAGAAATTTCAATTAGTTGCAGAATTATTTGTTTTACAAAGAAAATAAAATAGTATTAAAAAAAAGGCTTGATTATTTCACATTCGTTTTATCAAAAAGTTTATTATTTTTTGTAATACCTTACCTTTGCCCACATTTATTTTTCGTATGAAACCAATACAAATGGTAGATACTAAAACACAGTATCTAAAAATTAAGGAAGAAGTTGATAAAGGAATTTTTGAAGTTTTAGAAAGTGCCCAATACATAGGTGGCACAAAAGTTAATGAATTTGCAAATGCCTTAAATACTTATCACAATAGTGCTTATACTATTACCTGTGCCAATGGTACAGATGCTTTGCAAATAGCCATGATGGCTTTAAACCTTCAACCTGGTGATGAAGTAATTACTCCATCATTTACTTATATTGCAACAACAGAAGTTGTTGCTTTATTACGCTTAAAGCCTGTATTTGTTGAGGTTGACCCTAAAACATTTTGCATTTCACCAGAAGCTGTAAGGAAAGCTATTACACCAAAAACAAAAGCAATAGTACCTGTGCATTTATATGGTCATGCAGCACCTATGGAAGAAATTATGCAAATTGCGCAAGAGTATAATTTATTTGTAATAGAAGATAATGCACAAGCAATAGGTAGCGATTATACTTTTAGTAATGGTGCAACTAAAAAAACTGCAACTATAGGACACATAGGATGTACATCATTTTACCCAAGTAAAAACTTAGGGGCTTATGGCGATGGTGGTGCTATTTTTACACAAGATGCAACCTTAGCAGAAAAACTAAAAATGATTGCCAATCATGGTCAAAAAGTACGCTATATGCACGATATGGTGGGTTGTAATTCAAGATTAGATGCTATACAAGCGGCAGTATTAAATGTAAAATTGAAACAATTAGACAATTACATTGAAGCAAGAAGAAAAGCAGCAGCATTTTACAACAATGCTTTTGCCAACCATCCAAAAATTACTACACCTTTTGTTGCATCTTATTGCAATCATGTATATCATCAATACACACTTATTTTAGATGGAGTAAATCGTGATGAATTAGCAAAATATTTAGCAGAAAAAAATATTCCTTCTATGATTTATTATCCTGTACCAGGACATAAACAAAAAGTGTTCGAATCTTTTGGTTTAGAAAACTACAACTTAGAAACTACAGATTGGCTTACAGAAAGAGTTATTAGTTTGCCTATGCACACTGAATTAGAAGAAAATCAATTACAATTTATTACAACAGAAATTTTAAATTTTATCAATAATTAATTAATAAAAAACAAAAATGAAAATAGCAGTAGTAGGAACTGGTTATGTAGGATTAGTATCAGGCACCTGTTTTGCAGAAACAGGCAATACAGTTACATGTATTGATATTGATCAAAACAAAGTAAATAAATTAAGCAATGGAGAAATAACCATTTACGAACCAGGTTTGGAAAAATTATTTATTCGTAATTTAAAAGAAGAAAGATTAAAGTTTACAACCCATTTAGCCGAAGGTGTAAAAGATGCAGCAATCATATTTTTAGCATTACCTACACCACCAGGTGAAGATGGAAGTGCAGATTTAAAATATGTATTAGGCGTAGCCAATGATTTAGGAAAAATTATTACAGACTATAAAGTAATTGTAGATAAAAGTACAGTACCAGTAGGCACTGCAGAAAAAGTACATGCTGCAATAGCAGCAAATGCAACTTGCGATTTTGATGTTGTAAGCAATCCTGAATTTTTAAGAGAAGGTGTTGCTGTAGATGATTTTATGAAACCCGACAGAGTGGTTATTGGCACAAGCAGTGAACGTGCAAGAAAAATAATGGGCGAATTGTATGCACCTTATGTACGTCAAGGAAATCCTATAATTTATATGGATGAAAAAAGTGCAGAATTAACAAAGTACGCTGCCAACTCATTCTTAGCTACAAAAATTTCTTTCATGAACGAAATAGCACAGTTGTGTGAAAGATTAGGAGCAGATGTAGATATGGTTCGTAAAGGAATTGGTAGTGATGATAGAATTGGAAAAAGATTTTTATTTCCAGGTATTGGATATGGTGGAAGTTGTTTTCCTAAAGATGTGCAAGCCTTAATTAAATCATCGGAAGATGTAAAATATAATTTTCAAATTTTAAAAGCAGTAGAGGAGGTAAATGAAGCACAAAAACTGCATTTAATTCCTAAAGTAAAAAAATATTTCAATAATAACTTACAAGGAAAACATTTTGCATTATGGGGTTTGGCATTTAAACCAAATACAGATGATATAAGAGAAGCTCCAGCCTTATATGTAATTAATGCTTTAATAGAAGCAGGTGCTACTGTTACAGCTTATGACCCTGAAGCTATGAACAATGTAAAAAATTTAATTGGAGATAAAATTGCTTACGCAGACAACCAATATACTGCTTTAGAAAATGCAGATGCTCTAATAATTGCAACAGAATGGAGTGAATTTAGAACGCCTGATTTTGATAAAATAAACGCATTGCTAAAAAATAAAGTAATTTTTGATGGTAGAAATTTATTTGAAGTTGATGTTATAAAAGCCATGAATTATCATTATGAAAGTATAGGCAGACAATAATTTTTCGAAAAATATTTTGAACATTAAATTTTAAATTTTTATGCGTAAAAAAGTTTTAATTACAGGTGCAGCAGGGTTTTTAGGTTCTCATTTGTGCGATAGATTTATTAAAGAAGGATACCATGTTATTGGTATGGATAATTTAATAACTGGCGATTTAAAAAATATTGAACACTTATTTCCGTTAGAAAATTTTGAATTTTATAACCATGATGTAACAAAGTACATTCATGTACCAGGAGAGTTACAATATATTTTACATTTTGCATCTCCAGCAAGCCCTATTGATTATTTAAAAATTCCTATTCAAACTTTAAAAGTTGGTGCATTAGGAACACATAATTGCTTAGGATTAGCAAAAGAAAAAAATGCAAGAATTTTAGTAGCCAGCACAAGCGAAGTGTATGGCGATCCTTTAGTGCATCCTCAAACAGAAGAATATTGGGGTAATGTAAATCCTGTTGGTCCAAGAGGTGTGTACGATGAAGCAAAACGATATATGGAAAGCATTACAATGGCATATCACACTTTTCATAATGTACAAACAAGAATAGTAAGAATATTCAATACTTATGGTCCTCGTATGCGTTTGAATGATGGTAGAGCTTTACCTGCTTTTGTTGGTCAAGCTTTGCGTGGAGAGGATTTAACTGTTTTTGGAGATGGAAGCCAAACAAGAAGTTTTTGTTATGTTGATGATTTAATAGAAGGCATTTACAGATTATTATTAAGCGATTATACCATGCCTGTAAACATTGGAAACCCCAATGAAATATCATTAAAAGATTTTGCTGAGGAAGTTTTAAAACTGAGTGGTAGTAATGTAAAAATTGTATATAAACCATTACCACAAGACGATCCCAAACAACGTAAACCAGATATTACTAAAGCAAAACAAATTTTAAATTGGGAGCCAAAAGTAGATAGAACAGAAGGTTTAAAAATAACTTACGAATACTTTAAAAATTTACCTAAAGAAGAATTAACCAAGCAGCCTAAAGAATTTCAAAGCAGAAAATAATTTGTTGTAACTTATTTTTATACCATTAAACTTAATTTAAAAAATGAGTAAACCCATCATATTAGTTACAGGAACTAATGGACAATTAGGATGGAGTTTACAAAATTTATCTATTGAATACAGCCATCAATTTGAATTTTTATTTGTAACAAGAGAGCAATTAGATTTATCAAAACCCACAACTGTAGCCAATTTTATTCAGCAACATCAACCCAAAATTGTAATTAATTGTGCAGCCTATACAGCAGTTGATAAAGCAGAAACAGAACAGGAAACTGCTTTAAACATTAATGCAATTAGTGTGGGCGAAATAGCAAAAGCTTGTAAAGCAATAGATGCAATATTGATTACCATTTCTACTGATTATGTTTTTGATGGCAATGGTACAACACCCTATAAAATAAACCACCCAACCAATCCTATAAATTATTATGGATATTCAAAATGGTTGGGCGAAAAATTAGCATTAGAAAATAATGCAGATACTATTATCATAAGAACATCTTGGGTGTATTGCGAACATGGAAACAACTTTGTAAAAACCATGCTTCGTTTAATGAAAGAACGTGTAGAAGTAAATGTGGTAAACGACCAAATAGGTTGCCCAACTTATGCACCAGATTTGGCTCAAGCAATAATGCAAATTATACTATTATTACCTAAAAATAAACACCGTGGTATTTACCATTTTTCAAATACAGGCAATATTTCCTGGTTCAATTTTGCTACAACTATAAGAAATATTACAGAGCTTAATTGTTTGGTAAACCCTATTCCTTCATTGGCTTTTCCCACACCTGCCAAGCGACCTACTTATTCTGTAATGGATATTACAGCTATTAAAAAAGATTTTGAAATTGAAATAACTGATTGGCAAATTAGCTTAAAAAAATGCTTGAAAAATTTAGAGCAATAATTTATTAACTTTCTTTTCCTAACGATTTATTTGAAGATGAACGATGCCGATGTTTTCTACTATGTTTTTTCTTCCTATGTTTATTAAAATACAAATAATTAATAAAAAGTAAAAAATACAAAACGCTTAATCCTAAAAATGATAAAGTAAGTTTTTTATTGCCTTGCTCAATAAAATAAAAGACTATTGATGCAAATACAAGGCTCTCCAACAAAAAAACTAATTTAGCATTACTGCCTAAAACTCTTTCTAAGCCTTCGAGTATTGCAGAAAAAAACAGAAATAAAATTCCAAACATTAATACAACTACACACAAAGTAAAATGCTTATGAGCAAACATTTTAAAGGCTACTGGCAGTAATAAAGAACCAGCAGCAAAATGACAAATTTGTTTAAACCTTTCGGTTTTCATTTTTTGCAAAAGCTTTAAGTGGTTTAGCAGTTTTGTTAGCCGTACAATTCTAAATGAATGTCTTTCTTATCATATCCTAATGCTATAATTCTTTCTTTAGCTTCATCAATCATATTTTTCCAGCCACACAAATAAAAACGTGCAGGTTGTTTATTTTCTTGTACTAATTTTTCATACACATTATGTACATAACCTTTGTGTTCTCCTTCCTTTACTTCATCTTCTCTTGAAAAAGTAGGATGATAAAAAAAGTTGTTTATCTTTTTTTGTAAATCATCTAATTCATTTCTATACAAAGCATCATTAAATTTTCTACATCCAAATATGATATGTAAATTTTTGAAAGGAACATTATGCTTGTATAAATAATTTATCATAGAACGAAAAGGAGCAATACCAGTACCTGTACAGATAAGAAAAATATCTGTTTCAATATTTTCGGGTAAAACAAATTTGCCCAAAGGACCTCTTAAAGGAATTTCTGTTCCTACAGAAACATGGTTAAATAAATAATTAGTACCAGCTCCTCCTTCAAGCAAAACAATTACCAACTCTATCACATTAGTTCCATCTGGTGCAGATGCAATAGAATAACTACGCCACCTTTTATTTTTTTGTTCATGTATGGGCAAATCCAATGTTACAAATTGTCCAGCAGTAAAATCAAATTTTTCAACTTCTGGAATTTCAATCCAAAATTTGCGAGTATTGGCAGTTTCG
Organism: Chitinophagales bacterium; assembly: GCA_026931905.1. GTDB lineage: Bacteria > Bacteroidota > Bacteroidia > Chitinophagales > Chitinophagaceae > UBA1930. Next base: position 40,099 of record JAIXLB010000027.1, read on the forward strand.
TTTTCTATGCGTACCACTTTGCCTATTTTCCAAGGGTCTAACATGGTAATTGATTTTGCCACAATTTATGATACAAATAATAGGTAAGCAAATTTCTTTATAAAAAACTAATTTCATTAAAAAAAAAATCGTGTTGCCGATAAATTATATATCTGCTATAAATCAATAAAGTATCATTACAATTTATTAATAAATTGTAAAATACTTGCGAAAAAAATAAAAAAATCTTGCCACTTAAACAGCATAAGTCAATATGTTTGCATCTTTCCATTATTTTTGGTACGTATGAAAAAGATTGCTCTAATTCTAACTGCTTTTGTTTTGGCATTTTCTTTCAATGCAAATGCACAACAAAGACCCTATTACACTCAGTACATTTTAAACAATTTTATTGTTAATCCTGCTGTTGCTGGAATTGAAAATTATACTGATGTAAAACTTAGTCATCGTATGCAATGGGTAGGTTTGCAAGATGCTCCTATAACTACTTATTTAACTATTCATGCACCTACTAAAAAAGATGTGTATGATAGAGAAACTGCAACAAGTTTTCATGCAAGAGGCGAAAACCCAAGAGGTAAAAATTTTGTAGCAGATTATACAGCACCCAGTAATCATGGAGGTGTAGGGCTTACAATTATAAACGATAAAACAGGACCATTAAACAATTTTATAGCTACTGCAACTTATGCTTATCACATGGGTATTGGACCTCATACAACATTAAGTGCAGGTATAAGTGCAGGAATTTCTAATTTAAGATTAGATGCCAATAAATTAAGATTTGCAAATGGTACACAAGATCCTGCAGTGGCAGGTAGTGGTTATTTGAATAACATTCGTCCTGATATTAGTGCAGGTCTTTGGTTATACGACAGAGATTTTTTTATTGGTTTAGCCGCTCAGCAAATTGTTCCTCAAAAAATAACTTATTCCAATAATCATGTAGGTTTAGAAGAAGGAAAATTAGTACCCCATTTATTTTTGAGTGCTGGTTATCGTTTATTTTTTACTGATGATTTAACATTTTTACCATCAGTTGTTGTAAGATATGTAAGCCCTATGCCAATAGGTTTTGATATTAATGCTAAAATACAGTATCAAGATTATATTTGGGGTGGTGCCTCTTATAGATATAAAGATGGATATGCAGCTATGGTTGGAATTAATTTAAGCAACAGTATTAATATTGGTTATTCTTACGATTTAACCACCTCACGTTTAAATACAGTTAGCAAAGGAACACATGAAATTGTGTTAGGATTTATTTTGGGCAATAAATATGGCGATTGGTGCCCTAGAAATTCTTTCTAACTTATTGAATATAATTTATTTTTCAAAGCAGTATAAATACTTCTTTAAATTATTTTTTCCAATGCATAATATTAATATAGTCATTGCAAAAATTTATTTCATTTTTATCATTACTACAAACAATTAATAATTTTTCGCTACAAAAATTTTTTATTAACCTATAGTAAAGCTCAAAGCCAACAGTATCAAGGTTGGTGCAAGGCTCATCTAATAATATTACAGGTGCCTCAGTAAAAATTGCCTGAGCCAATTTTACTCTTTGCTTCATACCAGATGAATAATAACGTATTTGTTTATGAATGGCTTTTTCTAAGCCAACAATTTTTATAATTTCTTCTACAGGTAAAATAAATTGTTTAAATGCAGCATGAAATTCTAAAAATTCTTTCACTGTCATTTCTTCTATAACATCTAAATAAGGTGCTGCAACTGCAATATGCTTAAAAACTTTTTCTGCATCAATTGGTGTAGCATTATTTTGAAAAACAACAGTTCCTTCGCTTGTTGCCATATTGCCAGCAATTACTTGCAACAATGTACTTTTACCACTACCATTAGCTCCTGTAATAGCATAGCTTTTACCTGATTGAAACGTATAACTAAGGTTTCTAAAAATCCATTCTCTGTTAAATTTCTTACCTGCTTTTTCTAAAGTAATTAGCATAACGTTGTAAAGATAAGTATCAACATTGTTCCACTTTCTTAATAGTAAAATCTTAGTTTTAAAAATCAAATTTTATCTTCCCAAGCAGTATTTATTTTTTACAAACCCTTGCAATGTTGTAGTTTTGGATCAATATGTCAAATCCTAATTTGAATACAAATACAGAACAACTTTCTGCAGCAGAAAGAGAGTTTGAAAATAGTATAAGACCTGCAGTTATTGATGATTTTAGTGGACAGCCTCAACTAATAGAAAACTTAATTGTATTTATTAAAGCTGCAAAAATTCGTGGCGAAGCATTGGATCATATTTTATTTCATGGACCACCAGGATTAGGTAAAACAACATTAAGCAGAATAGTAGCCAACGAATTAGGTGTAAATATTAAAGAAACCAGCGGACCCGTAATAGAAAAACCTGGCGACCTTGCAGGCTTATTAACCAATTTACAACCCAACGATGTTTTGTTTATTGATGAAATTCATAGGTTAAGCACAGTAGTTGAAGAATATTTATATGCAGCAATGGAAGATTATAGGATAGATATAATGATAGATAGTGGACCCAATGCAAGAAGTATTCAACTAAATTTAAACCCTTTTACTTTGGTTGGTGCAACTACAAGAAGTGGTTTATTAACAGCACCATTACTCAGCAGGTTTGGAATAAAAAGCAGATTGGAATATTATAATGCAGAAGTATTGAAAAAAATTATTGAAAGAAGTAGTGCTATTTTACAAACTAAAATTTCTAAAGATGCTGCAGCAGAAATTGCAAGAAGAAGCAGAGGAACACCACGTATAGCCAATGGTTTATTAAGAAGAGTAAGAGATTTTGCACAGGTTTTAAATGATGGTAAAATTGATTTAGGTATTACACAACATGCTTTAAAAGCCTTAAATGTTGATGAACATGGCTTAGATGAAATGGACAACAGAATTTTACAAGCCATTATCGAAAAATTTAAAGGTGGTCCAGTAGGCTTAACAACTATTGCAACTGCAGTAGGCGAAGAACCTGGAACAATAGAAGAAGTATATGAACCTTTTTTAATTCAAGAAGGTTTTTTACAAAGAACCCCTCGTGGCAGAGAAGTAACTTTAAAAGCTTATGAGCATTTAGGCAAAAAGCCTTTTAAAGGAAATCAATCTGATTTGTTTATGTAACAATCTTTTCAAATTTTATACTACCCATTTTTTAAAATATTATGAATCATATTTTTCAGTATAAGCAATTATTCAATTTTACAGAACAGATTTTTTTAAAAATAGGCTGCTCTGAAAAAGATGCTACAACAGCAGCAAAAGTTTTATTAAGTGCAGATGTAAGAGGAATAGACAGCCATGGAGTTGCAAGATTATCAGGCTATGTACGCTTATGGGAAGCCCAAAGAATTAATGCAAAACCTAACATACAAATTATTCATGAAACACCCTCTACTGCAACAATAAATGCAGATGCAGGTTTGGGTTTAGTAGTTGCTCCTTATGCCATGCAAACAGCTATTGAAAAAGCAAAACAAGTAGGAACAGGTTGGGTAGCTGTTCAAAACAGTAATCATTTTGGCATAGCAGGCTATCATGCAATGATGGCTTTAGAGCATGATATGATTGGTATTGCAATGACCAATGCAAGTGCTTTGGTAGCTCCTACTTTTTCAGTTGAAAAAATATTAGGCACTAACCCAATAGCTGTTGCAATTCCTGCAAAAAACCAACCTGCATTTGTAGCAGATTTTGCAACTACAACAGCTGCAAATGGTAAATTAGAAATTTTACAAAGAAAAAATGAAGATGCTCCTTTAGGATGGGTACAAGATAAAGAAGGCAATGCCACAACCAATGCTCATGCTTTAAAAAGCGAAGGAGCTTTACTACCCTTAGGAAGTGATAAAGAACATGGCAGTCATAAAGGTTATGCCTTAGGTAGTATTGTAGATATTTTTTCAGCAGTATTAAGTGGTGCAAGTTATGGACCTTGGGCTCCCCCTTTTCCTGCCTATATTGCAATGCTTGAAAATATGCCTGGCAAAGGTTTAGGACATTTTTTTGGTGCAATGCGTATAGATGCTTTTCGTAGTGCAAATGAATTTAAAAAACATATAGACAACTGGATTGAAAGGTTTAGAAATGCCAAACCCGCCAAAGGTTTTGATAAAGTTTTAATACCTGGTGATCCTGAAAGAGAATGTGAAATAGAAAGAATGAAAAATGGAATTCCTTTGATACAATCTGTAGTTAATGAATTGCAATTATTGCAAGAGAAATTTGAGTTGAATAATTTGTTACAGTAATTATTCCCTACATCTTCATTTCCCTTTTATCATTTTATTTTTTTAATTAACCCAAAAGGATATAAAAATTTGTGGAGAGTTTATTAATTCAAGTAGTGAAACACTCAAATAAGACAAAAAAGTGTTTTTAATAAGAAATTAATGTTATTGTTTATTTTTATAGTAAATAATATTATTAGATTTGTTAGAGAGTTAGCAAAAAGAAACTGTAGAAAAAGAATCAATAATTACGTAGAAACCAAACAACTCTTCATGAAAACAACTGCTTATATCTTTTGCATATTCTTATGCATTTTTCAAGCTAAATCTCAAAATATTGAGGAAATAAAAAATCAAAAGCCCTTAACAATTTCAGGCAGTATTGATGCAAGATTTATTGCTTATTCAGCCAATGGAATTGCTGCAAGAAGACAGCCATTTGCTTGGATTATTTCAGGCAATCCTACTCTTAGTTTATATGGTATAAGTATTCCTTTGAATTTTAGTTTAAGCGACCAAGACAGAAGTTTTAGTCAACCATTTAGCCAATTTGGTTTAAGCCCCACTTACAAATGGATTACAGTTCATGCAGGTTATAGAAATTTATCTTTTTCGCCTTATACCTTAGATGGTTATACTATGCTTGGTGTAGGTGTAGAATTAAAGCCTAAAAAATTTATATTTAGCATTATGCATGGTAGATTAAACAGAGCAACAACAGTAGATACAACCTTAGGAACAATACAACCTTTTAGTTTTTCTCGAAAAGGAACTGCCATTAAATTAGGTATTGGTAATGAAAAAAACTTTTTTATTTTAAGTGGATTAAAAGCAAAAGATGATAGCTCAAGTGTTGATGTATCTGGTAGTATTAAAGAAAAAGTACGACCTGCAGAAAATTTAGTTGGCTCGGCAGCTTTTAGAAAACAAATTGCAAAAATATTTTTTATAGAAGGCGATGCAGCAGGAAGTATTTATACCAATGATATGGGTAGTCCATTAGCTTTTACAGATAGTGTTGGAATTATAGATGCTGTTTCAAAAATTATAAAAATAAATGGAACAACAGAATTTAGTACAGCTTATTCAGCAGGTGCTGGCGTACAATTAAAAAACTTTTCTGTAAAGTTTGAATATAAAAATGTAAGCCCTAATTTCAAAAGTATGGGTGTATATTATTTTAATACAGATGCCGAAAGTTTTATGATAAGCCCATCTTTTAATATAGGTTCAAAATTTAGTTTTTCGGGTAGTGTAGGCAAACAAAGAGATAACACAAAAAATCAAAAAGAAGCTACTACAACAAGATGGATAACAACTGGTGCATTTAACTGGAATATTACAAACAAATTTGGAATTGATGCCAATTTCAGCAATTTTTCTACCAACTCAAAACCTGTAGTAGTGTTGGTTCAAAACAAATATTTATTAGCTCAAAACAATAATAACTTATCTATTACACCAAGATTTATTACCAGCAATACAAAGGGTAGTCATGTAGTTATTTTATCTTATAATCAAGCAGTTTTATCTGATAGAAATAATATAACACAAACACAAAATGATATTAATACCAACATCATTTTATTGAGCTATACCTATACATTTTTTAAACAAGCATTAAGTATTACAACAGCAATAAATAAAACCACCAACAAAATGAGTGTAGGCACTTTTAATAACACAGGGTTTTCTTTAGCTGCTAATAAATCGTTTTTGAAAAATAAAATTACTACATCAGTAAGTACATCATTTACTAATAGCAAAGGCATTACTAACAGCGATGCAAATATTTTTAATGCTGCTTTAAACGGTAGTTATCAACCCGCAAAACATCATAGATTAAACCTTAGAATTGCTTTATTAAATAACACCCCAACCTCTGGTAGTACACAAATTAAATATGGTGAAACAACTGGTGAGTTTGGTTATACATACAGCTTTTAAATTTTCGAGTTATGAAAAAAATAATTTTACTTATTGCATTATTTTTTGCCTTACAAGCAAATTCATTTGCACAAGGCAATCAAAATGTAAATATTAATTTAGTAATTGCTCCACCCTACTCTACAAGTATTAATACTTATGCCAATAACCCAGGTAAAGTAATTGTTACTTTAACCTATACACCACCACCACTGATTGGAGGGAGTACAAGAGTATTTTTAAAAGCAAGTATTATGGGAGATAATGGTATTACATTATCTACTAAACCTAATTACGTTCCATCTCAACCTATTATTTTAGATGCCAATGTTCCTTATGTTTTAGATGTACAAAAAGTAACAGAGCTATTTGATATAAATTCACTCAATGTGCAAGGCATTACAACAAGAGAAGTTATTGCTAAAGGTGGCTTCCCAGAAGGCAATTATCAATTTTGTGTAAGAGCCTACATGTACGATAATCCCAATGTACCTGCATCTGCTGCAAGCCCTTCTGGTTGTACCAATGTAAGATTAACACAATTAGAACCTCCTATATTAGTAAACCCTTTTAATAATGAAAATATAGAAAAATATAGTTTCCAAAATATAATTTTTAATTGGAACATTCCTGCTGGAGCTGAGCCAGGTACACAATATGTTTTACGCATTATAGAAATGCTTGACCCCAATAAAAATCCTAATGATGCAATGAACAGCAAAACAGTTCCTGCATTTTTTGAAACAACTACTTCATCAAATATTTTTTTGTATGGCTCTGCACAGCCTGCATTAGTTGATGGAAGAAAATATGCTTGGTCTGTAACAGCTTTACCTGGACCTACAGGAAGTGCATATAAAAATAATGGAAGAAGCGAAATAAGAAGTTTCACATATACGTTTAAAAAAAGCAATATTAAATTACCTTCTGCTACTACTGATACACTTGCCATTACTACATCTTTACCTAAAAACAATGAAAAAGTTGAACCCGATTTTGTGAATTTTAAATGGGATTATGCTGATGGTAAAACTATCGTGAATGAAGAATTAGTATTGGTAGAAATAAATGATTTACAAAAAGCTGGTGCAGCTATTGCAAGTAATAATAGAATAAGTTCCATCGCCTATTCAAATAAAGCAGCAAACGTAAATTTAAGAACGTATGAAGGTAAAAAAATGGCATGGATGGTAAAAGTTACTGATAATAAAGGCAAAATATATACAAGTGATGTGCAAGTGTTTGACATTAAAGTAAAACCCAAACCATCCATTACACATCTCTATCCAAAAAATGGTGAGAGTGTGCCAAGTGCCAAAACTACCTTCCATTGGACTTATAACAATGCTTTTGATAAAATTAAAGACAAACATGGAAATATAAAAGATAATTATCCTGATCAACAGCCAATTATTGTTGAAATTAAGGCAGGGCAAACTCCTGCAGAAGCTATAAAGAAAAACACCAATATAAACACTGCTGGCACGCAAAATATTAATACAAAAAGCATAGACCTAAGTGCTTATGCAGGAAAAAAATTAGCTTGGAAAGTAAATTTAGAATATTTAGGTAAAACATATAGTAGTAATATAGACACATTCACAGTTATTCAATTCAATCAAAACTTAAAAAACAACATTACTGAATTTGCAATGAATGGCTTTCCTGTTAAAGTAAGCACTTTAACCAATATAGAAGGTTTTAATTATGCTGGAACAGGAACAACAACTTTGTATAAAGATGGTCCTATGGTTAAAGTATCTTTTGATAATTTAACTATTTTGCCTTTTGGTGTTAAGTTTAAAGGTAATACCAAAGAGGTAGAGGCTTATACCAACTGGGAAGCTACCTTAGCTACACAAACTGTAAAAACAAGCCCTTATTATTCTTTACTTCCTTTAAGTATTCCTTTAAAACCATCTGAAAAAAATATTGGAGGCAATTCATCTTTCGAGGTAAGCACCATAAATTTCAATCCTTTGATTGTTTCAAACTTTGATGCTAACAAGCAATGTTTTGTAAAATTGAATTATGCACAAAACTCTAATAATTTTGATTTTGCCCCAACAATTACAGGTAAGTTTAAATGGAAATCTCCTATCTCTGGAAAAATTAATGGAGTAACTAAAATGGCTGAATTTTATTCAAATGCGGAAGAAACTTTTGTCTATTCTTATCAAGATAAATTTCAACTACAAAGTAAATCTTACCCACTTTACTTAAATGGCGTTACTACTTCTAATTCATTTATAAACTTAAAGCCCAATGAAGAATTAACTATTGGTACTAATATTAAAATGACAGGAGGCTTAAATGTTGAATACAGTATCAGTGGTTCTTATAAAGTTAATTCGCCTAAAAATAACAAAAAAGGAATTGAAGTTTCATTCCTTAATATGAATACGCTTGAATTTGATAAAACTTTGGATGGCGAAGGCTGGAAAGAATACTTGGATGATAATAAAGGTTTTGTAAAAGCAACAATTAAAAAAGTTTCTGTTTGTTTAAATTCAAATGCTAATAAACCTTTAGGAATTACCATACCCGAATTAAAAGTTAGTTTACATCAATTTGCTTTTACTGATGAAAGTATTGCTGATTATACTTTAAAAGGTATTGAATTTTCGGGGATTAATGGATTGAAATTTAATGTAGAACAGAACTATACCAAACCTATCAAATTTAATTACAGTGGTTTTGATGTATCAAGCAATAAGATTAAAATTATTGTAGATAAAACTGTTTTAGGAGAATTTACATTGGCTTCTACTTTAAAAATTCCATTTATTAATAGAGATGCAAGCTTTAATTTAAGTGCCAACAATGCTGGTTTTACATCCTCTTCGTTGCAATTTTCTACAGCTTATACAACACCGTTTTTTAATGATATAAATAGCGGCGACAAAGCAAGTTATAATCCTACAAAAGCAAAATTAGAACAGAATTATATTTATATCAGTGGAGATTTGAGTTGGGTAAATACCAAAGACCCGGAAAAAAATATAAATATTTCAAAAATCACAATACCCGATATAAAAGTGAATAGCGATGGTGTAGCAAGTTTGCCCAGTGTAGATATGGAAGGTTACGCACAAACAATTACACAACCAATTGGGGTGTTCAATGGTTTTAAACTGACACCTATGAAAATTAAATTAGATAGAGATGCAGGTGATAACTATAATTTGGGTATAAAAGGAATGTTAGTATTAGCTGATAACCTGACTTCTAATAATAATACAGAAAATTTCACTACTTCTGTTTATTTTAAAATGTCCAAAGTAGAAAAGACAGGAAATAGTTTAACATCTAAAAATTTTAAAACTTTTGCCGAATATCATCAATACAAAAAAGAGTTAAACGACCAAGCAATTACATATACTTCTAAAGCTTTTGCTGGTTCTGATAACGAAGTTTCTTCTTTTACCAATGCAGGTTTAGTTTATTTTTCTAACGATAAAGATTATGGTTCTGGTTTTAAAGCCTCACTAAATTACAATTTAAAAAATCCTGCCGATCCTGGAGGTAATATTGGCTCTAATCAAAGTGTATCTGCTATTTTGTGGATTGGACACATGAAAGAAAAAGGAGGGTATAATTATTGGTTTATGGAAGCTGGTCAAAAGAATTTTGTAGTGATGCCAACAGGTATTTTAGATATTACCATTAACGGTTTCAAAGGAAGAGTTTTTTATCACATGAGGCATGATGGCAATGATTTGAATGATAATACTACTTACAAACCAGATAATAGTAAATTCTTAGGTTTATTCTCTCAAGTAAATATTAAAACAGCCTCTGATAATGGTATAAAATTTTGGGGCGATTTAGCAATGGAAATATTAACAGGAAATTCTGGTTTAGAAAGCATTCGACTGTTGGGCAATGGAAACTTTATTACACTGGGAGAAGGTACTGAAGGAATTATCAATGCCAAAGATTGTAGCTTGGATATGTATTGGAACCCTAAAAAAATACTTGGCAATTTCAATACAACTTTCCTTGTGCCACCTGGAGCAATGATGCAAATTAAAGCCAATGCAGGTTTTGAAATATCGGGTAGCACTTTTCACTTATGGGGTAAAGCCTCATCAGGTGACTTATTCGGTATTACCTCTCAATCAGAAGTAGGCTTTGATCTCGACGATAAAAAAGTTCAAGTATATGGAAATTATAAATTAGTAGATATTCACTGGCATAGAGATGGAGTTTTTAGCGATGATGATATTTATATAAAAATTGCAGCAGGTGTGAATGCAAGTCTTACCTATTCGCCTTTCCATGTACAAGCTTCAGCAGATTTTATTGGCTCTGCAATATATACTGAAGAAACTTTAGGTTCTTTGAGTATGAATATTTCTGCTAAAGGACAGTTTGAGATGCCAAATCCAACATGTGTAAGTGCTGGAGTTAGCCTTTTTGGATTTGACATCACTCTGGGAGTTAATAAAGATGGTGTCATTTGGCATCATTGCTGGTAAACGAATAAATACACAAAATTGAAAGTATGAAAAAATTAATCATAATAATTGCATTGCTGGTAACATGCCAGTTTGCTAAAGCTCAGAATAATGTATTTGTGGTGTACGCTTCTGTTTCAAAAGATAAACCATCCAGTCAAGAAATGGTTCAGTTAAAACTGATTAACCATGACGATATTATCAGCAATTATTCAATCAATATTCTTAGAAAAGAAGGTGCAAATGCTTGGCAAAAAATTAACGCAAGTCCAATTGTAAGGGCAGTTGTGAGCAAAGAAAGTCCCTATGCAAGTAATTTAAGTTACAGGCGTTATGCAAATTTTGCAGCAAGAAAAATAGAGCCTGAGTTGGAACAAAATACAAAGGCATTTGCTGGCATACAGTTATTAAGTGATAATAAAATGGCAGAATTTGCAGGTTGTTATTTTGAAGATAAAACAGTTGAAGCAGGTAAAAATTATCAGTATAAAATATGCAATGCCAATAATAACGACGAGCTATTAGCTGAAATAATTTCCATAACAACTACAATTATTGATAGAAAAATTACAGCATTCAAAGCCCATCAAGAAAAACAAAACATTCTGTTTAGTTGGAATAGGGACAAAAATTATTTTTCATACAACATTTATAGAAAAACAGAAGGAACAACAGAAAATGTTTTGCTAAACAAAAAACCATTTCCAGTTTCTGATACCAAAAATGAGATTTCAAACCCCACTTATTTTACAGATGAAAATATTAAAATAGGTGCTACATATACTTATTCGTTGGTAGCTTTTGATGTGTTAGGCAATCAATTTGCCAGTTCAGAATTAATAAAAATTAAAGTAAAGGATTTAACCTTGCCAGAAATAGTATCTGAATTAAAATCTGAACGTAAAGGAAAATCCATAGTAATATATTGGAAACCCACAATAGACAAAAATTGTGCTGGATATAATATTTATCGAAACTCTGATGATGATACTGTTTATAAAAAAATAAATGCCAATTTATTGCCGGTTATTACTTCAAATTATACTGATGTAATAAGTAAAGATGCAACTACCTATACTTATTTTATTGAGAGTGTTGCTTATAATAAAAATACAGTAAAAAGCAGGATGCTCAAAGCTGTTATGCCAGATATTACTCCACCTGTAAAACCACAAAACCTTAGAGGTGTTGCACATCCAGGTTATATTGTTATCACATGGGATGCTAATAAAGAAAATGATTTGAAGGGTTATTGGATATATAGAGCTACAGCTAAAAACAAAGACTACTTTAATATTATACACGATAAATTAATCACTACAACAAGCTTTGTAGATAGTTTGCCTATTACCTCTAAAAATGATTTTGTTTATAAAATACAAGCAGTGGATAACTCGTATAATAAGAGTGAAATGAGTGAAAATATTGTTCTTAATTTACCAGATGTAACACCACCAAGCACTGTACAGCAAATAGATGCAGTGTATAGTGCAGTTGATAATACAGTAACAATTTCTTGGAGCAAAGCCATTGATGAAGATGCAGCAGGCTATGCAGTTTATAAAGCAAAAACTATAGCAGATAGTAATGCTCTTAGATTGAATAAAGATTTATTACAAGAAACAAAATTTATAGATAGAAGCATTGAAAAAAATGGAAGTACTATCAGTTATTTTGTTAAAGTGTTTGATAAAAGTAATAATGTATCAGAAGCCTCTGCTTTGGCATTTATTGTTTTGCCAGTTGATGCAAAATTGCAAATTCCAGCAAGTAATATAGTTGTTACAAAAAATACAGAAAATAATTCCAATTCAATTAGTTGGAAAAATGATGCAAAAAATATCGAAGGTTTTATGGTGTTTAGAAAAACATCAGAAGAAGAAAATTTTGTTTCTGTTTCAGATTTGATTACAAGTACCAGTTTTAATGATGTATCTATTGAAAACAGGCTTACCTATCAATATTATATAAGAACATTTTTCAAAGATGGGAGTTTTAAAAACTCAGCGATTGTAAAGTAAATTTTCATCTTACTTTTTTTGTTTTCTTTGTAGCATGAAACAAAATAGAAATTTCTTTTTTGCAATTATTTTAGTTGCTTTTGCTATAACATCGTGCAATACAAATACGAAAGAATGTAATGCAACTATTATTGAAAGAAAGCAAATGAACGATACTATGCTTCAACTTGTATATACCTATGAAGCTAAAGGTGAAAAATTTATGGATAGCATTACTACAAATAACAAAAAAATACTTTCTGATAGTGTAATAGTACAATACACTGCTGAAAATCCTAAAGAAAATAAATTGCATATCCCTTAATAAAAAAGCTGCTCAAAGTATTGAAAGTACAAGAGTGCGACGCCTTTACAGCTACATTTTTATTGAAAAGCTAAGTACACAAAAAAACTTCTTGACTTTAAAAAATCTATGTTATAAAAAGTGGGGAAAATTACTGAAGAAAAACACAAGTAAATTTCGGTTCTTTGCTGTGAAACTTAATATTTTACATTTGTAACCTTTGAATGTTACAAAACAAAGCAGATAAAGCAAATTATGGCAAGAATTATTGGTGTGGCTAATCAAAAAGGTGGGGTTGGAAAAACAACTACTGCTATTAATATGGCAGCAAGTTTTGCTGTGCTTGAATATAAAACTTTATTAGTAGATGCTGACCCTCAGGCAAACAGTACTACTGGTGTTGGTTTTGATTTACACAACATTACAACAAGTTTATACGATTGCATGGTAAATAATGCAAAAGCTAATGAAGTGATTTTGAAAAGTGAAATTCAAAATTTAGATATTATTCCATCGCATATAGATTTAGTGGGTGCAGAGCTTGAAATGATAAATTATCCTAACAGAGAAAATGTGATGCGTTCTTTATTAGATGAAATAAAAGACAAGTACGATTTTATAGTGATTGATTGCTCACCTTCGTTAGGCTTAATTACTGTAAATTCTTTGGTAGCTGCTGATAGTGTTGTTGTTCCTGTACAGTGCGAATTTTTTGCATTAGAAGGTTTAGGAAAATTATTAAATACTATAAAAATTGTACAAAGCCGTTTAAATCCTTCCTTACAAATTGAAGGTATTTTAATGACTATGTATGATGGTCGTTTGCGTTTAAGCAATCAGGTTGTAAGCGAAGTAAGAAGGCATTTTGATGAAATGGTTTTTAGCACTATCATTCATAGAAATACAAGGTTGAGTGAAGCTCCAAGTGTAGGAAAACCTGTTATTTTGTATGACTCTGATAGTAAGGGTGCTGTAAATTATTTGAACCTTGCTAAAGAAATTTTACAAAAAAATGAAATGACAAAAATGACGAACGAAGAAAGAATTATTTTGTAAATATTGTGCTAAACGAAAGTGAAAAATTTTCTTAAATAAAGATGTTTCACTACGATCAATTTGAAATAAAAATATTCAAAAAATGTCCACTCCAAAACAAAATAAAGATGCAATAGGCAAAGGGTTAAGAAGTTTGCTGAGCAATATAGATCAAGATTTAAAAAATGCTTCAGGTGCATTAAAAAATACAGTAGTAGAGCAAGCTACAGCAATAGTTCGTGTGCCATTATCTGATATTACTATTAATCCCAAACAACCCAGAAAAGATTTTAATGAAACAGAGCTTAGTGAATTAGCAGCTTCTATAAAAACACATGATATTATTCAGCCATTAACAGTAAGTAAGCAAGCTAATGGAAAATATCAGTTGATAGCAGGTGAAAGAAGATTTAGAGCATCAAAAATTGCAGGATTAAAAGATGTACCCGTTTACATTCGTTCTGCTAATGATAAGGATTTATTAGAACTTGCTTTATTGGAAAACTTGCAACGTTCTGATTTGAATGCCATTGAAATTGGTTTAAGCTACAAACGAATGATGGAAGAATTGAATTACACACAAGAGCAAGTAGCAGACAGAATGGGCAAAGAAAGAAGTACAGTAACCAATTATATACGTTTATTAAAACTGCCACCTGATATTCAATTAGCAGTAAGAAGTTCAAAAATTTCTATGGGTCATGCAAGGGCTTTAATAACTATTGATACCGTTGATAAACAGTTGTACGCATTTAATGAAATAAAAAATAAACAACTGAGTGTAAGGCAAACAGAAGAGTTGGTAAGGAAATTATATAAAGGCAATGAAGCTGTTAAATCTTCTGCAAAAAATAATCTTCCGCCTGCATATAAAAAAATTGAAAATAATTTAGCCTCACATTTTGGCACTAAAGCCAAATTGGTTCATAATAAAAAAGGCTATGGCAGCATTACTTTAGAATATTATTCATTAGAAGAATTGAATAAAATTTTAGACCTAATGAATGTAGTAGTTAGCTAAAACAATTCATGAAAATTTTTAAAAGTATATTGTTATTGTTGTGTTGTTGTAGCAGCTTTTTAGTAAATGCTCAATACACAGCAGCTACACCATTAAACCAAGATTCAGTTAAAATAACCAAGCCCAAACACAACCCTAAAATTGCAACCAGGCGTTCTGCTATTTTACCAGGTTGGGGGCAAGCTTACAATAAAGAGTATTGGAAAATTCCTATTGTATATGGCGTTTTAGCTATTCCTACAACAACTTTTATTTATAATAATACTTGGTATAATCGTACCAAAACAGCGTATGAATTATTGTTCAAAGCTTCTGACCCTAATGCAACACAACAGGATATTGATAACCTGAAATTAATTCACCCTAAACTGCAAGGCTTTAGCTTAAGTTCTTTACAAAAATTTAGAAATTCTTTTAGACAAGATAGAGATTACTCTGTACTTTGGTTTGTAGTAGCTTGGGGCTTGAATGTAGTAGATGCTACTGTTTTTGCACATTTAAAAGAGTTTGATGTAAGCAATAATTTATCTATGCAAATTAAACCCAGCATTAATCCTGTATTAAATACAAAAGGAGTAAGCCTTGTTTTTAATTTTAAAAAAAATACTTCAAAACCACTTGTAAAAGTTCGTTGATTTATCTTTTTTAAATGCTTTAATTTTATTTAAAATCTCTTTTTCAATAAAAATAAAAAAATGAAAATAGCTTTAATAGGTTATGGAAAAATGGGAAAAGCTATTGAAGAAATTGCTTTAGCTAAAGGGCACGAAATTGTTGTAAAAATAACTTCAAAAAACAAAGAAGAATGTACAGCAGAAAATTTAAAAAAAGCAGATGTAGCTATTGAATTTACAGGACCTGAAAGTGCTTATAAAAATATTGTACAATGCTTAGAAGCCAATGTAGCTGTAATTTCTGGCAGTACAGGCTGGACAGAAAATTTAGATAAAGTAAAAGAGCTATGCAATAAATTAAAAGGCACATTTTTATATGCAAGCAATTTTAGTGTAGGTGTAAATTTATTTTTTGAGTTGAACAATTATTTAGCAAAACTCATGCACTCACACAGCGATTATAATGTATTGATTGAAGAAATTCATCATACACAAAAAAAAGATGCACCAAGTGGAACAGCTATTACACTGGCAGAACAAATTTTACAACAAATTACTACTAAAAAAAATTGGGTAAATGCTATTTCGGAAAATCAAAATGATTTATCCATTATTTCAAAAAGAATAGACCCTGCACCAGGAACGCATAAAATACAATACACTTCTGCTATTGATGATATTGAAATTATACATACTGCACATAATAGAAAAGGTTTTGCAAGTGGAGCAGTTGTAGCAGCAGAATTTATAAAAAACAAAGTTGGTATCTTTACTATGAAACAAGTATTGGGTTTTGAATAATAATGAACTTTAGATTATGTAATTTTAGCCCTAACACTATCTTATACAAACACATTTGTTTTTAATATTGAGTATGAAAAAATTTGTACTACTTTTTATTGTATTATTTTATTTAACTCAAGGCTATGCTCAAAAAAATAAGCATATAATTGATAGTATAGAAAATGTTATTAAAACACAAACAGATTCTGTATTGGTAAAATCTTATAGCGAATTAACTTGGCAATACAGATTTGTAAATAAAGAAAAAGCTATAAACTATGGTAGAAAAGGCATTGTACTTGCCAAAAAAATAAATTACTTAGAGGGTTTAGGGCAAGTGTATAATGATTTAGGAATTATTTATTACGACAAAGGAGCTTACGATACTTCTATACAATTATACAACGATGCCTTATTAATTCGCAAACAATTAAACGATAATTTAGGCATTGCAAAACTCTACAACAAAATTGGAATAGTATATCAAAGGCAAGGCTTGTACAATGATGCTTTATACAATCAACAAAATGCTTTGGCACTTTTTGAAACAGAAAATAATTTAATTGGCATTTCTTATTCGTTGAATAATATTGGCATTCTTCAACAAAATTTAGGAAGATTTGATGAGGCATTAATCTACCATAATCAATCTATTGCAATAAAAGAAAAATTAAAAGATAAAGCAGGTTTGTTGCAATCTTACATCAACGTTGGTAACATTTATAAAATAAAAACAGACTATACTAAAGCAGAAAATTTTTATAAAAAAGCAATACAATTTTCCAGAGAAATAGAAAATAATGAATACTTAGCAAATGCTTTAAACAACTTAGGAAGTTTGCAAGTTTTATTAAATAAATATTACGAAGCCAAACAAAATATTTTAGAATCTTATCAATTAAGAACTGAGTTGAAGGATATTAAAGGAAGAATAAGTTGTTTGAACAATTTAGGTAGTGTATTAATTGATTTAAAACAATACGACTCTGCAAAAACAGTTTTGGATTATGCCGAATCGTTGGCAGAAAAATCTAAAAATACAAAACCAGAATTAATAGTAGTTTATCAAACGCAATCTAAACTGTATGAAGTGTTGGATAAAGCACAACTCTCTCTCTCCTACTATAAAAAATATGCAGCTTACAAGGATTCTATATTCAACAACGACTTGAACCTTAAATTTAGTGAATTAGAAGCCAAATACAATACCTCTCAAAAAGAAAAACAAATTCAAGAACAACAAGCCACCATTAATAAAAATTTATACGATTTATCCAAACAAAAATTATTAATTTCTCAAAATAATTTAGAAATAGCAGCCAATGCACTTGCCCTAAAGGGGCAAAACGAATTAATTCTTGAACAAAGATTAGACTCTACCGAGCAAGCCAAAAAAATTGATGATTTAAACAAAGAAAAACAAATTAATCGTTTACAAATAAATACACAACGGTTAGAAAATAATAAGAAAAATATTTTACTGGGCGTTGCAGGTGTTGTTATTCTACTTTCTATTTTATTAATTTATTCCACATATCGCAGGTACAAACTAAGAAAAGAAAAATTGTTACAAGAAGAAATTACACGTCAGCAAGAAATAAGTGCAAGAAATATTTTAAAAGCAGAAGAAAATGAAAGAAGAAGAATAGCAGGAGATTTGCATGATGGTTTAGGGCAATTAATGAGTGCAGCAAAAATGAATTTGAGTGCTATGGAAACAGAAATTCATTTTACATCAGAAGCACAAAAAAAGACTTATCAAAAAGCATTACAGTTGGTAGATGAAAGTTGTAAAGAAATTCGTACAGTAAGCCATAGCATGATGCCTAATGCTTTGCTAAAAGCTGGATTAGATAGTGCTTTGAAAGAATTTTTATTACAAATAGATAATAAAATTATCAACATAAATATTTATACAGAAGGTTTAGAAAAAAGATTGGACTCTGAAACTGAAACAGTGTTGTACAGGGTTATTCAAGAAAGCGTAAACAATGTTTTAAAACATGCAGCAGCTACTCATTTAGATATCTCTGTAATAAAAGATACTGATGGAATTGCTGTTATGATAGAAGATAATGGCAAAGGATTTGATACAACACAACAAAATAATTTTGAAGGAATAGGATTGAAAAATATTCAAACCCGTGTAAAATATTTAAAAGGAACAATAGAGTGGAAATCTGCTCCTAACAAAGGCACTTTGGTAGCTATTCACATTCCTGTAGAAAAGGAGGTTTTAGCATAGTTTAAGCAGAAATTACTCATTCATTTTAAATGAAAAATAACCTTACTTTGTTCCTGAATTATTTTTATTGATACCCCATGCAAGAAAAAATAAATATTGCTATTGTAGATGATCATCAAATTGTAATTGATGGCATAACCTCTTTGTTAGAAGGGCGACACAATATTCATATTGCAGCAACCTCCAACTCAGGAATTGAAATGCTGCAAATTCTAAAAGAAATAAAAATTGATATTTTACTTACTGATATTATGATGCCAGCCATGAATGGTCAAGAACTTGCCCAACAAGTAAAAGCACAATTTCCTGCAATAAAAATTTTGGCATTAAGTATGAGTGGACAAGGTTTTACTGTAAATAAAATGATTGAAGATGCTGAAATTGCTGGCTATATTTTAAAAAATATTGGCAAGCAAGAACTCATTCATGCAATAGAAAAAATAGCCAATGGAGGAATTTATTTTAGCGAAGAAGTATTAAATGAATTACAACATTTTAGTACTATGCAAAAAGAAAATGAAGATGTAAAACTTACCTCTCGTGAAATTGATATTATTAAACTCATAGAAAAAGAATGTTCTAATAAAGATATTGCCAGCCAGCTTTTTATTAGTGAAAGAACAGTTGAAACACACAGAAAAAATATTTTTAGGAAAACAGGTACAGGAGGTGTAGTAGGTTTAATAAAATATGCTTATGAGCATAAGCTTATTTAATTTTTTTCATGCAAATTCATACCACAAAAGGCATTGTACTTCGTACGGTAAAATATGGCGAAACCAGCATTATTGCTACTGTTTACACAGAGTTGTATGGTATTCAAACCTACATAATAAAAGGCATAAGAAAAGTTTCTAAAAAAAATTCCACTAAAGTAAATTGTTTTCAACCAGCCGCTATTTTAGAAATGGAAGTGTATCATCACCCCAATAAAAATATTCAATTTTTAAAAAATTACGATTGGAGTATTATTTACAATAATTTATATTTTGATGTGGTAAAAAACGCAGTAGCTGTATATGTTATTGAATTATTGCAAAACTGTATAAAACAACCAGAACACAACGAAACACTTTTTACACTCATTGAAAAAACTTTACAAACAATAGATACCGCAAATACTACTTTAGTTAGTAATATACCTATATATTTTACTTTACAATTAAGCAGCTTGCTTGGCTTTAAAATTCAAGGAACATACAATATACAAACCCCTGTTTTAGATATCAATGAAGGTTGTTTTGTACAAAAAACACCCCAACATTTATTTTATGCAGAAGGCAATATTGCTTCCATCATAAGTACAATAAATGCTTGTAAACGTATTGAAGAATTGGAAAATCTGCAACTCAACAGAAATTTAAGAAAAAATATTTTACACCATTTACAACAATATCTTATGATACATGTACAGGATTTTGGTAGTTTGAAAAGTATGTATGTATTACAAGAAATTTTAGATTAGAAAATATTTTAAAAGATTTAGTTCAATTAATTAGCATTAGCCTTAATCTCTTTTTTTCTTTTCGGCTTTAGCAAGTATTTTTGCAATCAATTTTAAAAATAAAAAACTATGACATACGATGTAGTAGTAATTGGTAGTGGACCAGGTGGTTATCCTGCTGCTATCAGAGCATCTCAATTAGGATTTAAAGTAGCAGTTATTGAAAAAGAAAGTTTAGGTGGTATTTGTTTAAACTGGGGCTGTATTCCTACCAAAGCATTATTAAAAAGTGCACAAGTAAATGAATATATAAAACATAGCACAGATTATGGAATAAATGCTACAGGCTCAGCAGACTTTAATGCAGTTATAAAACGTAGTCGTGGTGTAGCAGATAAAATGAGTAAAGGTGTTCAGTTTTTAATGAAGAAGAATAAGATAGATGTGATAATGGGTTATGGAAAAGTAAAAGGCAAAGGACAAGTAGAAGTAACTGCTACCGATGGCTCTAAACAAATTGTAGAATGTAAATACATTGTTATTGCAACTGGAGGTAGAAGCAGAGAATTACCCAACTTAAAACAAGATGGCAATAAAGTTATTGGCTATAGAGAAGCAATGGTTTTAGCTAACCAACCTAAAAGCATGATAATTGTAGGTAGTGGAGCAATAGGTGTAGAATTTGCTTATGTTTATAACAGCATGGGAACAAAAGTTACAATAGTAGAATTTATGCCACGCATTGTTCCTGTTGAAGATGAAGATATTTCTAAAGAATTAGAAAAACAATACAAAAAACAAGGCATTGAAATAATGACCAACTCTTCTGTTGAAAGTGTTGATACAACTGGTGCAGGTGTAAAAGCATTAGTAAAAAAACAAGATGGCAGTACAATAACTTTAGAAGCAGATGTTTTATTAAGTGCAGTAGGTGTTGTTGCTAATCTTGAAAATATTGGTTTAGAAGAAAATGGTATTAAAGCTGAAAAAGGAAAAATTATTGTAGATAAATACCAACAAACTTCCTTAGCTGGTGTATATGCAATTGGAGATTGTACTCCAGGTCAAGCATTAGCACATGTTGCCTCTAAAGAAGGTATTAATGCTGCAGAGCACATGGCATATTTAGAGAAAAAACATCATCATTTACCAGAAGCTATGGATTATAATAATATTCCAGGTTGTACTTACTGCATTCCAGAAATTAGTAGTGTAGGCTATACAGAAAAAGGAGCAAAAGAAGCAGGCTACGAAATTAAAGTGGGCAAGTTTCCTTTTGTTGCAAGTGGTAAAGCTGTAGCAGGTGGTGCAACTGAGGGTTTTGTAAAAGTAATTTTTGATGCTAAGTATGGCGAGTTTTTAGGTTGCCACATGATTGGTGCTGGTGTTACAGATTTAATTGCTGAAGCTGTTGTTGCCAGAAAATTAGAAACTACTGCACATGAAATTTTAAATGCAGTTCACCCTCACCCAACTATGAGTGAAGGTTTAAAAGAAGCAGTTGCTGCTGCTTATGGCGAAGCAATAGATATTTAGAATAATTTTTTATTGACAAATAATTTTATTCATTACACAAGGGAGTATCACAACTCCCTTGTTAAGTTTTATAAAGAAAAATTTACAGTATGAATTTGTTATTTAACCTTACCACAACACAAGTAGAACTCATTGGCTATATAGGTTCTTTTTTAACTTCAATAACTTTTTTACCACAAGTTTACCAAGCTTGGAAAACAAAAAGTGTTGGCGATTTAAGTATTTGGATGATTGTTATTGTAATAACAAGTACTTTAATTTGGCTGGTGTATGGATTTGGAATAACAGGAGGAGGTCCAGTTATTGTTGCTAATAGTGTTGTACTAGTTTTATCTTTATTGTTGTTGTATTTCAAACTAACTTTTAAAAAGTAAATGAATTAAAACTCATTTTCTATTCAGCTAAAAAGTAATAAATCAAAGCCCAAACACCTATGAATACAAGTCCTACATAGAGTGTATTAATATTTTTCTTTAAATCTTTTTTTATAAAAAGTCTATATAAAATCCAGCCAATTAGAGCGATTAAAAAAATAAAAGACATGTATATTCTTAGCATAGTTAATTTATTTAAGTTTTTGATTTAGTGTTAAATATCAGAAAAGCGATTAAAATTCTATTCTCCTTTTCCCATTTCTATAATCCAGTCCTTACGTTTTAATTCAAAATTAGTACCTAAATACAATCGTTTTACATGCTCATCAGCAGCCAATTCCTCTGCAGTTCCATGTTTAAATATTTTTCCATCAATTAATAAATAAGCTCTATCGCAAATAGATAAAGTTTCATTTACATTGTGGTCTGTAATTAAAATACCAATGTTTTTATATTTCAACCTTGCAACTACGCTTTGAATATCTTCAACAGCAATAGGATCAACCCCTGCAAAAGGCTCATCTAATAAAATAAATTTAGGATCAACAGCTAAAGCTCTGGCTATTTCTGTTCTTCTTCTTTCTCCACCACTCAAACTATCACCATTATTTTTTCTTACATGATGCAAATGAAATTCATCTAATAATTCTTCTAATTTTTGTTTACGTTCTGTTTTCGTTTTCTTAGTCATTTCCAACACACTCATAATATTATCCTCTACACTTAATTTTCTAAAAACACTTGCTTCCTGTGGTAAATAACCAATACCCATTTGTGCACGTTTATACATAGGCAATTTGGTGATATTGGTATCGTTTAAAAACACATTGCCTTCATCTGGTTTTATTAACCCCACAACCATATAAAATGTGGTAGTTTTTCCTGCTCCATTAGGTCCTAACAAACCAACGATTTCGCCTTGTTGTACATCAATACTAACCTTGTTTACAACAGTTCTATTCTTATACGTTTTTACTAAATTTTGAGTATGTATGGTAAGGTTCAATGTGAGATGTTTGAGCAAAAATATAGCTTATAGATTGTGAAATTAGTTTTTGAATAAAATTTAACTTGCTGTAAAAAAACTAAATAAAGTTGAGCCATAATTTCTTACAAAAGAAAAACCTTTAAAAGTTTCATAATTATTCCTGGGTGTATGTTCTAATACAAAATACCCCTCTTTAGCTATCATTTTTTTTTGAATAATTTTTGTAGGAATTTCATCTATTGTACCTAAAGCATAAGGTGGTCCAGCAAAAATAAAATTGTATTGTTCATTACAAGTTTCTAAAAAATTAAAAATATCCATCTTAATTACTTTGCAATTTTCAATACCGAGTTTTGTAATATTTTGTTTTATAAATGTATGCATAGCTGCATCTTTTTCTACAATAATTAAATCTGCAGCACCACGAGATGCAAGCTCATAGCTTATGCTTCCTGTACCTCCAAAAAGGTCTAATGTTTTTATACCATCAAATGAAATACGATGTTGTAAAATATTAAATAAACCTTCTTTAGCAATATCTGTTGTTGGTCTTGTATGAGGCATTTTGGCAGGTGGGTTTATTTTTCTACCTCCAAATTTTCCTGAAATAATTCTCATACTTGCAAATTAAAAAATGGTGTAAAATAATGCAAAGGATAATGAGCATATTGTTCAAATGCAATTTCTGAATTATCTACAGAAGCAATATATACATTAGCAAAATGCATTTGTAATAGTTGAATGATTGCACCATTTTGCTCAATCATTCCAGAAATAGTTAAGGGGTCAGATGTAAGAACAAGTTTAAAATTTTCTACCAAATTCAGTAAGTAATATAATACATCTTCTGGTATGGTATATTTAAAACTCTGAATTAGTTGAATTTTTTTATTTTTTATTACAAAAGCAATAAATAATTGGTTGTAAAAATTGACATACAATCCATCGCCTTGTTGATTATCTTTTTGAATAGATAAGTTTTTTAATAATCCTGAGTATGTATGAAATTCTGTTATTGTAATAAAATTTGTTTTAATTAGAGTGCTTAATGCAGGATTAATACGATAAACATTATACACCTGCTCTCCCCAAAAATCAATACTATCATATTTTTCAACACAATCATCATTACTACCAAACATAATATCTAAAAAACCCGTAGCAGTTCCTGCATTAAATTTATAAGCAGGTACTAATACACTTTCATTATTGTTGTAAAAAATATTTGTAATAATGTATGTTTTATCTAATAAAACAGATTGTTTTCTTATCTCATAAAATATATCATCCCAATCAAAACTTATTTGTTCATTGATTAAGAATACTTCAACTGCAATAATATTATTATTACTTTCAGTTCTTACCCATACTGCTAAATGAGAGTTACTTATTTCTATAAATAAATTACTTTTATTAAAGTGTGTATAGGCTTGATTGTTGCTATATAAACCAATAATTTTTTGTACCATAATTTAGTTTATTGCTATGCAATAATATAAAATTCTTTCTGCATTTTGATTTAAAAATCATTGTTAGTTCTAAAAAAAATCCCTGCAAGAAATTTGCAGGGATTTTGAATTTTATACTAATTAAATACTTTGAATTAATAGGACCACAAATCTTGTTCGTAATTAAATAATTTTTCTTTTATATTTTCTCCTTCTAATAATCTAAACAATGGGTCTTCAATTAATTGAGCTAATGTTTTATCGCCAGAGTTATTAATAGTAGATTTTATGATGTAGCTACTAAAAAATCTTCCTTCAAAAACTTCTTCCCAAGAAAGTTGTCCTCCAATGTTTTTAGGATTGTAAGCAAAAGTTCTTGAAAGTGTTGGACGTAAATCAGGATAATAAATCCAAAATAATGGATAATAAGTAGGAGGTGCAGAGCTTTTTTTAACACCAGGAGGTAAAGGATTGGGTGCTAAAGGAGCAATTCCAATTATTCTTACCAAAAACCTACTTGATTCTTTATCAAACATCCATTGTTCTTTAATTCTAAATTTATAAATAGAGTCTGGTTTTGGTGCTTTTAAATTTTCTTTCCAACGAATTACCGTATCCATAACATTTTCATCATCAGGGTTTTCAGCATAAGTTGTATCCAATACTGTTGATTGAGCTGATGACATGCTTATAACTTGATTGTATGTCAAAGGAGTAGTAAATCTATCATCAATTGCATCAAAGGCTACAACGCTATCATTTTTAATTGCATTTAAAATGATTGAAAAAAATCTTTGATCTCCTGTATCATCTTTAGATGAATATATAAAAGGTAAATTCATTTTTTCTCTTGCATCAATTTCTCTCCAAACAAAATGGCTAAATGCAGCATCATCTTCTCTTACATGATCGTAAGGCAATGGTTTTCTATCCTGCAAGGATTCCTTTTGATACGCATAAGCATTACGTTTACTTTGTGGTACAACAGCACCATACTCTTTACCAGAAACATCACGAGCAGTATCAAATCGTTTCTTAGGTCTAATTAAAGAGTCTTTTCTGGGAGCTGTAGTTGTTGTGGTAGTTGTTGTTACCCCTCCAGTTTTACCAGGTGTAGTTGTTGTTTCTCCAGTAGGTTTTTCCTCTGTCTTTTTTGTTGTCTTTTTAAATTGAGCTAATGAATCTGTACTAAAATATACAGATAAAGTAACTGCCAATAAAAGATAAAACACTTTTTTCATAAATTTCGAATATTTTAAAATTCACTTATTCTAAAGTAAAGGAAATAGTTCCGTCAATTTCTCTCACATTTCCAATTTGATCTGCTACACGTACACCTCCAATAACTACTGTAGTACCAGCAGCACATCTATTCATATATTTTCTTGCTTCTGCATTGAAAGTATTGCCTTGCACTTCTACAATTTCATTTTTTTCTTCAAAACCTGCACCTGTAAAGAATAATGCAAATGATGATACCTTGAAAGTATATCCTTCAAAAATAAAGTCAAGTAATTTTGCCGATACACCACCAGCAGCTTTAAATTTACTTGCTTCCATACTACCACCACGATTATTATTAACCATAATTACAGGATCTGGTACACGTTTAATAGGAATTTTAAACTCTTGTGTAGATTTACCATCGCTTGCTCTTACAATAGCAGAACCAGGTTGTGTACATTTTATAATAAATTGGCCTTTACCTTTAGGTTCTACAGATACACCAGGTCCATCCACTTGTAAGGTAATTTTCTCTGAACCTCCTTGTCCTGTAACGCTTAATGGATTTTCAATACCACCTGAGTAAAATACTCTTGTAGCATCTGTAGATACTGTTAATCCAGATAATTGACCAACTGTATATTTAATATCTTTATCAACAGAAGCTACTGTACCATCTGGCTTTACGAAACTTATTCTTACTTTTTTGGTATATTCACCAGCAGCAGTAGGTGCATTAAATTTATATTCATAACTACCATCTGGTAATGCTTGTGCACCTGCTCCATCAATTGTAACAGAGGGTTTAGCAGCACTACTAAAAGCACCAACACCAGCATTGATTATAATTTCTTCGCTTGGCATTACATAAGATGCAGATGCATTGGCAATAGCCTTAAACTGATCGTATTTAATTTTTACTTCTCCAACTTTTTTATGGAATAATTCTACTACTTGTGCTTCTGTGTTTCTTATATCGTTTTGAAATTTACTTAAAATGGTTAAAGCAGCAATTGTGGGTGTCATTCTAAAATAGGCAGCCTCCCATGTATGGTTGCCTGCTGTTTTAGTTTTAGGTATGGTTAAATCTATGGGTAAACTTTTACCTAACTCTTCAGTTACAGCACTATCTAAAGCAAATAATCCATCTTTAAAATCTTGTAATTTTTTAAATAATTCTTTTCCTTTCCCTTTTCCTTGTGGTGCGGCTTCCACTAATAATCTTGTAGCTGCCTCCAAATTATCTTCTTTAAAAGTAGAGTCTATTTTGCCATCTATTTTATTAGCGGGATTAAATCCTGCTTCTTTCATGAGTTCTAACTTCAAATCTTCTACATATTTAAAAATATTATCACTCATGGTGTGCACCTGATTGGCTTTTTCAAACCAAATAGTTGCTTGATCCTTAGTGGTAGGATCTTCCATTTTATCTTTAAATGATTCAAAAATTTGCTGGGTCTTCTCATTTGCTAATTCACTAGAATTTTCTAAGCTACTCTTTACAGTTTTAAAAGCATTTAAGATTTCAGATGATACGTTTAATGCCAATAGTGCAGTTAACACTAAGTACATTAAGTTAATCATCTTCTGCCTTGGCTCCTTAGGTAGTGCCATTTTATATTAGTTTAATTTAATACAATTTACAAATAGGGTTATCTAAATTCATCTTTGTATAATTTCTATACAATATTATCTACCAGACATAGCAGTAAGCATATTGCCATAAACCTGGTTCAATCTGGTTAAATTTCCTGCCAATGCAGCAATTTGTTGTTTTGCTTTTTCAGCATCTTCTGCAGTACCTTCCATTGCTTGACTTGCATCTGCAAGTTTGCCATAAAAATTATTTAAAACTTTTAAATGGTTATTGCTTTCTTGTAATTCTAATTCGTAAATAGTATTTAAAGAAGCCAAGTTTTTAGTTAATACTTGTACTTGACCATGGAATTGTTTTGTGCTTTCTGATGCTTCATTAAATGCTCCTAATGAAACTGTTGCTTGATTAACTGCCCCAGCAACTGAACTTAATGCAGTTGCAGCTTCTTTAGTTTTATTAGAAAAATCACCTGTAGATTTTACTACATCTCCTAAATCACTGATTTGAGATACAGTAGAACCAAATTTTTCAAAGCCTGCACTTAACTTACCTAAATTAGCAGGTGTAATATCTGCCTCTTTCATCATTTTTTCCATAGCTTTAATTGGAGAAACTTCTTTACCGGCTGCCTCTAAACCTGGCACATGTACTTCGTTTTCATCCATTGCTGGATAATACATATATAGTACACCATAACCAAGAAAGATGAATGCCTCTGAATATAGACCAATCTGTAAGAATAAATCAGCTAATTTGGTGTGCATTAATTTTTGAAGTGCTCCAAATAATACTACTGCTGCTGCAATAGAAACTAATACATCTACTATTTTACCAACTTTAGGTGGGATTTTTGCTGCCATGTTTTAATTTTTAATTGATTTTGTTGTTTAGATATTTAACGAATAAATGAGCATCTTAGTTTAAACACTTATTTTTTTATGAAGTGTTTAATTATTTAAAATTTTATTTTCTTTTACCTGATCTTGGTGCTAAATCAATTACACAACGGAAACCAATATAAGATTTTGCTGTGTCTTGATATTCATAAGATCTTGTTCCTGTTTGTAAATAGTAACCTACATCTTTCCAGCTACCTCCTCTTACAACTTTTCTTTTCATTCTTGGAGGATCGTCGTCTTTTGCATCATAACGAATATCTGGGTTCATATCATGTATAAGATTGTAAGAACCTTCGTAATAATAAGAACCTGTCCATTCTGCTACATTTCCAGACATATTATATAATCCAAAATCATTAGGCCAATAAGCATCGGCTCTTACTGTATAAAAACCTCCATCTTCTGGATAATTACCACGACCTGGTTTAAAGTTAGCTAATAAACAGCCTTTTTTGTTTCTTAAATAATAGTTACCCCAAGGATACATTGAGTTGGTTCTTCCTCCACGAGCTGCATATTCCCATTCTGCCTCACTTGGTAATCTAAAATCACTTTCTGCAGCCATTTTCTTTTTACCTAAAAATGTATTTAAAAGTTGGGTTCTCCAATGACAAAATGCAACTGCTTGTTTCCAATTTACGCCTACTACAGGATAATTTCCAAAAGATGGATGACTGTAATATCTTTTAGTCATTGGCTCATTATATGCATAAGAAAAATCTCTTAACCAAACCAAAGTATCTGGATAAACCGCTTGGTCAAAACGTTTGATAAATTTAGTACGAGGTACATCTTTATTTTCAATTTTAGCAGCTTCTGCTAAATCGAAATATTCTATATGATACACTATTTTTTTAGGATCTACTTCAATTTTTCCATATAATCTTTCTGGTGCATCAATCATTAATTTATTACCTAATTTTTCTAAAGTGCTTTGATCGTATTTAACATCTTTTAATTTAGTCCAATCAACTGCAATGGCAGAATCACCACCACCGCCACCATTTGTATTTTTTACATAACCCAATTCTTTTAAAGCAATTGAATCTCTTGTCCAATTTACAAATTGACGGTATTCGTTGTTGGTAATTTCAGTATTATCCATCCAAAAACCATTGATGGAAACTTGCTTGTTTCTAGCAGTATAATTAAAATTAATATCCTCATCGCTTGGACCCATGTGGAATGTTCCTGGAGGAATATATACCAATCCTGCTAACCTGCCAGGATTAGGTTTTGCGGCTGGTGCAACACCTACTAATTGACCATTATCAGGCGTTCCTTTTGATTTGCCTTTTTTTAACATGTTACAAGATGTTATGCCAGATAACAATACTAGTAACGAAAGTGCACTTAAACATTTTCTCATTATACAAATAATTGAAGGGTAGTACAGTGTACAAATATATAGATTTTTTTTTTGCTCCAAATTAATTTTTTAAAAATTATCCCCAATAAAGGGTAATTTATAACGAACAATTTTGAAACTTATTGTACAGCAATACCATTTAAAAAGTAGCTCAGTTATTGAATTTATTCTTTAGTAGCTATTTCAATTAATGTTTTGTTATACAATAGCTAAAAACTCATTTATATTATACAATGGCTTTTTGCAACTATAATTACGGCACAAATAAAAAGTATTTTTTTTATTTTCAAACCTATTTTTTAATAAAGAAAAATTATTTTTTTCAGTAGTGCTGATTTGCAATACTTTATTAGGAATATATTTTTGTAAAAGCAGGGGTAAATCATCTAAAATATTTTCACCACACAATACTATTTCTTGTGTACCAAACACTAATTCTTGCAGGATAATTAACCAAGCAGCAAAAGAAGTTGGGTGTTTTGTAGCAGTTGGCAAAAGTGTTTGTAGCATTTTTTCTGCTTTTAATTTCCATTCTTTTTTTTCAAAAATAATACCTAAATAGAGCATACTTTTAGCTATTACAGCATTGGCACTGGGCAATGCTCCATCATAAATTTCTATTTTTCTTATTAAATTATCTGTTTGAGCTTGATGCGTATAATACAATAAATCATTATCGCTACTAAAAAACTCTAAAACATAATCAGTTAAATTTTGGGCTGCATATAAAAATATTTCGTTAGCAGTAATTTCCTGTAAATGAATATAGGCTTCTATTAAATAGGCATAATCATCTAAAAAGGCATTAATTTTTGGAATACCATTTTTATATGTATGCTTCCATTGTTCTTGAGTTTTAAAATGATTTTCTAAAAATTGTATTTGTTGTATTGCTACTTGTTTATACTGTTCATTGCTTGTTGCTGCATAAGCTTTGCAATAAGCAGTAATCATTAAAGCATTCCAGCCTAAAAGCATTTTATCGTCCAAATTTGGCTTTATCCTTTTTTCTCTTTGTTTTAATAGCTTTTCTTTACATGATGTTAAGATTTTTTGCAAATCTTTTTCTAACATTTTATGTTCTTCAGCAAATGCAGTTATTGATTTTTTAATCCTTAAAATATTGGTTTGTTCCCAATTTCCATTTTTTGTAATATCATAAAACGAACAAAAAATAGTTGCATTTTGTTGTAAAATTTGCTCTACTTCTTCTTTACTCCATGTATAATATTTTCCTTCTTCACCCTCACTATCTGCATCTAAAGCACAATAAAAGCCTCCATTTTCTTGTAGCATTTCTCTTTCAATAAATGCTAAAGTTTGTTCTATTATTTCTTTAAACAAATGATTGGCAGTAAGCTGATAAGCTTCGCTTAAAATAATAATCATTAAAGCATTATCGTACAGCATTTTTTCAAAGTGAGGAGCAAGCCATTGAGCATCTGTACTATATCTTGCAAAGCCTCCTCCTATATGATCATAAATTCCACCATTAATCATTTTATTGAGCGATAATAACACATGATTAAGAGCATCTTTATCTTGAGTGTTATGAAATTGTCTTAATAAAAACTGTAGCAATAATGTTTGAGGAAATTTGGGGGCATTACCAAAACCACCATCAAGCACATCTGCCTGTTGTAAAATATTTTTTGTTATTGTGTTTAAGGCTTCTGTAGTAAAAAAATCAAAACCTGCATTTGAAATATTTTGATTAGTGAGGAAATTATTAGCAGTAAATAAATGCTGTGTTAATTGCTCTGCCTGACTTTCTATTTCATCTTTCTTTTCTTTAAATGCTTTTATTATATTTTGTAAAACTTCTTTCCAGCTTAACCTACCATATAAACGCTTTGGCGGAAAATAAGTTCCTCCAAAAAAGGGCTTTTGATGGGGTGTTAAAAAAACATGTAGGGGCCAACCACCACTACCTGTAATGGTTTGTACAACATCCATATAAATACTGTCTAAATCTGGCCTTTCTTCTCTATCAATTTTAATATTAATGAAATTTTCGTTCATTAACTTTGCTGTTTCTTCATTTTCAAAACTTTCCTTTTCCATTACATGACACCAATGGCAAGCAGCATAACCAATGCTCAATAAAATAATTTTATTTTCATTTTTTGCCAATGTTAAAGATTCATTGCCCCAAGGATACCAGTTTACAGGATTGTGGGCATGTTGCAACAAGTAAGGAGAAGTTTCATTAATTAAATGATTGGCGTGCATAAAAATTTCATCTTTTAATTTTTATTAAAAACTACTTAGATAAATATAAAAATTAAAAGGCTAATTAAGTTACTAAAAGCAAAAATTATTTCTTCTGATTTTCTGCTAAAAATTTGTCCAATGCTGTTATCATACTTGGCACTTGAGGGGCAGGTGCTTTTATTTTTATTTCAAGTCCAGCATTTTCTGCAGCAGTTAAAGTATTATTTCCAAAAATGCCAATTAAGGTACTATTTTGTTTAAATGTAGGAAAATTATCATACAAGCTTTTTACGCCACTTGGTGTAAATAAACAAATAATATCGTATCCTTTTTTATCAAACAACGGCTTAATATCGTTACTTATGGTACGATACATAAAAGCTAAAACAAAATCGCATTTATGAGCTTTAAACCAGTTTACAATTTCGTTATCCTGCTGATTTTCGCTACATACATACATAAATCTTTCGTTCTCTTTATGTTTATTAATTACATCAAATAAACTTTTATTAGAACTATCGGCACCATAAAAAACTTTTCTTTTTCTGTATAAAGTAAATTTTTGAAGATACAATGCAACCGCTTCTGTAATACAAAAATATTTCATATCCTGACTAACTGAAACTTTCATTTCTTCGCACATCTTAAAAAAGAAATCAATAGCATTACGACTTGTAAATACAACTGCTGTATATTTTAAAATATCAATTTTTTGTTTACGAAATTCTTTGGGAGTAATGGAGTCTAATTTAATAAAAGGAGCAAATATGAGTTCTACATTATGCTTTTTTTCTAAATCAAAGTAAGGCGATTTTTCACTTTCTGGTCGTGGTTGAGCAATAAGAATTCTCTTAATTAATTTTGTGTTTTGTGTACGGGTTACTCCAGTTTTTGCCATGCTTTTTCTTCTTAATATTCTCTAAAAATTTATACTTTAATATAGTTAAATACTGCTTTGTACAATAGGGCAATAGGCAGTACTTCAAAGGCACAAAGATAAAGAAAAAAATGTATAGCACTAATTTTAACTGTATTTCGTATTGCTTTATAACCCAACCAATATCTGTATAAAAATAAAACACCAATTAGCACTAATGCTACTGTAATACTTGTTGTAGCAATTTTTGGAAGCGAAAATGCAAGTACAAATAAAATTGGAATTAAAATTACTCCTATCATTTTATTGATTAAAAAAATAATAAAAGTATATGAGCCAATAATTTGCTGCATATTAAAAACCCATCCAGAAAATAATAAGAAAATGTATTTTATAAAGTAAATAGCAACCAATAATCCCGTACAATATAATAAAATAATCCAAAAATTGATTTGAAGTAAATTAAAGTGCTGCACTAACAAGGTTATAAATACACCTGTGCAAATAAAAAAGGAAATATTCATGAATAAAGATGGAAGACTGTCTTGCAATAACTGATCTCTTGTTTGCTTTTGTTTGTAAGTTGATTGATACAATATTTTGAAAATATCAGTAAAATATTTAGGAAAACTTACTTTAATAAATGCAACAATTAAAACAACTCCTAATAATAAATAAAATAAATAGTCTTTATTTTTTGTTTGCATTTTAGACGATACCATAAAAATTTTATTCCCTTTTAAAGGAAAGTATTTTGAAGCCAAAATTGATTCAAAAGTAGAAGTGTCAATTTCCTTTACTAAAGGCACAACCTTAGTGTTATTAATACTATCTTGATTAATATTTTTGGTAGAGTCTGGTAGGGTTAAAGAATCTATTGCATTAACCGTTGTATCAAGCAATGGCTTTGACACTTTGGTGGGTTGTATATATTTTTTAGAAGTATCTTTTGTAATAGATGTATCTGCTGATACTTTAGGCTTTACAATAGGCTTTATATTTTTTTTGCCTGTGTCTTTACTATGTTTTTTTGATGTATCCTTAATAATAGTATCTGTTTGAGCAAAAACTATATTTGATATTAATAAAAGAAAAACTATAAATACTATATTCTTCAAGAGTACATTTTTTTGCAAAAGTAATAGACTGAATGAGATAAATTTTTAACCTCTTTTAAAAAAACATTTATCCCTTTGTACAGCATTACAACCTTTTAACAAGTTTTAAAGAATAAACATTAAACTTTAATGTTCTCATATAGTCTATTAAGAAAATTATAAAAACAAAAAATAAGATTATGAAACACATTAAAATGTATGTATTAGGAGTAGTTTTGTTAATAGGTTTACATCAGCTCCAAGCACAAAACAAACCAGGCAACCGAGGGCAAAGATTTCAAAAAAGCGAAAAAATGAATGCTCGTAATAATGCCATTGAATTTGCCAAAGAATTAAACCTAACAGATGAACAAAAAGCAAAAGTAAAAACCATTAATGAAGAGTTTAGAACAAAAGCAAAAGCCTTAAAAGACAACGATAAATTAACTATGGGCGAATACAAAACACAAATGGCAGCTTTACAAAAAGAAAGAAAAGAAAAATTAGAAGCAGTTTTAACACCCGAACAAAAACAAAAAGCAAAAGAACTTAGACAAAAAAACAAAGAAAAAAAAGAAGCAAACAGTGATGCAAGGATAAAGAAAATGCAAGAAAATTTAAACCTTAGCGATGCTCAAGTAAGCAAAATAAAAGAACAAAACACTACTTTTAATACAAAAGCAAAAGCTATTAGAGATAACGCTTCTTTAACCCCTGTAGAAAAAAAACAACAACTTTTAGCATTGAATAAAGAAAGAAAAGATGCTGTAAAATCAATACTCACAAAAGAACAATTAGAAAAACAAGCAAGTTTTAAACACAAAGAAAAAGCAATAAGATAAGAAAGAAAAAACAACATACTTAAATTACAACAACAATGGGCTTTTAAAAAGCCCATTGTTGTTGTATGCTACACTTTTACAAGCCCTCAACTATCTTTCCATTTCCATAAATGTAAGCAAGCATAAGTTCTATAAGGTTTCCATTTTTCAGCTATTTTTATCATCTTATCTTTCAATAACTTTTTATCGGTAGCATCTAATTTATATAACTTTATCATAGCTTGTTGAATACCTAAATCATCAACAGAAAAAACATCTTCTCTTCCTAAGCTAAACATCAATAACATTTCTACAGTCCATTTTCCCACACCTTTTATTTGAATTAATAAATTTAAAATTTCATCGTTACTCATTTTTTGCAACTTCTTGTCGGTAATATTATGCTCTAAACAAAAAGCTGCAACATTTTGTACATAATTTACTTTTGCATTGCTTAAACCAATACCTCTTAAAGTTTCAAAAGAAGTGTCTAAAACCTGCTGTGGCAAAGGTTCTTTGCCATTATAAATATCTAAAAATCTTTTGTAAATAACTTTAGCAACTTTAGTGCTTAATTGCTGGCTCATTATATTAGCCATTAAACGCAAAGAAATATTTTTATGAAAATGTAATTGCTGTAATTCTTCTCCTAAACACGTAGCTAATTTTTTATCTTTTTGTAAGTGTACTTGGTAACTCATAATGCAATTATTTTTATTTTATAATCAATGAAAATAGAATTTTTCAAGAGCCTTAATCAGAAAGGAAAAATGGCACAAGATAATTTAATTTTTTATAACAGCATTGAGTTATTTTTTTTTGTAATTTTTTCTTCCACAAACTACTCATCATTGAGTAAAATACCATTTACATTCATTTACATTTGCAGATTAACTTTTTCAAACCTATACTTCAAACTCAATGGCTTTATCTTACTTAATAAAATATGTTTACAACAATGGCTCTGAAGAAGTAATACGTAGAGGTAAAAAAATATTTACTTCTGGCAATGTAGAGTTAACGGAAAATAATGAATTTTTAGGCAACGCCATATTTAGAGTAAAAGACGATACTTATGCCACCTATTATAAAGTTCATATAGACAATTTTAAAGACGAAAAAGAAATAAACCTACGATGCAATTGTCCTCACAGTTTTAGTGAAATATGCAGGCACAAAGCTGCTGCTTTATTTCAATTACAAGATTTAATAGATAGAAATATTTTAGGAAGTAAAAGTAAAAATTATACCCAAAAACATACCATTATTCGTATGAAGCATTTAGATGTAAAACTCATCAAAATGCTTTCTTCTCATCAAGCATTTGAAGATGCTGAAGAATTTTTGCGTACTAATAAAGTAAATATTATTGAAGCAAAAGACGAACGTGTAATAGCAGAAGTAGATTGGAAAAATGAAAAATGGAAAGTTATTATTCGTAAAAACGAGGATAGATATTTTGATACAAGTTGCAACGATTTATCAGAAATAAACTATCCCTTATGTACACAAAAAGTAATTGTGTTATTGCATCTAATAAAAAAATATGGTGCAAATTATTTTGATAATATTCGGAATTGGGATTCTGTAAAAAATAAATTATTAGGCATATATGGTTATACCTTAAACGATGATTTAAAAGGTAAATTTGAATTTACTTACCAAAACGGAAAACCCTTTTTACGAGTTTTAGACCCATCAATAAAACGAATAGATACTCCTTTACAAATTGAAGCAATCGTTAAACCTGCTTGGGACGAACCTGTAAGTTCTTTAGTAAATACAACTACTGAAACTACTGCAACATTTTTTGTAGATACGCCAGCAAAAAGTGCTTTAAAATTGGGTATTGTAATTACTTATCAAGAGCAACAATATCCCTACTTTCAAGTTGAAGCAATTCAAGGAGAACCCAATGATGATTTCAGTTCTTACATAAGCAAAACTGAAAAAATTGATTTAAACAAATTTGTACATACAGAACAATTTAGTGAAGACGATAAAATTCTTATTCAACAACTAAGAAAATTTTTACCATCAGAGCTAAACAAATACTTATCAAGAAACTCTCCTTTTAGTGGTGTTTGGGATAATATTATTCAACAACACAATGCCGAGTTTCCTGATGAAACAAAACATTTAATAAACGAGTACTTACATCCAAAACTTCAAAAGCTTTTTACAGATTTTGCAGAAACAAATTTTTCTTTTTACTTACCCAATGGCAATAAGTTTATTACTGCTAATCTTGAGCATGCAGAGTTAAGCAATCAACTTATATCTCCACAGTTTTACATAAACTTCAATAATAACGAATACGAAATTTCGTGCAAAGCTAAGCTACCATTAAACGAAATTTGTATTAGCGAAAATGAAAGTAATACTCCCTTGTTTTTTCAATACCACCATAAATTATTTACTTGGAAAAAGGTAGAAGACATACAAGTAACTGAAAAGTTTTTGCCTACAGGAAAAATAAATGTAAACATAAAAGATTGGGATAAATATTTAAGACAACTCGTTTTACCCTTATCGAAAGAATATAAAGTACATTTTGGCAACTTACAAAAAGCAGAAATAAAAGATGAAGCTCCAGCATTAAAAATTGTACTAAAAGAGCAAGGCGATTATTTAAGTTTTCATCCTGTATTTACTTATAAAGAATACGAAATAACTGATGCTGATAAAGAAACTATTATTTTGCCTTTAGCAGGTAAACTTTTAATTGTTTATAGAAACTTAGAAGCAGAAAAAGATTGGTTACAAAAAATAGAAAATTTACACTCCCATTTTATACGACCTCTAAATAATAATACTTTGGCATTGCGTGGGGCAGATGTTTTACGCAACAACTGGTTCTTTTTATTTGTAGATGCCATGAAAGAATTGAATGTGCCCATTTATGGCTTTGAGGCACTCGAAAACTACCGATTTAATACAGCAAAACCTTCTACAAAAATTTATATAAGTAGCAATACCGATTGGTTTGATGCAAAAATTGAAATACAATTTGGCGAGCAAAAAGTAACGGTAGATGATGTAAAAAAAGCTTTAGCCAATAAGCAACAATATGTTCCCTTAGCAGATGGTTCATTAGGAATTTTACCAGATGAATGGATAAGAAAATATTCTTTATTATTCAAAGTAGGCGAAGGCAAAGCAAATGATATGCGTTTAAGCAAATATCAATACAGCGTTGTAGAAGATTTATATAATCAAAGAGATGAAGAGGAGTTATACATTCAGTTAGAAGAGAAATATGATAAGCTACGATACAATCATGAAATAAAGAAAATAAATCCACCGCCACATCTTAGCACTATTTTACGCCCTTACCAAGAAAGCGGTTTTCAATGGCTCAATTATTTAAGTGAAGTAAAATGGGGAGGCATTTTAGCAGATGATATGGGTTTAGGAAAAACCATTCAAACACTTAGCTTTTTACAACATTTAAAAGATGAAAATAAAACTCTAAAAGCATTGGTGGTTTGCCCAACAACATTAATGTTCAACTGGCAAAACGAAATAAAAAAATTCACTAACTCCTTAACTTTTTACACACATCATGGAGGAGCAAGAGATAAATCGAACCTTACCAATGAAACCACAGATATTATTATTACTACCTATGGTACATTGAGAAGTGATATAAAATATTTTGTGGAAATAGATTTTGATTACATTGTTTTAGATGAAAGTCAGGCTATAAAAAATCCTGCAAGTAAGGTTACAAAAGCAGTTTGTGTTTTAAAAGCTAAAAATCGCTTATGCCTTACAGGTACACCATTACAAAACAATACGTTTGACATTTTTGCTCAAATGAATTTTTTAAACCCTGGCATGTTGGGCAGTCAAGAATTTTTTAAAAACGAATTTGCTGTTCCTATTGATAAGTATAACGAAAAAGAACAAAAAGAACATTTAAGAAAACTATTGTATCCATTTATTTTAAGAAGAACAAAAGAACAAGTAGCACAAGATTTACCAGAAAAACAAGAAATGATTTTGTACTGTGAAATGGATAAAGAACAAAGAAAAATTTATGACGCTTATAGAAATGATTTTAGAGATAAAATTTTAGGTGTAGTTCAGGAAAAAGGAATACAAAAAAGTCAGCTTACCATTTTACAAGGCTTAATGAAACTAAGGCAAATATGCGATAGCCCTTATATCATAAAAGATCCTACAAGTACAGAAAAATTACCAAAAGTTTCTGTTAAGTTAGATGAAATAAGCAGAGAAATTACAGAAAACATCAGCAATCATAAAGCATTAATTTTTTCTCAGTTTATTGGCATGCTTTCTTTAATAAAAGAAAAAATGGAAGAGCTTGGTGTGGACTATGAATATTTTGATGGCACAACTACTGCTGCAGAAAGAGAAAGAGCTATAACACGTTTTCAGGAAGATGAAAATTGCAGGGTATTTTTAATTTCATTAAAAGCAGGAGGCGTAGGTTTAAATTTAACAGCAGCCGATTATGTTTACATTGTTGATCCTTGGTGGAATCCTGCTGTTGAACAACAAGCAATAGACAGAACACATCGCATAGGGCAAACAAAAAACATTTTTGCTTATAGAATGATTTGTACAGATACCGTAGAAGATAAAATTATAAAACTACAAGAAAAGAAAAAGGCATTAGCCAAAGAATTAATTACAGATGATGAAGGTTTTGTAAAATCATTAACCAAAGAAGATGTAGAATATTTATTCAGCTAAAACAAAAAATACAATTTGCTATAAAGCCCACTTCTTTTATATTGCAGCAGTTGGCACACAATAATTACTGTATGATTGAAACGAACAAACAATACGATTTAATTATAGAAAACTGTAAAGATATTTTTATAAAAAAAGCTACAGACTATGGCACAGCTTGGCGTGTACTTAGACCAATAAGTGTGGTAGATCAAATTTTTATTAAAGCCTTACGCATAAGAACCATACAAGATAAAAAACAACAGTTGGTAGAAGACAATATTGCAGATGAATTTAAAGGCATTATTAATTATGCAGTTATTGGATTAATTCAATTACAATTAAACAATTCTAAAATAGAAGATTTGCCTGTAAATGAAGTATTGGATTTATACAATAAACAAATAAAATTTTCTAAAGATACCATGCAAAACAAAAATCATGATTATGGAGAAGCATGGAGAGATATGAGCCAAGAAAGTTTTGCAGATTTAATTTTAATGAAACTACAACGTATTAAACAAATACTTGCCAACGATGGCAAAACATTAATTAGTGAAGGGATTGATGCTAATTATGTAGATATATTGAATTATAGCGTATTTGCTCTTATTCTAATTGTAGAAAAAGAAAAGAGTTTTTAAAAAGTTTTTAACGCTATTCAAACACTAACTTCCCTTTTTCAAAAACAGCAGTAGTAATAAAAACTATACTTTTGCAGGCTACTATTTTAATTTAATTATGAGCCGTAAAGGAAAAGTATTGGTTGCAATGAGTGGTGGTATTGATAGTACTGTTACTGCTCTTATGTTGCACAACGAAGGTTATGAAGTGATAGGTATAACTATGAAAACATGGGATTATGCAACAAGTGGTGGAGGAAAAAGCAAAAAAGAAACAGGCTGTTGCAATCTTGATAGTTTTAATGATGCTCGTATGGCTGCAGTGCATCATGGTTTTCCTCATTTTATTTTAGATATTAGAGATGAGTTTGGCGATTTTGTTGTGGAAAATTTTGTAGAAGAATATTTAGCTGGTCGTACCCCCAACCCTTGTGTAATGTGCAATACACACATTAAATGGAGAGCCTTATTAAAACGTGCCGATGCAATGGATTGCGATTTTATTGCTACAGGACATTATGCAAAAATTAATATACACACCAATGGAAGATATTATGTAAGCAAAGGTTTAGATGAAACAAAAGACCAAAGCTATGTACTGTGGGGATTACAGCAAGATTTATTAAGTCGTACCATTTTACCTTTAGGAAAATATCATAAAACAGAAATAAGGCAAATGGCACATGATATGGGCTATCCTGAATTGGCAAAAAAAAGTGAGAGTTATGAAATTTGTTTTGTGCCAGATAACGATTACAGAGGTTTTTTAAAAAGAAGAGTAAATGGTTTAGAAGAAAAAGTTGCTGGTGGTTGGTTTATTGATAAACATGGAAAAAAATTAGGGCAACACAAAGGCTATCCTTTTTATACCATTGGGCAACGTAAAGGTTTAGATATTGCCTTAGGCAAACCTGCTTATGTTACAGCCATAGACCCTAATAGCAATACTGTAGTTTTAGGCGATGAAATAGATTTAGATAAGAGCACCATGCAAGTAAAAAAAATAAATTGGATAAAATATGATGGCATAAACGATGGTGTAGAAACTATAACTAAAATAAGATACAAAGACAAAGGAGCATTTAGTAATTTATACAATATTGAAGATGGCGTAAATGTTGAATTTTACGAACCTGTAAAAGGCATTGCACCAGGGCAAAGTGCAGTTTTTTATGAAGGAGATGATGTAATTGGTGGTGGCATTATTCAAAGAAACGAATTTAATTTAGCAGACTATAAATCCTAAATTGCATTTTTTTATTTTCTTCTATAACAAAATTAGTTGTGCTTATTCAAGGTATTATTTATCTTTCCACTCTAATAAGTTTATGAAACAATTTATTTTTTTCTGCATACTAATAATAACTTTTTTAATAGCAGGTTGTAGTTCAAAAGAAACTTTAAATTTCCCTTCTGTACATGAACTAAATCCACTTGCATCTGGTAAAGTTTTTATTTATCGTTTAGACTCTACGGTAGTAACTAATTTCAGTAAATCATTAACAGTAAAAAGTTACATAGCAAAAGATAGTGTTGCAGAACAATTTATTGATGCATCAGGAAGAAATTCTTTTAAAATTTATCGTTATATAACCGATACTTTACAAACAAAACCTTGGGTTTATACTGCTACTTTTTTTGCTTCGTTTAATAATAATACAATAGAATTTATTGACAACAATAACATAAGAATTGTAACAATAGCAGCTCCTGTAACCAATGGCACACAATGGTTTGGCACAAAATATATTAATGCTCCAAGTACTGCATCTGATTATTTTTTTATGAACGACTGGCATTTTGAAATTCAAAATGCCAATGAATCTTTTACTGTAAAAAAGGGAAATATTCCAAATACTTACACCATTTTACAAGCAGATGAAGAAGATCCGCCAGGTCCATTTAATCCTGCCCTCAGTCGTTCTTCAAAAGCCTATTCAGTTGAAGTGTATGCGAAAAATATTGGATTAATTTACAAAGAATTTTTACACTGGGAATGGCAAAACCCCAATAACGATGGTAGTTATACTGCTAACAGTTATGGCATTAAACTAAATTTAATTGATTATAGATAAGTGCAATTCTAAACGACTTGAAGAACCTTTAAACAATGAAACAATTTTTACTTTTCTTACTTTCTTTTCTTGTAATAAAAAATGCAGAAGCTCAATACACTCGCTATATTATACAATTAAAAAACAAAGCAACTAATCCTTATAGCCTTAGCAATCCATCGGCTTTTTTATCACAAAATTCTTTAGATAGAAGAACAACCTACAATATTAATTTAGATAGCACTGATTTGCCTATAACTCCTCGATATATAGATAGCATAAGGCTTTCAGGCAATGTAATTATTTTAAATAAAAGCAAATGGCTTAACCAAGTTGCTATAAAAACTACCGATGCAACTGCAATAAATAAAATTCTTACTCTTCCTTTCGTAGCAAATATTTCAACAGTTGCAGCAAAACCATCAAACAATAATTCTATAAAACCCAACATAGAAAAAGATTTAAAAGAAATTATTTCGCAAGAAAATATGGTGCAACAAAAAAATCAATCAGTATCTAATTTTTATGATTATGGTTTAACAACCAATGAAGCCAAATTGCACAATGTTCAATTTTTACATAATATAGGAATGCGTGGTCAAAATATGTTGCTTGCCATTATTGATGCAGGATTTTATCGTTACACATCATTAAGTTCTTTCGATAGCATGAATTTGAATAATCGTGTAAAAGATAGTTGGGATTTTGTAAGTAATCATGCAAGTGTAGTAGAAGATGACTCACATGGCATGAGTTGTTTAAGTACTATTGTAGGAAATATTCCAGGAAATTTTATTGGTAATGCCCCTGAAACAAATGTATTATTATACAGGTCAGAAGAAGCAGCAACAGAATATCCTATTGAAGAGTTTAATTGGGTTTGTGCAGCAGAACGTGCTGATAGTGCAGGAGCAACAATTATAACCACTTCATTAGGTTACAGCACTTTTGATGATGCAACATTTAATTACACTTATAGCCAAATG
This sequence comes from Chitinophagales bacterium, assembly GCA_026931905.1. Classification (GTDB taxonomy): domain Bacteria; phylum Bacteroidota; class Bacteroidia; order Chitinophagales; family Chitinophagaceae; genus UBA1930. The sequence continues at coordinate 82,989 of JAIXLB010000027.1, forward strand.
AATGGCAGAACAACTATTGCTGCAAAGGGTGGTGTTTTTGCTCACAGAAAAGGCATGTTATTGTTTACTGCAATGGGAAATGAAGGAGGTAGCAGTTGGAAATATTTAAGTACACCTGCTGATATTGATAGCACTATTTCAGTAGGTGCTGTAAATGTACAAGGCATTGTTAGTAGCTTTTCAAGCTATGGACCTTCGGCAGATGGAAGAGTAAAACCTGAGGCTTCTGCAGTAGGTTGGAATGCTTATGTACAATCAAGCAATAATACTATTATGCAAGGTAATGGCACTTCTTATGCTTGCCCTAAAATGGCAGGTATGGGAGTTGTATTGTGGCAAGCTTTTCCTGAGTTTAAAAATTATACCATAAGAGAAGCTATTATAAAAAGTGGCAGTAATTATTTTAATCCAAATGATAGAATTGGTTACGGCATTCCTGATATGAAAAAAGCTTTCACCATTTTATTACAGCAGTATGCAAATATTACAAATGCTACTAATAATAATTGTAACATAAATATTCAATGGAAAAGTAAAGATGTTGCCATAATGAAATATATTATTGAAAGAAAATTAAGCAACGAAACTTATTATACAACAATAAAAGAAATACAAGGTAATGGAAATATTTTATCTAATAAAAACTATAGCATTATAGATACAGTAACAACAACAACACCAATAGCCCATGCAACTTACAGAATACAACAAATAATTGATACAGCTACAGCAGGCAACAACCTTGTAACTATTGATTCTATTACATTATCTGTAGATAACTGCAATATTATTTTGAATGAAAAATTTACTATTTCGCCCAATCCTACAAAAAATAGTGCTAATTTAAAAATTGAAACACCCTACCCTATTGATAATTTATGGATAAGAATTGCTGACCTAAAAGGCAGCATTTTAAGCAATCAAAAATATTCAAAAAATGCAGGTATAAGTGTCTGTAAATTGCCTGTAGAATTTTTAGCAAAAGGTATGTATGTTGTAACTATTTATAATGATATAAAAATTATAGCCACTCAAAAATTAATAAAGCAATAATTTTCTTCTTTTACAACAAATGCGGTTTAGCTTCAGTTTGCCCAGCATTGGTAACTTGTACATACTCTGGTTTAAATTCATTTATATTATTTGCACCACCATAAGAAAAAGCACTTCTTACACCATCTAATAACCCTTCAATCACAAATTTTGCACCACCTTTAAAAGGAATTACAGTGCTTTCGCCTTCTACATTTTTTTGCTCTTGATTATGTGTCATTTTTGTTTCTAAAGAAGCAGCACCACGATAACGTTTAAACAATCCTGTAGCTTTTTCTATAATTTTTCCAGGAGCTTCTTTTGTTCCTGCAATTAAAGAACCCAACATTACACAACTGCTTCCTAAAGCTAATGCTTTAGCAATATCGCCACTGGTTCTAATTCCTCCATCTGCCATTACAGGTAAATTAGTAACAGCAATTATTTCTTGCAAACAAGAAACATTAGGTACTCCAAAACCTGTTTTTAAACGAGTAGTACATAATGAACCACCACCAACACCTACTCTTAATCCATCTGCTTGCCAAGCTTCTAAATCTTTTGCAGCTTGAGCACTTGCAATATTTCCAGCAATTATATCTACATGCGATGGTAAAATATTTTTTAAAGTAGCAATGGCTTGTTTTACATTTTCATGATGCCCATGAGCAACATCAATTAAAATAATATTAGCTCCTGCATTTACCAAAGCAACAGCACGTTCTTTAAAATCGCCATTAGCACCTGTAGCAGCCATTACAGGAATGGCTTTTTTAAATTTCCAATTAGTATCGTTTAAATTCCAAACATCTTCAATATTTTGTTGTTGAATAGCAGCTACAACAGTTGCAATTTCATTGGCTTCTTGCTCAATAGTCATAAACCTATGAATGCAACCTACACCTCCCAATTCTGCAATAGTTATAGCCATTTCACTTTCACAAACAGTATCCATACAAGAGGCAACTAATGGCACTCGTAATCCATAATTTTTTGTAACCTGAGTGGTTAAATCAATATTTTTTCTAGATGAAATATTTGAATATGCAGGCACTAATTGAATGTCATCGTAGGTTAATGCTAATTTGCTCATAAAATTATTTTAGTTATTGAAAAATCAAAGCCAGCCAAAGTACATATAAAATGATTGTTACAAAAACTAAACAATAAAACTGTGAACTAAAGGTGGATTACTTTTAAATTGATAAGAAAAAATTAAGTAGAACCTGTTGAAATATTTATCTATACTATTAAAAACTTTTTTAAAAGGCTTTGCGTATTTGCTTGGTAAGAACATTATTTTACTTACTATGCAAAACCTCCTCAATACTTTCATTCACTATGTTACAAAGGTTTAAAATTTCTTCTTCTGTTATGCTTAAAGGTGGTGCAATACGCATACAATTTGGTGCAAATAAAAACCAATCTGTAATCATTCCTTTTGCTATACATTTTTGCACTACTGCATGATTAATTTCAAAATTTTCAAATGCAATGGCAGCCCATAAACCAAAGCTGTTTATGTTTTGAATAAGTTTTTTGGTAAGATTATTTAGTAAAATATTTTGTTTGCTTTTTACTGTATCAATATATTTTTCTTGTAGCAAAACTTCAAAAGCAGCTTTACCTACTGCACAACTTACAGGATGCCCACCAAAGGTTGTAATATGCCCCAATACTGGATTATCTGTAAATGTGTACATTAAATTTTTATCTGCAATAAATGCACCTAATGGCATTCCTCCTCCTAAAGCTTTTCCTAATAATAAAATATCTGGCACTATATCAAATTGTTCAAAAGCCCATAAACTGCCTGTTCTTCCAAAGCCACTTTGTATTTCATCGGCAATAAAAAGTACGCCTTGCTCTTTACATTTTTTATACAAAGATTGTATCCAATTTTTATCTGGAGCAACTATACCAGCTTCTGCCTGAATAATTTCTATAATTACACATGCAGTATTGTTATCAATGGCATCAATAACAGCATTATCGTTATAATCAAAGTGATAAATTTCTGGTAGTAAAGGTCTAAAAGCATTTCTCCAATACTCGCTACCCATAATACTCAATGAGCCTTGAGTGCTGCCATGATAAGCGTTATTAAATGCAAATATTTTTGTTCTGCCTGTTACTCTTTTTGCTAATTTCATTGCACCTTCAGTAGCTTCGGAACCACTGTTAGTAAAATAAATACAGTTTAAAGAATTGGGTAAATGCTCTGTTAATAATTTGGCATAAGCTGTTTGAGGTTGTTGAATAAATTCGCCATACACAATTAAGTGCATGTATTGTTCTGTTTGATTTTTTACAGCTTCTATCACTTTTGGATGAGAGTGCCCAATATTGGCTACACTAAATCCTGCAATAGCATCAATGTATTTTTTATTATCAATATCGTATAAATAAACCCCCTCAGCTTTTATCATTTCTATGCCAATAGGTGCTATAGAAGTTTGTGCAATGTGTTGTAAAAATATTTGTCTGTTGTTCATGGTAAAAACAAAAGTAACACCATTTTTATTTACTCAAATAATAGCATTTTCTTAAACACTATTGGATAGCAATATAATTTTTTGAGTAAAAATGAGGCTATGAACACATTTGCTATACTTTTAATTATATACTTTTGCAGTGTATCTTAAAACCCTTGATGCACCCTAATAAATACACACATATTTCAGACAATGAGTTGCTTCATTTGTATTACAAATACAATGAAAATAAATGGATTGGCATACTTCTACAACGCTACACTTTGTTGCTTTTGGGTACTTGCATGAAGTATTTAAAAAATGAAGAAGAAGCCAAAGATGCAGTGCAACAAATTTTTCTAAAAGTTATTACAGAATTAAAAAGAAGTAAAGTAGAATATTTTAAGAGTTGGATTTATATTATAGCACGAAACTATTGTTTAATGCAACTTAGAAATAAAAATATTTTAGTAGAACCTACTGAAGAAAACTTACAAGACACCGATAATTCTGATGATATAATTGAAGAATTATTTAAAAAAGAAACACTGCTTACTGCTTTGGAAATTGCTATAGAACAATTAAACGAGGAACAAAAAAAATGTATAACTTTATTTTATTTACAACAAAATAGTTACCAGCAAATAGCCAATACAACAGGATTTTCTTTATTACAGGTAAAGAGTTTTATACAAAACGGAAAAAGGAATTTGAAATTATTGATACAAAAAAATACCACTATCAATTTACATGACAGACCATAAAAATATATCATCATACAACGATATAAGTGAGCAACAACTGCTCGATTATATCAACAATAAACTTTCACAAAAAGAAAGAAATGATGTTGAGCTAAAAATGGCTGAAAGTAATTTTGTACATGATGCTATTGAAGGGCTTGGAAATTTTAACAACAAAAAAGATATTGAACAAGTAGTACACGAATTAAACCATCACTTACACAAACAAACAGGCATAAAAAAACACAGAAAGCACAGAAGAAAAATGAATGAACAAGGGCTAATTATAGTTGCCATCATTGTAATTTTACTACTAATAATGTTTGGGTATTTCGTAATTAAAGAACTTCGTTAACATTAAAGATTTTTTTGAGCATACTGCTTAAAAATAGCTAATAAAATTCCCTGAAACTCAATCTAAAAAAGAGTTATATAGATTGCGAATGAATTTTTATTTTGATTAGGGTTTGTATTTTGCTTGCTCAAAAATTGTTTTTGAAGGTGTTTTTAGCAGGTCCAATAAAGTTTTTTCTTTGTTTTTTTTCATCCATTGTTTTACAATTTGCCAACCTGTAAATTGCCCAATAAAACCAGGTGAACCATCACCTAATGCAGCAGTTTTGGGTCCATCATTTAAAAACTCCATAATGATAGATGCCTCTGTTTGATACAATAAATTATTGGTAACAAAATAACTCCAAATGGTTGCTTCGTTTTCGTAACAGCCTTTTAGTTGTTGTTCTGTATAACCAGTTTTTAAAGTATCTGCAGTATAAGGTAAAAAAGCATCTAACAAATACAATCTTTTTCCTGCATCTATCATTTGTTCTATTAATGAACTTCCTGTGTTTTTATGAGGATATAAATCATCTATAATAACTTTTAAAACATTGGTTGGTATATATGCTTTATCAAATTTTCTGCTGATGAAATAGGGATAAAATTGTTGCATAATTTCATCTTTATACATTGGGTAATTGGTGCCTAAACTTAATTGAAGCCCTATACCCATTACATCTTCACTTATTCTTATACAACCAGAGCCTCCACTATTATTACTTAGCATAATCATTGCATCCCAAGTGCCAATGTAGGTAATTAATTTATGTGGCAATTTATAATCTGGAAAATAATATTTTACAAATTGAAAGCCTTGTTTTATTTCATTTTCAAAAGATGAAAAGTTATCAAACTGCTTTTCTGCATCAATATAAATTTGATTGTAATCTGCTCTAAAATGTTTTATAGTTTTTATAATACTATCTGGTTGTGGAGCTGCTGCTAAAATGTTGTGAAAATAATCAATGGTAAATGTTGGATATTTCTCGTACAAGTGTTGAATACTATTATCAATATCAGTTGTATCCATTGAAAAAAAATCTTTCTCAAACCGTTCTGTTGTTATATCAAATTTTATGTTAGAAACATTGGGAATTTTCTTATCACTATTGCAACCTGTAATAATTGTTAGAATAATAATTATTAAAAAATATTGTTGAACAGATAGTATAAAACCTGGTGTTACTTTTTTAAAAAGTATCATTTTGCTTTTATTTTTTAAATCTATGAAAATTAATTGCCATACACACTTAAAAACTTAATACGCATTATTTTAAGTTGTTCAAAAGTATAATCGTATTCTGCTAATTCTTTTTGAGCAATTTCTAAAGAAGATGTTTCGCAGCTTTTAAAATATTCTAAAATTTCTTCTTGATCTACTTCGTCCAGCCAATCATCAATAGCATAATCTAAATTAAGCTTTGTGCCACTTGCAGCAATGGTTTCCATTTCTTCCAACAATTCATTTAGTGTAAGCCCTTTAATGCTTGCAATGGTTTCTATGGGTATTTTTTTATCTACATTTTGAATGATGAAAATTTTATTACTGCTTTTGTTGGCAACACTTTTCATTACAAAATCATCGGGCTTTTCTATTTCATTTTCCTCTACATATTTTGCTATTAAATCTACAAATGGTCGTCCATATTTTAAAGCTTTGCCTTTACTTACCCCTTGACATTTTTCTAATTCATCTAAAGTTGTAGGGTACAATGTACTCATATCGTTCAATGAGTTTTCTAAGAAAATTACAAAGGGTGGCAGGCTTTTTTTCTTAGCTTCTTTTTGCCTTAAATCTTTTAGCATTTCCAATAAAGTATCATCAGCAGAGGCTGCCCCAGCTTCTCCTTCAATTTCTACATCTTCATCGTCATCATCTGCATCATGAAAAATGCTGTTTAATACAATATTAAATGGAGCAGGTTTTTTCAACCACTTCAATCCTTTTTCAGTAAATTTTAATAGCCCATATTCTTCAATATCTTTTTTAATAAGATCTTCTAAAATCATTTGTCTTATAAGGCTATTCCAAAATAGAGCATCTTTATCTTTACCAATTCCAAACACTGGAGATTTATCGTGTCTAAACATAGAAATTTGAGGAGTAAGCCTTCCCATAATAACGTCAATGGCATAATCTGCAACAAACCTTTCATCTAAAGCTTTAATAACTTCCATAACTTTTACAACTTCGTCCTTAGCTTCAATTTTTTCTTTAGGATGTTTACAGTTATCACAATTACCACATTTTCTATCGCCCCAATCTTCACCAAAATAGTGTAATAAAATTTTTCTTCTGCATACACTGCTTTCAGCAAATGCTACAGTTTCATTAATTAATTGTGTACCAACTTCTCTTTCACTCAAAGGTTTATCTCTCATTAAATGTTCTAACTTGGCTACATCTTTATGAGCGTAATATAAAACACAAATTCCTTCTAAACCATCACGCCCTGCACGACCTGTTTCTTGATAATAATTTTCAATAGATTTTGGAATATTAAAGTGTATTACAAAACGAATATCTGGTTTATCAATTCCCATACCAAATGCTATAGTTGCTACAATTACTTGTACATCTTCATTTAAAAATTGGTCTTGACGTTTGGCTCTTAATTTTTGATCTAAACCTGCATGATAAGCAACTGCTTTAATATTATTGGCTACTAAAATATCAGCCAATTCTTCAGTTGTTTTTCTATTCAATGTGTAAATAATACCACTTTTCCCTTTGTGCTGTGTTATGAATTTTACAATATGTTTTATGGTTTGTTCTTTCTTAATTTTGGGTTGTATTTCGTAATACAAATTTGTTCTGTTGAACGATGAAATATAAATTTTAGGATTACGAAGTCCTAAGTTTTTTTCAATATCGCTTTGTACTTTTGGAGTTGCAGTAGCCGTTAATGCAATTACAGGAATATTAGGATTGATAACATCCATCATGTCTCTTAATCTTCTGTATTCAGGTCTAAAATCGTGCCCCCATTCGCTAATACAATGAGCTTCATCTACAGCAAAAAACGAAATAGAAAGGTCGCTGAAAAAATCTAAATTTTCTTCTTTAGTTAAAGTTTCAGGAGCCACATATAAGAGTTTTGTTTTACCTGCCAACAAATCATCTTTTACAATTTTTATTTGCCCCTTGTTTAAAGATGAGTTTAAAAAGTGAGCAACATCATCTTGTTCGCTATAACCTCTTACCAAATCTACTTGGTTTTTCATTAATGCAATTAATGGCGAAACAATGATAGCACAACCAGGCATAAGCATTGCTGGCAATTGGTAACACAAACTTTTGCCACCACCTGTAGGCATAATTACAAAAGTGTCGTAGCCAGACATTAAACTATTTATTGCTTGCTCTTGCGTTCCTTTAAATTCTGTAAAACCAAAATATTTTTGTAACCCTTCGTGAAGATTATATTGGTGTTGCACTTTAGGAACTGTATCTAATTTTTTTACAGACCTTTTGGTTATTGGTTTTTTTGCAGTTGCTTTTTTATTTGATGTAGCCATAACTAATACTTTTCCTCTTGTTCCATTTTATATTTAAAGCTAAAAGATACTGAATATTATGAACATAAAGTCTAAATTAGAAAATAATTTTTTAAAAGGGTAGCGAAGTTAATGTTTTAAGCTATTCAATTATTGTAGTAAAGTTGTTAAACATAGATTATTACTTTTGCCGAATATGACAGTATCATCAATTACTAATATTGCACTTGAAACTATTGCTTTAGAGGCTGCTTCAGTTCAAGGATTAATGAATTTCATAAATAATGATTTTGAAAAAGCTGTAAATAGTATTCATCAATCCAAAGGAAGAGTGGTTATTACAGGAATTGGTAAAAGTGCTATTGTGGCTCAAAAAATTGTTGCTACATTCAACTCTACTGGCACACCATCATTATTTATGCATGCTGCAGATGCTATTCATGGCGATTTGGGCATGGTGCAAAAAGACGATGTTGTAATTATTATAAGTAAAAGTGGCGAAAGCCCTGAAATAAAAGTGCTGGTTCCGCTGATTAAAAATTTTGGCAACACATTAATTGCTATTGTAGGTAATGTAGAAAGTTTTTTGGCAACACAAAGTGATATTATTTTAAACACAACTGTAAGCAAAGAAGCTTGCCCCAATAATCTTGCACCAACCAGTAGCACAACTGTTCAAATGGTAATGGGAGATGCTTTAGCAGTAGTATTAATGAACCTGAATGGCTTTACAGGAAAGGATTTTGCCAAATATCATCCAGGAGGAAATTTAGGAAAAAGATTGTATTTAAGAGTAGATGATTTATATAAAACCCATGAAAAGCCTTTGGTAAAGGAAGAGGCAAATTTGAAAGAAGTAATTTTAGAAATTACTCAAAAAAGATTAGGTGCCACAGCAGTAATTGATGAAAAAAATAATTTAACAGGCATTATTACTGATGGAGATTTAAGAAGAATGTTGGAAAAAAATGAACAATTTATGCAGCTTACTGCAAAAGCTATAGCAACCCAAAATCCTAAAACAATTTCTCCAGATACTATGGCAGTTCACGCATTGGAAATTTTTAGAAAGTATGACATCAGTCATCTTTTAGTAACAGAAAACAACCAATATTTGGGCATTGTACATTTACACGATTTAGTAAGAGAAGGTATTGTATAAAAATATATACGTTATTTACAATCAGAATTGAAGAATACTATGAATAAAAATTATTATGTAGCTATAATGGCTGGTGGCATTGGCAGCAGATTTTGGCCTAAAAGCAGAACCGCATTGCCTAAACAGTTTTTAGATATTTTAAATACTGGCAAAACCTTAATTCAATGGACTTTTGAAAGATTTGCTTCATTTATACCCGAAGAAAATATTTATGTTGTAACCTCAGAAGAATATTCTGATATTGTAGCAGTGCAATTACCCAAAATTAAAAAAGAAAATATTATAGCAGAACCCAGCAGAAAAAATACTGCTCCTTGCATAGCTTATATTTCTTACAAATTAATTCTACAAAACCCTAATGCTGCACTCATTGTAGCTCCAAGCGATCATATTATTTTAGATGAAGAAACTTTTAAAAATACTGCTTTAAAGGCATTAGATTTTGTTACACATATTAAAGCTATAGTTACCTTAGGAATTACACCAACTTATCCAAATACAGGCTACGGCTATATTCAGCACGAAACAATAGAAGTTGCTGATGGAATTAATAAAGTAAAAACATTTACAGAAAAACCTGATTTTGAATTAGCCAAAACCTTTTTACTCAGTGGCGATTTTTTATGGAATGCTGGCATTTTTGTTTGGCAAGTAAAAACTATTTTAAAAGCTTTTGAACAGTTTCAACCAGAAATGTATGAACTGTTTGATAATGAAAAACAGCATTATAATACCAATAAAGAAAAAGAAGCTATTCATAAAATTTACCCATTATGTACCAACATTTCTATAGATTTTGCCATTATGGAAAAAGCAGATAATGTGTATGTAATGCCTTCTTCATTTGGTTGGAGCGATTTAGGAACTTGGAACAGTGCTTACGAAAATTTAGAAAAAGATTATTTGGCAAATGCCGTTGCTGGAGAAAATGTAATTGTTATAGATACTACAAAATGTATGATAAGTGCCCCTGATGATAAATTAGTGGTGCTACAAGGTTTAGATGATTGTATTGTTGTAGATACTAAAGACGTTTTATTAATTTGTAAAAAAGATAAAGAACAAGAAATTAAAGAGTATGTAGCTGAGGTAAAAAGATTAAAAGGCGATGCTTATTTATAGTAACCATTTCTTTCAATTTCTAAACGAACAGTTTCTGGCATCATATACAATACACTTCTTTTTTCCTTAATTCTTTTACGAATTTCTGTAGAAGACAAATCAAATAAAGGAGCATCTAATACATGAAAATTGGGAGGTAAAGGTTGCTCAATAGCTGCTCCGGCTCTTTTATAAATAATAAAATGATAAGTAGAAGAAAGTACATCGTAGTTTTTCCACTTAGGTAAATTTTCATAACTATCGCTGCCAATAATAATGTAAAATTTGTGTGCAGGATATTTTTCAGTTAAATAAATTAATGTATCAATAGTGTAAGAAGGCTTGGGCAATCTAAACTCAATATCTACCGCTTTAAATCTATTATCATTTTCTATTGCAAGGTTTACTAAAAACAACCTATTGTATTCATTTAATAAAGTATGAGAGGGTTTTAAAGGATTTTGTGGCGATACTACAAACCAAATTTTATCTACCAAACCACTCTCTGCTACATTACTTGCAATTAATAAATGTGCATTATGAATAGGATTAAAAGAACCAAAGTACAAACCAATATTCATGCAATAGTTTTAAAGTTTCAATTTCTTTTTTTAGATTGAAATTGTTTTAAGTAGTAATTATTTCTTCTACAAAAATTTCTTCTGCTTCACTTAATCTTAAACTTAAAGAATAGCCTGCAACACTTATAGATATAGGGTCTCCAAGTGGTGCAATTTGTTCTACAATAACAACTTCACCAGGAATACAACCCATTTCCATTAGTTTTATATACAAATCATTTTGTTCAAAAGAATGAATGGTAGCCTTTTTTCCAATCTTTAACTCACTTAATTTTTTCATGTAAATATTTTACAGGTTCAAAGGTATATAAATTACTGTTTAAAGTATATTTCAATGATTGTTAAAAACAAAGCAATGCTATTCTATTTTAAAAGAATCGGCATCTGCTAAAAAAGGAAATTTATTTCTTATTTCTTGCAACTCATTTTTTTGAAGTGTAATTGTAAAAACATCTTCTTCGTTTTCTTTATGGTACAAAATTTCGCCCAAAGCATTTATTACCATACTATCGCCACTATGATAAATTTTGTTTCCATCATCACCAATTCTGTTCACTCCTATTACATAGCATTGGTTTTCTATCGCTCTTGCAGTAAGCAATGTTTTCCAGGCATAACTTCTTCTTTGAGGCCAGTTGGCAACATAAATTAATACATCGTACTCTGCAGTATTATTGTTCATTGTTTGCCTTGCCCAAACAGGAAAACGTAAATCATAACAAATTTGTACATTAATTTTCCAACCATTAACACTTGCAATTAATCTTTTATTTCCGGCAGTATAATGTTCATTTTCTTTTGCAAAAGCAAAGCAATGTCTTTTGTCATAATAACCAAATTGTTTGTTGGGCAACATCCAAATTAAGCGATTGTAATAATTACCATTTTCTTCAATCATCAAACTGCCAGTGAGTATAGTTTTTTTTTCAAAAGCTATTTTTTGCATCCACTGCAAAGTAGAGCCATTCATGCTTTCAGCAAATTGTTCAGGTTGCATACTAAAGCCAGTGCTAAACATTTCTGGCAATACAACTACCTCTGTTTTGGGTTGAATATTATTTATTTTTTCTTCCAGCATTTGAATGTTGGCTGCTTTATTTTCCCAAAACAAATTGGTTTGAATTAAAGTAAATGTTAGTGTATTCATGCTAAAAAATTTAGAGCTTACAATTAATACCTGTATGCAAAATGTAAACCTGCATAGTTATGATTTCGTAGTTGAGTTGTAGCTTCTTTTGTTTGAAAAATTATTTCAAGTTTTGTTGTCCATCTTTTTTTTGCAAAAGCAATACCCACTGTTTGTTGATACATCAATGTTTTTACATCTGCAATAAAAACTTCAGGATTGGTTTCTTTTTTAAAAATATTTCCTTGCACTGTTGTATTATATCCTTGAAAAATTATTTGAGGATAAAAATAAACAAACAATTCTTGCTTATGCTTGGGTGCTTTATTTTGTTTGTCTATAGCTGCATTAAACAAAACACTGTTTTCATTTTCTTCAAAAGCACCTAAACAAAAATAAGCTCCAACATTGGCATCTATAAAAAATGTTCCTGCATTTGCATTTGCAACAGGCACTATTTTAAAAATACTGTTTTTATTTTTATTCAAGTTCAGTGTAGTTGCATATTTTATACCAACATTCAAGCCAATTTCGTTTGGAATTTGTTTTTCCCAATAAGGATAATTAAACAACTGTAATTTTTTATGATACCATTCTTGTAATTGGCGAGCTAAAGACAAATCTCCAGTAACACCCAACTCTGCATAAGTGCTTAATAAAGTAGAAGCATTTATAAATTTATCGTTGGTAAATCGTGCAAATAAATAACCACAATAAGGTCTATCAAATGGTTCTAACCAAGCCCAAACTGCTCTTCTATTGCCAACAGTAAACATTTTTTGTCCTAATGAAAATCTTTGAATAACTTTTTTTTCATTTTTCTGAAATGCTTTGCTGTATTGAATAAAAAAGCCATTGGTGTAATAACCATCTTTATAATTTAATAAATAAAAATCATTTTCATTGGTAAATAAAATTTCCTGCGTATATTTTTTTGATGTTTGTGCTATTGATTTAAATTGATGAAAAACAAACAACAGCAAAACAATATATTGTACCAATATTTTAGTTCGTTTCAAGCGTTCTTTAGTTTGAATTATTTTTAGAAATAATGAAAGTAATAATGTTTTGAATATACTTATGCTCGTATCCTTTTTGAAGCAAATAACGAGTAGTTTTTACTTTTTTACTCATGTAATGTTCGGTTTTTAAACTATTCCATTTTATTGTTGCTAATTTTGAAAGTGTTTTTAAATAATCATCTTCCTGTATTGTATTTAAAGCATGTTGAATATTTCTTGCACTTACTTTTTTAAGTTTTAACTCATGTTGAATTTTTATTTTACCCCATTTTTTCATTCTAAATTTTCCACCAGCAAATTGTTCTGCAAATCTTTCTTCATTTAAAAAATTGGTTTCAATAAGTGTGGCAAGCAAATCTTCCACTTCATTCTTTTTTAAACCATAACTATATAATTTTTCTTTTACTTCATAATGTGTTCTCTCCTGATAACTACAATAATGTTGTATTTTTTGTAATGCTTGTTTGGGAGTAAAAAATTTTTGTTGAAAGTTGCCCATATTGCTTACAAATTAACAACTGTATTTTATAATATTCACATTAGCAGCCCAATCATGTGCATAAAACATAAGCACTATTATTTTTTAAGCGTTAAAAATTAATCATTTTACAGTAGGTTTGCTGCAAGGCAAAAAGCCCAATTGAAATCACAAAAAAATAATTTATGAAATTTATAGTTTCATCAACAACTCTTTCAAAACATTTACAGCAAATTAGTGGCGTAATTGGTTCTAACACTGTAGTTGCAGTACTACAAGATTTTTTATTTGAAATAGAAGATAAAGAATTAAATGTTATTGCTACTGATTTAGAAACAGTTATGACAGTAAAAATTGATATTGAAAGTAAAGCCAGCGGAAAAATTTGTATTCCTGCAAAAGTATTATTGGATTACTTAAAAAATATTGCAGACCAACCCTTAACTTTTAACATTGATAAAAATTTTGGTGTAGAAATTACCAGCGATAATGGTAAGTATAAAGTAATGGGCGAAAACCCTGAAAGTTTTCCTAAAGCACCCGTTGCTGATGATACAACAAGTTTTTCAATGACAAGCACAGCTTTAGTAACTGCTATTAATAAAACTTTATTTGCAGTTAGTACCGATGATATGCGACCTGCCATGACTGGTGTATTTTTTGAATTAACAACTGATGGAATGCAATGCGTTGCAACAGATGCACACAGATTGGTGCGTTATAAAAGAACAGATGTAAAACCTAATCTGGATGGTTCTTTCATTGTTCCTAAAAAACCATTGAATCTTTTAAAAAATGTTTTAACTGATAATGATGATGAAATAAACATCAGCTACAACACCAATCATTTATTTGTTAAACATGGCAGTATAGAAATGATTTGTAGATTGATAGATGCAAGATTCCCTGATTACAAAGTAGTTATTCCTGCTGAAAACCCTTATCACTTAACAGTAAATAAAAGCGATTTTCAAAATGCTTTACGTCGTGTAAGTGTATTTAGTAATAAAAGCACTAATCAGGTAGTTTTAAATATTGCTGGTAGCGAATTACAAATGGCTACTCAAGATGTAGATTTTAATTTTGAAGGTAACGAACGTATGAGTTGCCAATACAATGGAGAGGATATGCAAATTGCATTCAATGCTAAATTATTAATTGAAATGCTCAATGCTGCTGATACTGATGAGGTACGTTTGGAACTAAGTACACCCAGCAAAGCTGGCTTAATTAAACCTTCTGAACAAGCAGATGGTGAAGATTTATTAATGTTAGTAATGCCTTTAATGCTTAATAACTAATAAATACTATTAAATAATTTTTTAGAATATTCTGATATTAAAAAACCCCGAAATTTTCGGGGTTTTTATTTTATATTATTTCAAAATTGTAATTATTGTTTTACAAATTGTACAGAGCTTCTTGTTCCATTATTTTCATATACCATAATATAGTTACCATTTAAAAGTTTAGTAACATCTACAGTTGTTTGTGTAGCACCTGGAACAACATTAATTACAGAAACTTTTCTACCATCTAAAGAAGTAATAGTAATACTTGCTTTTTCAGTAGCTTTATCATGCGATAAAGTTGTAGAATTTCTTACAGGATTAGGATACAAGTCTAATTTAACTGTTTGCTTGTTGTTAAGGCTTATTGTTTTGCTGTATTTGAAAGAACCATCTTTATCTGTCATTTTTAAACGATAGTAAGAAACACCAGAAAGTTCAGTTGTAAAGTTGTAATTATTTTCTGTACTGTTATTAGCTTTTACAAAACCAATGCTTGAAAAATCTCTGTTGTTGGTACTTTTTTCAATATCAAAACCATCTACATTTATTTCATTAGTAGTAGCCCAAGTTAAATTTGCTTTACCATTTACTACCGAACCAGTAAAAGCATTTAATGTAAGTGGCATACCAGAAATACCGCCAATATATACATTATCTACTCTTGAAGTACCTCCTGTAGCAATTGCTGCACCATTAATTGCAGTGCTACCTGCTGCTACTGTAAATCTAATATAAATAAAAGCCTGATTATTTAATGCAGTAACACTTGATAAATCTAAAGTACGTGTAGAAATTGCTTTATAAGAACCAGCAGACCAGCCATCATTTGTTATATCATAAATTGCACCTGCCCCTGGAGCATTGGTAAATGTTGTGCCATCTGTACTGTATTGTATTATAAAAGATTTAGGACCTGTATTGCTACCCATTTGATCCCAAACAAGACCAATATTACTATAACCTGTTGTAGATACTTTAAATTGCCAATAATCACCAGCAGCCCAACCAGTAGAACTTGCAGAATTTGAAGAACCATTTCCTGTTGGTGTTGTCCATGCAGAAGCAGCACTTGCATGTAAAGCAGAAAATTCTGAACCTGTTACTAAAGCACCAGAATCGGCAACTACAGAACCAACATCAACAGTAAAGCTATTTCCAGTTGCAGAAGTAAAATCTAATACTTCAAAATTCCATCTTGCAATTACATCCTGTGCAAGTAGGCTTGTAGAAAAAAAGGTGAATAACAACGAAAGCGTAAATATTCTTTTCATAAAATTTATTTTAGTTGCCACAAAGTAAGTAAAAATTTTATACATATAAACACTTTTTTTTCAAAATTTAATACACATTCTGTTTTCAATGCTTTCAATTACTATCTTCATTGCTTTAAAGATGTGTAATGAAGCTGTTACGTAATATAATTGTAATAATTTTTTATCTTTTCCCTGCTTTAGTTTATAGTCAAAAAAGTGCAACACTTACAGGCATTATAATTGATGAAGAACATAAACCTATAAATGGTGCAGCAATTGAAATAATTGGCAAACAAAAAGGTGCATTTAGCAACAGTACAGGTAATTTTAAAATTGAAATTGCTTCTAATAAGGTAGTAAGTTTAATTTTTTCGTTTACAGGATATGTTCGTGTACAAAAGAATTTTATTTTAAATACCGGAGAAACAGAATTTGTAACTATACTTTTAAAGAAGGATACCACCACACTTACAGAAGTAGAAGTAAAAGATGATAGAAGAAGAAGAGAAACAGGCTCTATACAAATTGACCCCTCTAAAACAAATGTAAATCCTTCGCCCATACAAGGTATTGAGCAATTAATAAAAATTTTTGTAGGAAGTAATAACGAATTAACCTCTCAATATTCTGTAAGAGGCGGTAGCTACGATGAAAATTTAATTTATGTAAATGATTTTGAAGTTTTTCGTCCTTATTTAATTCGTAATGGACAACAAGAAGGTTTGAGTTTTATAAATCCTGAACTTACGAGTGGTATTAAATTTTATAATGGAGGTTTTCAAAGTAAGTATGGCGATAAAATGAGTAGCGTATTGGATATTACTTATAAAAAACCTAAAAAGTTTGGAGGATCTGCTTATATAGGATTATTGGAACAGGGATTTCATATAGAAGGTTCATCATCAAAAAATAAATTTACTTATTTGGTTGGAGTAAGAAACAGAAGCAATAGGAATTTATTAAGCAGTCAAGATACCAAAGGAAATTATGTGCCATCTTCATCAGATATTCAAGCATTGCTTAATTACAAATTAAATGATAAGTGGCAGTTTGAAATATTTGGTAATGTTTCTGCAACAAAATTTACTTTAACACCAGAAGAAAGCAAATTATCAAGCTCAGTGTTTTCGCCTTTTTATACAGCTAATTTTGGCTTAGATATTTTCTTTGATGGTAAAGAAAAAGATGCTTATACTACTAATTTTATTGGCGTTTCAGCAACACATCAACCTCGAAAAAAAATAAAATTAAAATGGATGTTGAGTCGTTTTAATAACAATGAAAAAGAAAATATTGATATTTCGGGAGCATATCTTTTTGGCGACAGAGATTTTGATAAAGGCAGCAGTTCGTATGGTTTAATTAGCAATCCTTTGGGTGCTGGTCTTTTTCAAAATTATGCCAGAAACACTTTAAACATTAGTGTTTGGGATGCAGGCCATAAAGGAAGTTGGGATAATGGAAAACATTTTTTTCAATGGGGGGGTAATATTCAAAGACAGTACATTGATGATAAACTAAATGAATGGGAATACAATGATAGTGCAGGTTATGCTTTACCTTACACAAGCACTATGCTTCAATTGAATAAAGTATTAAAAGGCAATGCTAATTTCAATGTTACAAGAGTAAGTGGCTATTTTCAGGATAATATACAATTTAAAAACGCTACTGATTTTACAATGCAAGTTGGTGTGCGTTTTAATTACAACGATTTGAATAAGGAATTTTTATTATCGCCCAGAATTAGTTTTTCTTTTATTCCAAAAAATAAAAAAGATTTAGTAATAAAAGCTGCAGTTGGTGCTTATCATCAACCACCTTTTTATAGAGAACTGAGGCGATACGATGGCACTTTAAACAAGGATTTAAAAGCACAAAAAAGCTATCAAATAAGTGGAGGTTTTGATTATAATTTTACAATGTTTCAACGACCAGCAAGAATTACAACTGAAGCTTATTACAAATACATGTACGATGTAGTGCCTTATGATATAGACAATGTGAGAGTAAGGTATTTTGGAGAAAACGAAGCCAAAGCTTTTGCTGCAGGCATTGAAACAAGATTGTATGGCGAATTGGTAAAAGATGCTGAAAGCTGGATAAGTTTTGGCATCATGAAAAGCAAAGAAAATTTAGAAAATGCTACCTATCAACAATATATTTTGGACAACAATAATAAAGTGATTGATAGTGTTACAAAAAGTGTTGGTTGGGTAAGAAGACCAACAGATAGACTCATTACTTTTGGCATGTTTTTTCAAGATTATTTGAGTACAAATAAAAATTTTAAATTTTACATGAATGCTTTGTATGGCAGTAATTTGCCTTACAATATACCTGGAAGTGTTCGCTACAGAAATGCTTTAATTATTGAGCCTTATATACGTGTAGATATTGGTTTAAGTGCATTATTATTACAACCAGAAAAACAAAACAGAAGGAGTTACAGCCCTTTCAGAAATTTTGAAAGTATATGGGCAAGTCTTGAAGTTTTTAATTTAATAGACCGCCCTAACACTATTAGTTATTTATTAATTAAAGATTATCAAAACAACACTTTTGCAATGCCTAACAGGCTTACACCTCGTTTAATAAATTTAAAGTTAGTAGCTAAATGGTAAGTTTTATAAATAACTAAGCCACCAATCTTTTCTTTTTGCTTTTAATTTCATGTACCAGTTGCAAGGAAAATATAATGCTACAACAATTATTATCCATGCAAGATAAACGCCACTTAATCCAAAGCCCCCATGTGTATCTTGATTATTAAAAGTATTGCTTGCTTGTACATCTATGAGCCAAGCAACAACTATTGCAGAAGCATGAATTACTATGATATGTAAAATGTAATAAAAGAAAGGCACTTTGCCATATACTTTAATTTTATCAAAGATTTTATTTTCACTTTTTTCTAAATAGGCTAAAGTAAAAATTGAAATTCCTAAGGTTATTAATAAATAAAGTAATGAAGGAGGATATTTACTACAGTTAATGAAAGATAAAACAGTTTTATACCATTCATTTTGATGTGTCCATTTATTCAAATCGCCATAAACATTGTTGTACCTAATAACAAAAAAGAGTATTATACATGTTATGCCAATTATTTTTAAAATTCTTTTTCTTTTGATGGAATCTAATTTATATAAAGTGCCAAACCAATATCCAGCAGCCATTACACCTATCCATGGAATAATAGGATACATAATTCCTAAGAATCTATTTTTACCAATAGGCGTAAAATATTGTTCATGTAAAAAAGCCCAAAGTAATTTATAATTCCCAAAATCTTCTGCATGAAAATTATCAAAAGCATTGTGAGTGGTTATTATTAAAATGCCAATTAAACCTACATAAACTGGTTTAAGAAAAACCAATGCAGCTAAGAAAATCATGCTCCAACCAATAGCCCAAATAACTTGTACACCAATGAAAGAATAGGAAAAATCAAAACTCCATGCAAAATTTATAATCGTTAATTCAATAAATATGAGCCATAAACCTCTTGTAAATAAAAACGTTGCTGCTTGCTTTTTTGTTTTTCCTTTAGATAAGTATAAGAATGCACTTGTGCCTGCTAAAAAAACAAAAACAGGTGCGCAGAAATGGGTTATCCATCTTGTAAAAAAAAGTAGTACAGTAGTTTTTTCTATATCCAAAGCATCAATAGTAGCATTAGAATAAAAATCTCTTGTATGGTCCAATGCCATTATTATCATAACCAAGCCTCGTAAAATATCAATAGATTTTATTCTGGTATTTGATATTGCTTGCATAGCTCGTGTATTCTAATTTATATAAAAATATAAACCAGCTAAAAACAAATAAAAAAGTTTATTTAAGTGGTAGGCGGCTTATTTAAAATTTTCCATAATTCATCTTTTAAAGTTGTTAAGCCTGTTTGTGTTATAGATGAAATAAATAAGTGTGGAATATTTGGGGGCAATTCTATGCTAATTTCTTTTTTCAGTTCTTCGTCCAACATATCTGATTTACTGATAGCAATTAAAAAATCTTTTTGTAATAAATCGGGGTTGTATTCTTTTAATTCGTTCAGTAAAATTTCAAATTCTCTTTTATGATTTTCGCTATCTGCAGGAATTACAAAAAGCAAACAACTGTTTCTCTCAATGTGTCTTAAAAATCTGTGTCCAAGCCCTTTGCCTTCTGCAGCACCTTCAATAATTCCTGGTAAATCTGCCATACAAAAACTTTTCCCATCTCTATATTCCACAATACCTAATTGTGGTTTTAACGTTGTAAAAGCATAGTTAGCAATTTTTGGTTTTGCTGCTGTTATAACGCTTAATAAAGTTGATTTACCAGCATTGGGAAAACCCACCAAACCTACATCTGCCAATACTTTTAGTTCTAATTGTTTCCAGCCTTCAATACCTTCTTCGCCAGGTTGTGCATGTTCAGGAACTTGATTGGTAGGTGTTGCAAAATGTTGATTGCCTAAACCTCCTCTACCTCCATACATCCAAATTACTTCTTGTTTGTCTTCTAAAATTTCTACTTCAGTTTTTCCTGTTTCATCGTCTTTGGCTATTGTTCCTAAAGGCACTTCAATTATAATATCATCACCATCTTTACCTGTACAATTATTTTTACTTCCATTTTCTCCGTTTTGTGCTAATACATTTTTGTAATAACGTAAATGCAGCAAAGTCCAAAGTTGTGCATTACCTCTTAAAATAATATGACCTCCACGACCTCCATCTCCTCCATCTGGTCCTCCTTTTGCTGTTAATTTATTGCGTAAAAAATGTTTTGCTCCAGAGCCGCCATGCCCACTTTTACAAAATATTCTTATGTAATCTATAAAGTTGTTTTTTTCTGACACTTAAAATGTATTACTGATTTGAAAATGCAAATTTAATTTATTTGTAATCCTAAATTGTTTTTATAAAATGATTTTATAAATAAAAAGCGTAGCTAAAAAACTACGCTTGTATAAAAAATATTTTTTAAAAATGTATTACAACATCATTCTTAGTGGTTCTTCTAAAAATGATTGTAAGGTTTGTAAAAATGCTGCACCTGTAGCACCATCTACTGATCTATGATCGCAACTTAAAGTTACTTTCATAATATTACCTACAACAATAGCTCCATTTTTTACAATAGGCTCTTGAGAAATGCCACCTACTGCTAAAATACAAGAATCTGGCGGATTAATAATTGCTGTAAATTCATCTATGCCAAACATGCCTAAGTTGCTAATGGTAAAAGTGTTTCCTTCCCAATCGCTTGGTTGTAATTTTTTGTCTTTTGCTTTTTGTGCATAGTCTTTTACCTGAGCAGAAATTTGAGAAAAACTTAGCGTATCTGCATAACGCACAACAGGC
This sequence comes from Chitinophagales bacterium, assembly GCA_026931905.1. Lineage (GTDB taxonomy): Bacteria > Bacteroidota > Bacteroidia > Chitinophagales > Chitinophagaceae > UBA1930. Next base: position 104,444 of record JAIXLB010000027.1, read on the forward strand.
ACTAACAAACCATCTTCTACTGCTACAGCAACTCCAATATTTATGTGATGATTAAAACGAATTTTATCGCCTAACCAACTGCTGTTTACTTTGGGGTGTTGTTTTAAAGCCATAGCTGTTGCTTTTAAAACAATATCGTTAAAGCTAATTTTTGTTTTTCCATCTGCATTTAATTTGGTTCTTGCTTCAACAGCAGCATCCATATTTATACGCATGGTTAAGTAAAAATGGGGCGAACCAAATTTGCTTTCACTTAATCTTCTTGCTATTGTTTTACGCATTTGACTTACTGGTACATCTTCAAAACTTTCTACTCCAGGTGCTACAAATGGCTGAACATTAGCTGTGGTGCTGGTTGCAATAGTTTGTGTTGTAGTTGATGCAGCAGGAACATAGTTATCTATATCAGTTTTTACTATTCTTCCATTTTCGCCAGAGCCTTGCACATATCTTAAATCTATTCCTTTATCTGCTGCTAATTTTTTTGCTAATGGAGATGCAAAAATTCTTCCTTCATTTACAATAGTTGCAGAAGCAGTTGTTGGTGCTGCTGTTGATTGAACAGCACTACTATTTTCTGTTGTAGTAATTTGCTCTACAGTTGTTGTAACAGATGAGGTAGAAGTATTTTTTACAGCAGCAACAATTGCATCTACATCTGTCCCTTCAGGTCCTATGATGCACAACAAATCGTTTACTAAAATTTTTTCTCCTGCTTTGGCTCCTTTATACAATAAAATTCCGTCTTTATAGCTTTCCAATTCCATGGTAGCTTTATCGGTTTCTATTTCTGCAATTACATCTCCTTTCTTAACAGGTTCGCCAATATTTTTTTGCCAACTTGCAATTACACCTTCTGTCATGGTATCACTTAATCTTGGCATTAATACAGCTTCATCAATGTTTACTGTTGTTGTATTTGATGTTGATGTTGTAGGTGTATTAGATACAGCCTCTTCAGATTTTGTGGGTTGTATTACAGTTGTAGATTTTGGAGAATTTGAACTTCCGCTATGTTGAGCAATTAATGTACTAATATCTTCGTTTGGCGTTCCTAAAATTGCCAATAAATCATTTACTTGTAATTTGCCTCCATTTTGCGTACCAATATGCAATAAAGTTCCTTGCTGATAACTTTCTAATTCCATAGTAGCTTTATCAGTTTCTATTTCTGCAAGCACATCTCCTTTGTTTACCATTTCACCTATTTTTTTATGCCAACTTGCAATTACACCTTCTGTCATGGTATCACTAAGGCGAGGCATTAAAATAACTTCTGCCATAATATTATTTGTTACTCTTTTTTACATTTTTGAGCCGTGAAAATACAGCAAATTAAAATTTTGACAAGTATTCGTGTTGTTTTTATTATTTATACTTGTTTTTCTTTCAACAATTAATTGTTTTATGCTACTTTTTTCCATCTTAATCTTATACTGTTTATGGCTAAAACAACATCGCTTAAACCCATAATTAATGCACCTATCGTAGGACTTAAAAAGCCTAATGCAGCAACAGGTATAGCAACAATATTATAAGAAAAAGCCCAGAATAAATTTTCTTTAATGGTGATATAAGTATGTCTTCCTAAACCCAATGCTTCTGGCAAATTTTTTAATCCATGATTCATTAAAACTACTTGAGCACTTTGCATTGCAACCTGGCTTGCATCGCTCAAAGAAATGCCAACTGTTGCTTTTGCTAATGCTGGACCATCATTAATTCCATCACCAACCATTGCTGTAGGTGCAGCTTCATTAAGTTTTGTTATGTATTGTAATTTTTGTTCAGGGGTTTGTTCTGCAATAACTTCATCAATACCTAATGTTTGTTGCACTTGTAAGCATTTTTCTTTTTTATCGCCACTGAGTAAAATGGTTTTTATGCCTTTTGATTGTAGTTTTTCAATAACATCTTTTGCTTCTTCTCTCAATTCGTCTTTAATATCTATCCAGCCAATAAGTTCATTATTTTTAGAAATATATACGTTGTGAAAATCATTATCATTAGAAAAAGTTGTTGTAGTTTTATAAGAACCTGCTATGTATTCATTGCCTTCTTTGTCTGTTGCTTTCATGCCTAACCCTTTTATTTCTTCTATGTTTGCCCAACGAATATCTTCTTTCATTTTCCATTCAGAAGCAATAGATTTTCCAATGGGATGATTGGAATATTTTTCTAAAGAAAATACAATGCGTTTAAACTCATCTTCCTCTATGTGTGCTTTAAAATTTGATATAGAAAATTTTCCGGTAGTTAAAGTTCCTGTTTTATCAAAAACAACTTGTTTAATGGATTTAAAAACTTCTAAGCTTCTTGCATTTTTAAACAAAATTCCTTTTTTAGCACCACGACCTAAACCAACAGCAATAGCTGCAGGTGTTGCTAAACCCATTGCACAAGGGCAACTAATTACTAATACAGCAATGCTTCTTAATAAACTTTCAGCAAAGCTGTGTGAGGCAAAAAAATAATTGATTAATAAAGTAAGTAATGCAATGCTTACAACAGTTGGAACAAATATGGCACTAATTTTATCTGCCATTTGTTGTACAGGAGGTTTTTCAGTTTCGGCATTTTTAATCATTTTTAAAATATTAGCCATTACTGTATCTTGACCTACGGCAGTAACTTGTGCTTTTACTGTGCCTGTTTCAATAATACTCCCTCCTATTAAATTATCTTTAGTAGCTTTTTTTACTGGAATGCTTTCTCCTGTTACAATAGCTTCATTTACTTCTGCTTCGCCCCACAATACTTTACAATCCATTGGTACATGCTCACCATTGCGAATTAATACTAAATCGCCTACTCGTAAATCTTTACTTTCTACTTGAAAAATTTGTTCTTGATGTTTATCATCAAATGCAATCATGTTAGCCATTGTTTTTTGGGTAACAGCTAATTTTTTTAAGGCAGATTGTGTTTGTTCTACACTTTTATCTTCCATGTAATTACCTAAAAAAACAAGTGTTATTGTTGTGGCTGCTGTTTCGAAAAATAAAAATTCTTCTGCTCTGCCAATCAATAATCCATATAAGCTATAAAAGAATGCTGCAGTGCTACCTATGGTAATTAATACATTCATATTAGGTACACCTTTAGTAAGGCTTTTTATAGCACTTCTACCAAAAAAATCCATACCTACAATATATACAGGAATGGTAAGTATTAATTGTACATAAGGGTTCATTAAAAAATGAATATGCACAAAAGGCAACATGTGCAACATGAGTGGTGCAGTAAATATGGCACAAAACCAAAAACGTTGTAAATTATTTTTAAAGGGTAAAAAGCCATAATAAACTTCATGGTCATGTCCTTCATGATTTTCTTTTTTTACTGTATAGCCTAATTGAGAAATTCCTTTTTCAATTTCTTGTAGTGGAGCATCATCTGGTTTGTCAAAAGATACATCGCCACCAATAAAATTTACTTTTACATTTTCAAGTCCTTTTTCTTTTAAATATTTATCTATCGTTAAAGCACAATTTGTACAACTCATTCCACCAACTTTCATTTCTACTTTTTCCATTGAATAGCGTTTTATGTATAATAAAATTTTTCTACTACAAAATTACTTTTATTATTCCTGAAAAATCTTAATGGCAAGCTAATATATTTGTATCATGGATGCAATATTTACTTTACAATCCATTCAGGAGGTTACTGCTATGTTTTGGAAACGTTATAACCAGCAAAAAGTTTGGGCTTTTTATGCTCCAATGGGTTCAGGAAAAACGACTTTTATTCATACATTGTGTACGCATGTACTACAAGTAAAAAATAATATTGGAAGTCCTACTTTTTCTATCATTAATGAATATGATAGTCCTGTTGTAGGTACAGTATATCATACTGATTGGTATAGATTAAAAGATGAAGAAGAAGCAATAAACATAGGTATTGAAGATATGTTAGCCAGTGGAAATTTGTGTTTAATAGAATGGGCTGAAAAAGCTCCTAATCTTTTGCCAGAAAATACTTTGCATATTTATTTAGAAATTTTAGATGCGGATACAAGGCGAATTTTTGTAGAGAGTAATAAGGAAAATATTTTGAGTTGATTACTCATATCTCAGTGCATCAATAGGATTTAATTTAGAAGCTTTGTTTGCAGGATATAAACCTGCCAATAAACCTACTGCAGTACATATAATTATACCACCAATAACCCAAGCCCAAGGAATTATGAAACCTGTTTTGAGATACATTGCAAAAAAGTTCCCCACTGTAATACCTAAAACAATACCAAATGCAGCACCCATAAGGCTTATAATCATACTTTCAAAAAGAAATTGCTGACGTACATTTTTTCTTTTACCACCAATGGCTTTTATTAAACCAACCTCTCTTGTTCGTTCATTAACTGCTACAAGCATGATATTCATTAAGCCAATAGCTGCTCCAATTAAAGTAATCATTCCTATGGCTCCTGCACTACCAGAAATGCCACTTAAAAAACCAATAAACATTTCTGCCAATTTATCGCTTTTTTCTATAGCAAAATTTTCGTCATCGGTAGGATGCAGTTTTCTAATACCTCTAAAAACTGCTGTGGCTTCATCAATAGCAAAATCCATTTGATTTACATTATTTACCATTACACCAATTAAATAAGTAGGCGAAGCTGATGCAGCTTTTGAAGCATTGTTGTAGGAAGTGACTATAATATCATCTTGTCTCAAAAAACCACTGGATCCTTTTTCTTTTAATAAGCCAATAACTCTGTAGGGCAATCCTCCAACTCTAATTATTTTATCAATAGATTTTTCTTGATTTTCACCAAACAAAACTTTGGCTGTATTGCTACCAATTAGGCAAACATTTCTGCCACTGTTTACATCAATACTATTTAAGTTTCTTCCTTCAACTATTGTATAGCCATTGACTGCTAAATAATTTTCATCGCCTCCAAAAACGGTTGTTACAGGATTTGTTTTTTTATTTTCGTAACTACATTCTACAGCACTTGCACCTCTTTTGTAAATACTTACTATTGCAGGAAATGTATAGTTTTTTTTAAAATATTCGGCTTCTTCTTTTTCAATAAATTTATTTAAGTTGGAAGTTCTTACTACTTTTTTTCTTTTATCTCTAAGTTCTGAATCACTGTTTCTTCTGCCTCCCATACGAATACTTAATTCTTTATATCGTATGCTGAATGCATTGTTGCCCATCATAGAAAAACTTTCTTTTAGGCTGTGTTCCATAGCTTGAATAGCTGTAATAATTCCCATTAATGCCATAATACCAAATGCAATAATAGCAACAGTTATACCTGTACGAAGTTTATTGCTTCGCACAGTATTAAATGCAGTTTGAAAAGAATCAATTAGTGTCATGCAGTATATTAAATAATTACAATGAAGCTAAAAGTAGTATAAAAATATTTTTTAAAATTTATTTTTTATGATTGGAAAATAAATATTTTAAACTTCTTCTTCAATTAAAATATTACCTGTCATTTCTTTTGGAATAGGCAAGTGCATGATGTGCAAAATAGTGGGGGCAATATCTCCTAATTTTCCTGTACTCAATTTTCCATGCCATTTATTATCTATAACAAATAAAGGTACTAAGTTTAATGAGTGTTGGGTATTAGGAGTGCCATCTTCATTTATCATAAAATCTGCATTGCCATGATCTGCTGTTAATAGAATGGTGTAATCATGTTGTAATGCAGTTGTTACCACTCTTTGTACACAATTATCTATGGTTTCTACAGCTTTTACAACTGCACTAAAAACGCCTGTATGCCCTACCATATCAGGATTTGCAAAGTTTAAACAAATAAAATCTGCCGTTTCATTTTCAATTTCAGGAATTAAAGTATCAGTAACTTTTAATGCACTCATTTCTGGTTGCAAATCATAAGTTGCAACTTTGGGCGAAGGCACAATTATTCTTCTTTCGCCTTCAAATTCTTTTTCTCTTCCACCGCTAAAGAAAAAAGTAACGTGAGGGTATTTTTCAGTTTCTGCAATTCTTATTTGTTTTTTTCCATCATTAGAAAGCACCTCCCCTAAAGTGTTATTTAGGTTATCGTTTTCAAACATTACATGTACATTATTATAAGTTGCATCATATTCTGTCATGGTGGTATAATGCAAGTTCATGCAGTGCATATTGTACTCAGCAAAGCTTTGCTGCGTTAATACAGTTGTAATTTCTCTACAACGGTCTGTTCTAAAATTAAAACATATTACAGCATCATCTTCTTTTATTTGTGCATCACCTGAATTTAGTTGAGTATTGATAATGGGTTTAAGAAATTCATCTGTAACACCTGCATCATAACTATTTTTGATTGATGCCAATAAGTTATTACTTTGTTCGCCTTGAGCATGAACCAAAGCATTATAAGCAAGTTGAATTCTTTCCCAACGTTTATCTCTGTCCATTGCATAATATCTGCCTGTAACAGTAGCAATTTTTGCATTTGTTTTTTCAATGTATTGTTGTAGTTCTTCTATAAATCCTAAACCACTTTTTGGATCGCAATCTCTGCCATCGGTAAAGGCATGAATAAATATTTTTTCAAGCCCGTTTTTATCAGCAACATCAACGATTGCTTTTAAATGATTGATGTGAGAATGTACACCACCATTGCTTACTAAGCCTATTAAATGCAGTGATTTATTGTTTTGTTTTACATATTGAATAGATTGCAATAAATGAGGATTTTGCTCAAACTCTCCATTGCGTATGGCAACATTAATTCGTTGTAACTCTTGATATACAATTCTTCCAGCTCCTAAATTCAAATGCCCCACTTCGCTGTTACCCATTTGTCGATCAGGCAAACCAACTGCTTCGCCACAGGTTACTAAAGTTGTATTAGGATATTTATTGAATAAAGATGAAACAAAGGGAACATGTGCATTTTGAATTGCATCGGCTTGTTTATTTTTTCCTAAACCCCAGCCGTCCATTATTATTAAAATTACTTTTTTACTCATGCTGTAAAGGTATGTTGATTTTAAATTGACCTATAAGGCATATAATATTTTACAAAAATCTTAGTATAAAACTTACTTTTGCTGCATTACAAAAAATCCTGTTGTAAAACAGCAAACTTAATAATATGAGTAAAAAAATAGCTGGTTTTGAAAAGTTCATGGGTAAAGAACTTAAAGGAGCTGCCAAGAAAGAAAAATTTCGTCAAGATAAAAGACAAGCCAAAGCAGCAGCAAGAGCTTTGGGTGAAGAAATGCGGTTTAAGAAAAAAATGAAAGACACAGGGCAAAGTGTTGAGAGTAAAGGGAAAGAAAAACCAGAAGCGTATAAAAAAAATCAGAAACCTAATTTTAAAACTTATAAGGATAATAATAAACCTACTCATTATTCTACACCTACAACACCCAAAAAATCCTCAGCATTAGCTCATGTAATTCCTTTAAATAAATTTGTTGCTCATGCAGGCGTTTGTGGTAGAAGAGAAGCTGCTGAATTGGTAAAACAAGGCATTGTAACAGTTAATGGAACTGTAATTACAGAACCAGGATTTAAAGTAACAGGCAGTGAAAAAATACTACTTAATGGAAAAAAATTATTCCTTCAGCACAACTTGGTTTATATTTTATTAAACAAGCCAAAAGATTTTATTACAACTGCTAAAGACCCTCAAGGAAGAAAAACAATATTTGATTTAATTAAAAATGCAACGCAAGAAAGAGTGTATTCTGTAGGTAGGTTGGATAGAAATACAACAGGTGTTTTATTATTAACCAATGATGGAGAATTGGCTCAAAAACTTACACACCCCTCGTTTGAAATAAAAAAAATTTATGAAGTAAAGCTAAATAAACCTGTTATTAAAAAAGATTTAGAAGCTATTGCAAGTGGCATTACTCTTGAAGATGGTTTTATAAAAGCTGATAGTGTTGCTTATGCAGATGAAAAAGATAAAAGTATTATTGGCATTGAAATACATAGCGGCAAAAACAGAATTGTAAGAAGAATTTTTGAACACTTAGGTTATGATGTAAGAGGATTAGATAGAGTAATGTTTGCCAACCTTACTAAGAAAAATGTTGATAGAGGTAAATGGCGTATGCTTACAGAAAAAGAAGTAAGACTTTTAAAATTCATGAACAAAAGCTTTGTAAAAAAGCAAACCATTGTATAAAACATTTTTGAGGAATATGCTACGACAAGAAATCATTTTTGAAAACGATTTTTTTATTGTACTTAATAAACCTTCTGGCATGTTAAGTGTGCCAGATAGAAAACAATCTGAGCCATCGTTGAAAGATATTTTAGCAGATAAATATGGAGAAATTTTTACTGTTCATCGTTTAGATAAAGACACCAGTGGCATTATAATTTTTGCAAAAGATGCAATAACGCATAAAACATTGTCTCAGCTTTTTGAAGGAAGAGAAATAGAAAAATATTATGTAGGATTGGTTCATGGAAGTTTAATCAATTCTGCTGGAAGTATTGATGCACCTATTATGCAGCATCCTGCAAATAATGGCACAATGCTTATTCATCAAAAAGGGAAACCTTCTTTAACTGATTATACTTTATTGGAAAATTTTAAATTTTTCTCTTGGGTACAATTTCAAATTCATACAGGACGAACACATCAAATTCGCATTCATTCGCAATATATGGGCAATAGCATTGTATGTGATAATTTGTATGGCGATGGGAAACCCATTTTTCTTTCATCATTAAAAAAGAAATTCAAACTTTCTAAAAATGCCGATGAAGAAAGAGCCATTTTAAACAGACTTGCCTTGCATGCTCAACAAATAAAATTCAATTTCAACAACGAAACATTTTCTTTTGAAGCTCCTTTGCCCAAAGACTTAAAAGCTTTGCTACAACAGCTAAGAAAAAACAATTAGAGCTTTTTCTCAAACCTCTGTTCTATTAATTTTTAAATTTTATTCACATAGTTTAGTGTTACTTTTGATTTTACAAAATCTACAACTATGCGTTGGTTATTAACTTTAATTACAATAAGTTTTTTTACAATTCAAGCAAATGCACAATGTGCTACCTATAAATTAACTTCTAAGGGCGACACTTTAAATTGCACTGATAAAGCAGGCAATAAAAGAGGTAAATGGAAAGTAAGAGTTGAGCCATTAAGAGGCAATCCTGGTTATGAAGAAGAAGGCGTTTTTGCTGATAACAGAAAAGAAGGTGTATGGCGTAGATATAATTTAATGGGCGATTTAATTGCTGTACAAAATTATAAGTGGGGAAATTTAGATGGTTTATCTCAATATTTTACAATAGCTGGAATTGAAAGAGAAGAAAGCTGGAAAGCCATGAATCCAATAAATGCTTATGATACTTTTTTGGTAGAAGATGTAAATGATGAAAACCATTACGAACAAGTTATTTTACCTAATGATGGTAAGAGCATTAAGCATGGTCGTTGGACATGGTACAGACCAGGAAGCACTGGAATTATAAGAACTGAAATGTGGTCGTTGAATAAATTAGTTGTACCCAATGAAAATAAAAAAGAAGAGGAAAAAAATGAAGTAAAAAAGGAAGAACCCCCTAAAGTAAAACCTAAAGAAGTGCAAGATTTTGAGAAAAAAAATAAAGGGAAGAAAACAATTAAAGTAAGAGATGGTAAAACAGGATAACATTTTATTTTGCTATAATGTTCGTTGTACAAACCAATAAAAATAGGCTTCACAGTCTTTCAACTATGAAGCCCTCTCCTAACAATGAAAAAAAACTTTTACAAAGTTAAAGATTTGCCTGTATTTTTTTATCTAAAATACTTTTAGGTACTGCACCAATTTGTTTATCTACAATTTTGCCACCTTTAATAAATAGAATAGCAGGAATTGATGTAATACCATAATTAGCACTAACATTAGGGTTTACATCTACATTTACTTTTCCTATTTTTACTTTTCCTTCGTAATCTTTTGCTAACTCTTCAATAACTGGACCAATGGCTCTACAAGGTCCACACCATTCTGCCCAAAAATCAATTACTGTTAGTTTATCGCTTTCAATTACTTCTTTTTGAAAGTTTGCATCATTAAATTCTAAAGCCATAGTTAATTTATTTTAATTGTGTAAAAACGTTTAATTTGTTTGTGTTTTATTAATCAAATATAGTTCCAAACAACCATTAATGCTTTTTTGACTTTTCCCCACATCTGTATATGACTTATTGAATGAAAAAACTGACAAGAGTGCATTGAATATGAAAAGTATTTACTTTTATAAAAAAATAGATTTGAAAACAATTCTTTCTGACAAACAAGTTGCCTTAACAGTAAAAAGATTAGCTCATCAAATTGTAGAAAATGACACACAGCTTTCCAATACTGTTTTTATTGGTATTCAACCAAGAGGCATTTTTTTAAGCGAAAGAATTGTAACAGAAATAAAAAAAATAGTACAACCTCAACTTGTGCAATATGGCAAATTGGATATAACTTTTTATAGAGACGATGTAAGAAACGAATTGCATATTGCCAATAAAACCGACATTAGTTTTACCATAGAAAATAAAAGAGTGGTATTAATTGATGATGTATTATGGACAGGAAGAACTATTAGAGCTGCATTAGATGCTTTAATAGATTTTGGCAGACCATCAAAAGTAGAGCTTTGCGTATTAATTGACAGAAGATTTAACAGAGAACTGCCCATTCAACCCAATTATACAGGAAAAGCAATAGATACTTTTGTAACTGAAAAAATAAAAGTTATGTGGCATGAAACAAATGATAAAGATGAAGTAGTGTTAATATAAAAACTAAAAAAATAACTTCAATAAACATTATTCATATTAATTTTGTGTTTTAATGAAACTATCTACCAAACACTTGCTTGGTATTAAAGACCTCACTAAAGAAGATATACAACTTATACTTTCTACTGCAATTAATTTTAAAGATGTACTGCAACGACCTGTAAAAAAAGTACCCAGTTTAAGAGATGTAACCATTGTAAACCTTTTTTACGAAAACAGCACTCGTACCCGAATTTCTTTTGAATTAGCAGAAAAAAGATTAAGTGCCGATACCATTAATTTTACTGTAAGTGGTAGCAGTGCAGCAAAAGGAGAAACTTTGTTGGATACTGTAAACAACATTCTAAGCATGAAAGTAGATATGGTTGTAATGCGACACAGTGCAAGTGGTGCTCCTCATTTTTTAGCAAAACATATTCCTGCAGCTATTGTAAATGCAGGTGATGGCATTAACGAACACCCTACACAAGCTTTATTAGATGCTTACAGTATGCAGGAAAAATTTGGAACTTTAGAAGGATTAAAAGTAGCTATTGTAGGAGACATTATGCACAGTCGTGTAGCACTAAGCAATATTTATTTACTTAAAAAAATGGGTGCTGAAGTTATTGTATGTGGACCACCAACTTTAATTCCAAAATATATTACAGAAGCCCTGAATATTCGTGTAGAATATAATTTAAAAAATGCTTTACAATGGTGCGATGTTGCTAATGTTTTACGCATTCAATTAGAAAGACAAAACCAACCTTTATTTTCTTCATTAAGAGAATATAATTTAGCTTATGGTGTAAGTAAAAAATTATTAGAAAGCTTAGGAAAAGAAATTACCATTATGCACCCAGGACCTATAAACAGAGGTGTAGAATTAGATACAGATGTGGCAGATGGACCTTATTCCATAATTTTAAATCAGGTAGAAAATGGTGTAGCAGTAAGAATGGCTGTTTTATATTTGTTAGCCAATAGAGAAAATTAAACTCATAACTATTAACTCATAATTTATGCGTATTTGTTTATTTCCTGGAACTTTTGACCCTGTTACATTAGGGCATATTGATATTATAAACAGAGCACTTCCTTTGTTTGATAAAATATATGTAGGAATTGGGGAAAATGCTGCTAAAAAACCCATGTTTTCCGCTGAACAAAGAATGGAATGGTTTAAAGAAATTTTTAAAACCGAACCCAAAATTGAAAGTGTAATTTTTCAAGGATTAACAGTAGATTATTGTAAAAGTATAGGAGCTAGATTTATTTTGAGAGGCATTCGTTATGTAAGCGATTTTGAATATGAAAAAACCATTGCCGATGCTAATAGAACTTTAGATAGAAATATTGAAACCATTTTTTTAACTGGCGAACCAAAATATACATCTGTTGCATCTACCATTGTAAGAGATATTTTAAAAAACGGTGGCGATGCATCTCCATTTTTACCTGAAGCTGTTATTCATAGTTTAAGAAAATAATTTGCATTTATGATTTGGCACGATAAAAATATTTCTTTAAAAGATTTAGAGCAATGGAGTAAAAATACCATGAGCGAATTATTGGATATTCATTTTACAGAAATAGGAAACGATTTTTTAAAAGCCACCATGCCTGTAGATAACAGAACTATTCAGCCTTATGGTTTATTGCATGGTGGAGCAAGTGCTACATTAGCTGAAACTGTTGGTAGCGTTGCATCTGCACTCATTATAAACAGAGAAAAACAAATGTGTGTGGGGCTTGAAATTAATGCCAATCATATTCGAAGTGCAAGGAATGGATTGGTTACAGCTATTGCAAAACCATTGCATTTAGGTGCTACAACCCATGTTTGGGATATTAAAATTACTGACGAAAAAGAAAAATTAATTTGTGTAAGCAGATTAACTGTTGCAGTGCTAAATAAGAAAAACAATACTATACATTAAATCTAAAGTGCATTACATCTCCATCTTGTACAAGATATTCTTTTCCTTCAATTCTTAACCTTCCATTATCTCTTGCAGCAGCTTCACTTTCATATTTTACAAAATCATCGTAAGCAATAACTTCTGCCTTAATAAATCCTTTTTCAAAATCCGTATGTATAACACTTGCAGCTTGTGGAGCTTTCCAACCTTTGTGAATAGTCCATGCTCTTACTTCTTGCACCCCTGCAGTAAAGTATGTACTAAGATTAAGCAATTTATAGGTAGATTGAATTAATCTATCCAATGCAGGTTCTTTCATACCATATTCTTCCATAAACATTTGCTTATCATCTGCTGCTTCCATTTCTGCAATTTGTGCTTCAATATTATTGCACATAACAATTACTTCTGCTGCTTCATTTTGTACATTTTCTTTTAGAGTTTCAGAAAATTTATTGCCTGTATGCATACTGCTTTCATCTACATTGGCAACATATAAAACAGGTTTTTCAGTTAATAAAAATAAATCGGCAATAGCTACTCTTTCTTCTTTACTTATATCTAAACTTCTTATGCTTTTTCCTGCTTCTAAATGTTGTTTACAATTTTGTAATACATCAAATTCCGCTTTCATTTTTGCATCAACTCTTGCTTGCTTTTCTACTCGTTGCATTTTCTTTTCTACACTATCCAAATCTTTAAGTTGTAATTCTGTTTCAATAATTTCCTTATCACTTACAGGATTTATTGCTCCTTCTTCACGCAATACATTTTCATCTTCAAAACATCTTATTACATGAATAATTGCATCTACTTCACGAATGTTGGCTAAAAATTTATTGCCCAAACCTTCGCCTTTACTTGCCCCTTTTACAAGTCCTGCTATATCTACTATTTCTAATTGTGTAGGTACAATTCTATTGGGTTTTACAAGTTCTGCTAATTTGTTTAAACGATTATCTGGCACATCTACCAATCCTGTATTAGGTTCTATAGTACAAAACCTATAATTGCTTGCCTGAGCTTTTGCACTATTGCTTACTGCATTAAATAAAGTACTTTTTCCTACATTGGGTAAGCCCACAATTCCTGCTTTTAACGACATAATTTTTTTTTAAAATTCAAATTCCAATTATAATCGGAACAAATATTTTTTACAAATTGGCTGCAAATGTAGTGTTGTAAAAATGTATTTCAAACTTTGGAGTAAAACTGTGTGAAATAGTGTATATATTAATGTTTAGCTATTTTATTTTTCCATTCATCTATAATGCTAATAATATTAGGGAAAGTGTTTTTAAGACATTTTTTTAAAGTTGTTTCATCTGCCCAAATTACTTCTTCAATAGCTTCTTCTGCTTGAGGTGTAAAATCAGGATTTCCTTTTACTTCCATAGCATACCACCATGTTTCCTTTATAACATGCTTGCGAATCCATTTTTCATAATATTCATGATAGGTTTTGCCTACTAAGTTTAAAAGATTAATTTCTTTTAAACCCGTTTCTTCTTGTACTTCACGAATAGCACATTGTTCAATGCTTTCATTGGCTTCAAATTTTCCTTTAGGCAAATCCCATTTTTTCTTTCTGAAAATCAACAGAAGTTCACCTTTTTCATTTGATACCAAACCGCCAGCAGCTACTATTTTTGTTTTTTTCATTATTGATTAACAAGTATGGTTGCAATCTACAAAAAAAAATTGTTTTGTAAATATTAGTTAAGGAAAAGGAAGAGTTAGTATAACAACTAAACAAGGATTTCAAAATTTCAATTTCTATATCTTCGCTACATGACAAATGAAAAAGCTGTTGCTGAAAAACTGTTACAAGTTCAAGCTGTAAAATTAAGTCCTGAAAAACCTTTTACATGGGCAAGTGGTTGGCTTAGTCCTATTTATTGCGATAACAGAAAGGTTCTTTCATTTCCTTTTATTAGAGATTTTATTAAAAGTGAAATGTGTAATGTAATTTTTGAAAAATTTGAAGATGTAGAAATGTTGGCAGGCGTTGCAACTGCTGGAATTGCTTGGGGTGCAATGGCTGCAGATCAATTAAAACTGCCTTATGTTTATGTTCGTCCCAAACCTAAAGAGCATGGTTTAGGCAATCAAATTGAAGGCTTTTATGAACAAGGCAAAAAAGTGGTAGTAATAGAAGACTTAATTTCTACAGGAAAGAGCAGTTTGCAAGTGGTAGATGTTTTAAAAAATGCTGGACTTGAAGTAGTAGGTTTGGTTTCTATTTTTACATATCAATTTCCTGAAGCTGCCAAAGCATTTGAAGATACTGGCGTAAAGCATATTTCATTAACCAATTATACCAACCTTATAACTACTGCATTAGAAAAAAATATGGTAGCAGCTAATATGCAAACTGTGTTATTAGAATGGCGTAACAATCCATCAACTTGGAATGGGTTAAGCTGAAAAATCAAGCATACTGTTAAGCCAATTTTAAAAGCAATTATTTTAATAAAAATTAGTTGATTAATTAAAATAAACAAAGGTAATTTGCAGTTGCATTTATTTTGAAAAATAGTGTGTACATTAGCAGTACGCTGCTTTTGTTTTTTTTTTACTATGTTACTTAAATTAATTAACACATATTATATTTACTTATGGCTCATACTTGGAGGAATAGTAATTCTTAAAACAATTCTTTCTTTTATGTTCAACAGAAACCTTGAAGGTTTTCAAGGTTGGTTGTATGCTATTTTTAAATGGTATAGTGATGATGATAAAGATATGGCAGAATCTACCAAACGAAAATCATTGATGGGCATTATTAATTTACTAAGTGTTATGATGTATTTAACCCTTGGGGCAATTATATTATTTTCCATTTTGCCCATGTTTTTAACAGCTTAAAAAAAATAAATGTCTTTAGAAATAAAACATCTTACCAAAACTTATGGTTTACAAAATGCAGTAAACAACATAAGTTTTACTATTAATAAAGGAGAAATTGTAGGCTTTTTAGGACCCAATGGTGCAGGCAAAAGCACAACCATGAAAATACTTACAGGCTATTTAACAGCTACCTCTGGCAACGCTTTTATTAATAAAATAAATGTGCAAGAAAACCCAATAGAAGTAAAAAGAAAAATAGGCTATTTACCTGAAAGCAATGCATTGTATTATGATATGTATGTAAAGGAATATTTACAATTTATTGCGGGTGTTCATAAATTAAAAAACAGTAAAGATGCTATTCAACAAGTAATAAAGCTTACTGGTTTGCAAATAGAACAAAATAAAAAAACAGGTCAGCTTTCAAAAGGATACAAACAACGTGTAGGCTTAGCTGCAGCACTCATTCACAATCCAGATGTTTTAATTTTAGATGAACCTACAAGTGGACTTGACCCTAATCAAATAATTGAAATAAGAAACGTAATTAAAGAAGAAGGAAAAAATAAAATAGTATTATTTTCAAGCCATATTTTACAAGAAGTAGAAGCCATTTGTAGCAGAGTAATTATAATTAACAAAGGAAAAATTGTAGCTGATGATACTTTAGAAAATTTAAAAAATAAAGGGAATTTAGAAGAAGTATTTAGACGATTAACAGAAAATGTAGTTACCGAAAAAGAATAATTACTAAATAAATCAACTTGAAATTTTACCTTATAAATTTCAACAATAAAATAAAAGTCAATAATTAATTTCATCATAAACAAAAAGCAAACACAATGAGTTACATAATTGAAGTTCATGCAAGACAAATATTAGACAGCCGAGGCAACCCTACAGTAGAAGTAGATGTATTAACAGATGATGGTTATTTTGGAAGAGCTGCTGTGCCAAGTGGTGCAAGTACAGGCATTCACGAAGCAGCAGAATTGCGAGATAATGATAAAAAGAAGTTTTTAGGTAAAGGGGTTTTAAAAGCTGTAAAAAATGTAAATGAACAAATAGCAAATGCACTTATGGGTTACGATGTAGCTCAACAAGCAGCTATTGACCAAGTAATGATTGATTTAGATGGCACACCCAATAAAAGTAAATTAGGAGCCAATGCAGTTTTAGCAGTAAGTATGGCTGTTGCAAAAGCAGCTGCAGAAGAAGCTGGCTTGCCTTTGTATCGTTATGTAGGTGGCACAAATGCAAAAACACTACCCGTACCCATGATGAACATTTTAAATGGTGGTGCCCATGCCGATAATAAAATAGATTTTCAAGAATTTATGATTATGCCTGTTGGTGCATCAAGCTTTAGCGAAGGATTAAGATGGGGAACAGAAATTTTTCACACCTTAAAAACTGTATTAAAGAAAAAAGGCTTTAGCACCAATGTTGGCGATGAAGGAGGCTTTGCCCCTAATATTCAAAGCAATGAAGAAGCTATTGAAACAGTTTTAGAAGCAATAACTGCTGCTGGTTATAAAGTAGGCTCTCAAATTGTAATTGCAATGGATGCAGCCAATAGTGAATTATGGGATGCTAAAAAGAAAAAATATGTATTTCATAAAAGTAGTGGCAAAGTGGTAAGCAGCGATGAATTAGTAAAATTTTGGGAAAGCTGGGTAAAAAAATATCCTATAGTTTCAATAGAAGATGGAATGGCAGAAGATGATTGGAAAGGATGGGAAGCCTTAACAAAAGCAATAGGCAATAAATGCCAATTAGTAGGCGATGATTTATTTGTAACAAATGTGCAACGCTTACAACAAGGTATTTCAAAAAATATCGCCAATGGATTATTAGTAAAAGTTAATCAAATAGGTACTTTAACAGAAACTATAAATGCAGTAACATTGGCTCAAAATGCAGGCTACAACACAATTATGAGTCATAGAAGTGGCGAAACAGAAGATGTAACTATTGCAGATTTAGCTGTTGCCTTAAACTGTGGACAAATCAAAACAGGCTCAGCATCAAGAACAGATAGAATTGCAAAATACAACCAACTTTTAAGAATTGAAGAAGCATTAGGACATACAGGTATTTATCCTAAAGGCTTAAAATTTGGAAAATAATAGTTGAAAGTTCAGTTTTCATTTTATCAATTAAATAATTTTTTAGCAAAATTTACTAAATATTTTAGTTTTTAAGATAAAAACTATTATCTTTACATACTAAAACAAATTTATCAGTAATAAAAACAAAGACCATGAGTAATACAGAAAAATTAAAAGCGTTAAAACTAACCATTGACAAAATAGATAAAGATTTTGGCAAAGGAAGTGTAATGATGATGAGCGATAGAGCAGACAAACAAATAGAAGTTGTAAGCACAGGTTCAATAGGTTTAGATGCTGCCTTAGGTGTAGGTGGTGTACCCAAAGGAAGAATTGTAGAAATTTATGGTCCTGAAAGTAGTGGTAAAACTACTGTTGCTACACACATAATTGCAGAGGCTCAAAAAAAAGGAGGCATTTGTGCCATTATAGATGCTGAACATGCTTTTGACAGCTCATATGCTAAAAAATTAGGTGTTGATGTAGATAGTTTATTAATCTCTCAACCAGATTATGGAGAACAAGCTTTGGAAATTGCAGACAGGCTTATTCTTTCTGGTGCTTTAGATGTAGTAGTAATAGATTCTGTAGCAGCATTAGTACCTAAAGGAGAATTAGAAGGAGAAATGGGTGATAGCAAAATGGGATTACAAGCACGTTTAATGAGCCAAGCATTGCGTAAACTTACAGCTACTATTAATAAAACAAATACCATTTGTATTTTCATCAATCAGTTGCGTGAAAAAATTGGTGTAATGTTTGGCAACCCTGAAACAACAACAGGCGGTAATGCTTTAAAATTTTATGCTTCTGTAAGATTAGATATTCGTAGAGCTGCACAAATAAAAGATGGCGATTCTGCAATAGGCAATCATGTAAAAGTAAAAGTGGTAAAAAACAAAGTAGCCCCACCTTTTCGTAGTGCAGAGTTTGATATAATTTTTGGAGAAGGCATTAGCAAGCTTGGAGAAATAATTGATATGGGTGTAGAATTAGGTATTGTAAATAAAAGTGGAAGTTGGTTTAGCTACAATAATGATAAGTTAGGACAAGGGCGTGAAGCAGTAAAACAATTACTAAACGATAACCCAGAACTTGCCAATGAAATTGAAGGAAAGATAAGAGCCAAACTTGCAGAAACACAAGGCACCAACATACCAGACGAAGCTTAAAAAAAATGCAAGAAATTTTTAAGCCATACAAACTTTTAAATTGAAATACTTTATCTTCAATTCCTATTTTAGAAACACAAAATGTTAAATAAAGTTAATATCATTAAAATACCCAAATAAGGGTATTGCAAACAATGAATGAGGCTTATATTTTTACATTAAAATTAATCAACAACAAAAATTTAAAAAACATGAAAAAGTTATTATTCCTTTCAGCAATTTTAACTGTTATTACATTAACAGTTTCTGCACAGGTAAAAATTAAACAATCACCTGCAGCAGCATTTGGCAAACAAGCAATCTCAGCAATTAAATCTCAAGGTGTTCAGCAAGGCATGAAAGCTATAGACCCTAAAGATGAATGTGGTGCTTTTGTAGCAACTAAAAAAGATGATAAAGGCGAATCTTTTACAGAAGCAAAAGAGTTTTTAATTGTATCTAACGATGGCGTTACAGGTTTTGCTTTTACAGCTTATACTACAACTTATGAAAGCAAAACATTGTATGTTTTAAGAGGTTTACCTTTAGAAGCAGGTGTATGTGTTGATAACACAACAAAAATAACTTTTACTTTTGAAGATGGCACACAAGTTACTTTAAACAATTTTGAAAAAGAAAATTGTAAAGGTATTGTAAGTTTATTTATACATGATGTATTAAAAAATACTGATGCTTATGAAGCTTTAAAAACTAAAAAAGTAAGAAGCATTAAATTTGTTGGTATCGAAAAAACTATTGTAAAATCTTTAAGCGAAGGCAATCAACAACAATTACAAGGCACATTTAAGTGTTTGTAAATTATAGTACTTTTTATTAAAAAAGGAAATAGGCTGTATCATTCAATGGTACAGCTTTTTTTATTTATACGTTGCATTTAATAGAAAAACATTACCTTGAACATTCAATGACAAATAAAATCAATGTATAAAGCTTTTAAAAAAGTAACACTTGCATTATGTATAATAGCTATAACTGTAATGCCTGCTTATGCAAGTAACACAACAGATTACATTGAAAAATACAAAGCTTTAGTAGCTTCACTTTCGGCAGAATATGGTATTCCTATAAGTATTATTACAGCAATTAGTGTAATAGAATCTGGTGCAGGAAAAAGTAGAAATTGTATTTTACTAAAAAATCATTTTGGAATAATAGGGAAAAATAAACTATTGAAAACAAAAGGAATTAGAAGCAAGTTTAAACAATACAAAACAGATGAAGATTCTTTTAGAGATTTTTGCAAAATGATAAGCAGAAAAAAATATTATACAAAATTAAAAGGCTCCAATGATTATAAAGCATGGATTAATGCAATGGCAAAAGCAGGTTATAGCACTACACCAGAAGTTTGGAAAAGAGAAATTTTAAATGCTATTAAACGTAATAACTTAACAAATGCCAATATACCAACTATTGTAGAAGCTGAAGATGTTTCTAGTTTTTAGTAGAAAAATAATTTGTATTTTTTAATGCTTACTTAATAAAGAAGAATCTTCCTAAAAGTCAAACATATACTCCATTAGGGTATATTTCATGAGTTTTTCAACAACCTTTTTTCTGATATTTTTATCTAAAACCGTTTGCAGTATTGCATTACATAGAAATTTACACTTTAGTATTAGTTCGTTTCTTATAATCGTATTTATACTACTCATCTTTAAAATCTCGTTTAATAATTTGTAAGAGCAATACACTTATTAGTTCTTATTAAAAGGTTGTAAAATCTAAAATATTTATGCTATGAAAAACAATTTAAAAGTATTGGCTTTACTCGTAATAATATTTAATATAGCTTGTGCAAAAACAGCAAATACAAAAGAAGAAGACAATCATCATACCCCAATATCTTCATTAGGGAAAAGGCTTCATGTTATTCCACAAGGAAGTCATTATTGCGATGGAAATATTTACACTTCTATTAATTTATCTAAATTAAATTTTAAAGTAAAATTTGATAGCAGTGCAATTTATCAAACAGCATCACCAAGCAATCAAGTTGATATAAATAAGTTATATGGTTTTTCTGATAACAATAATTTGCATCATAATTATAGTGCAAGATTTGGTTGGCGTTGGCGTAACAATGAGTTACAAATATTCACTTACATATACAATGCAGGAATCGTAAGTTATCAAAGAATTGGTACAGCACAAATAGGTGTAGAAGAAACTTACAGTATAGAAGTAGCTAATAATAGTTATATTTTTTCCTTTCAAGAGCAAACTACAATAATGCCAAGAGAAAGTACAACTACAACAGCAATAGGCTATAAATTATATCCTTATTTTGGAGGTAATGAAACAGCACCACACAATATAAAAATTTGGATAGAAGAATTTTAAATTAGTATAATCAATTATTGATAACTCTCCACTAATTTCTTATTGGTTCTAAAACAAGTTCCTTTAAACAATGCCACAACATGATTATTTTGATTGGTAATGGTTATGTGGTAAAGCCCTGTACTTTTTCCATTGTGCAATTCTTTTGCTTCTGCAATTAATACATCATTTATGTGTACAGGTTTTGTAAAATTGATAGCAGTATCCAAAGCTACAGAAAGGTTGTTTCTATTATTACAAGCAAAAGCAAAGGCACTATCAGCAAGGCTAAATGCAATGCCACCATGTGTTATACCAAATCCATTAACCATTTCTTTACGAACTGTCATTTGTATTTTACTATACCCTTCTTGTACTTCAATTACCTGAATACCTAACCATTGAGAAAATAAATCATGCTCCATCATGTGAGCAACTACTTGTTGTGGTGCCATAAGTTTTTATTGATAAATGATTCTAATTTTTAAAAATAAAGTTTCTGTTATTCTCCTTTAAAAACAGGCTTTCTCTTTTCTAAAAAAGCAGCAACTCCCTCTTTAAAATCGTAAGTAGAAGCAGCAAGTTGTTGAAATTTATCTTCATCATTTAATTGTTCTTGCCACGAATTATTAAACGAATTAGTTAATGCCTGTTTGGTAAAATATAAACCTTTGGTTGGCATAGCTGCTACAATTTTTACTATATTTTTACTTTCTTGTTCAAAAGAATCTGCAGAAAAATATTTATAAATCATTCCCATTTTTTCTGCTTCTTGAGCTGAAACTTTATCGCCTAAAAGCATGATGGCACTTGCTTTTTGCCAACCAATTAATCTTGGTAAAAAATATGTACCTCCACTATCTGGTATCAAACCTATTTTAGAAAAAGCCTGAATAAAAGAAGCATTTTCATGAGCTACAACAATATCGCAACACAATGCAATATTTGCACCTGCACCTGCTGCAACACCATTAACAGCAGCTATTACAGGCTTTTCGAGGTTTCTTATTTTTTGTACAATAGGGTTGTAATGTTCTTTTAAAATTTTATTCATACCTGGACCATTAGGGTCAACAACTTCTGCTAAATCTTGCCCAGAACAAAAAGCTTTTCCAGCACCAGTAATATACACAGCCCTTACATTTTTATCTTGGTTACAATTATCTAAAATTTCCTGAAGCAGGAAAGCCATTTCTCTGTTAAAAGCATTAAATTTATCAGAACGATTTAATGTTACATATCCTACATTATCTATCATTTCAAAAAGAACAGATGCCATAATATTTTTTTTCAAAAGTAAAAATTAAAAAATAAAGTTTTACTATAAAGCAAAACAAAAAAATTGTCCCGATAAAAATTATCGGGACACAACAACTAAAACTAAATCTAAAAATAAAACTACCATTAATCGGGTTTTTTACCATCTAAAAACGTATTGATAGTAGATAATTGAACATTCTCATTTTCGTCTTTATTTACTGTGTATTTGCTATAAAAATTTTCAACAGAAGTAAGCGTATTGCCGAACAATTCCATATTGCGGCGAATGTAAGCTGGAACAGTATCAAACTCATTATTAGCATCTGTGGCATTGTTAACATTGAAAGACAGATTACGTAATTTCTGTATTCTTTCTGCCGTTTTGCGTTTTTGCTCTTCTACATCGTCCAGCAAAGCTGGTTCCTCTGCAGACAAATTCGCTTTAGATTCTTCTTGAGCCTTAACTGAAGTTTCATTCGCCGCTGCTGGATTTTCATCTCTTACTACAAGCTTCATTTCAAGCTCCGGTAGCTCTTCAAGTGGCTCGGTAGTTTGAGGATCTCCCATAAGATGTCCGGACATTTGCGATGGTTTTTCACATTCAGGCTCTGCATAAATATTGGATGGTTTTATTAATAATCCGTTTGGAGTATTTACATTTTCTGATGAAACTGGTTGAGTTGTTTCGTTAATAACTGTTGGTATAAAATTTACCTCATCAGTAATTTCTGTACTTAACTCAAAACGCAAAGTTGGCGTTTCTTCTGCTTCATTCTTTAGTAATTCTACGTTATGTGAGGTATTGGTGGATAATTCTTCTACTTCATTTATTTGCTCCATAGGTTCTGTTAATCTTGGAGCATAAGGGTCTTTATCTTCTAAAGGTAATTCTTGTTGTATTGGTGCTTTCTTTTCTACTTTATGTTCTTCTTCAATACCTAAAGTCATAATAATTTTTTCAGGCGTTGGTTCTTGTTTCTTTATTTCTTGCTTTTTCTCAAATGGGTCTTTAGCATCAAACCCAGTTGCAACTAATGTTATTCCAATTTTTCCTCCTAAAGAATTATCATATCCTGTACCAACAATTACATCAGCATTTTCGCCTGCTTGCATTCTTAAATAGTTGTTGATAATTTCTAATTCATCCATAGTGCATTCATTATCTCCTTCTGCACTATTAATATTAATTAAAATCCATTTTGCTCCTCTAATATCGCTATCATTTAATAACGGAGAGTTTAATGCTTCTTCAATGGCACGTTGAGCTCTATCTTCTCCTTCTACTTCTGCTTTACCTAAAATAGCTACACCCCCATTTTTCATTACAGTACATACATCTGCAAAATCTACAATTATATGCCCACGACTATTGATAATATCAGTAATACATTTTGCTGCAGTAGATAAAATATTATCTGCTTTAGAAAAGGCTTCGCCCATTTTTAAATTGCCATATTGCATACGCAACTTATCATTGCTTATAACCAATAAAGTATCTACATAGGGTTTTAATTGTTTAATACCTTCTTCTGCTTGTTGCATACGACGTGGACCTTCAAAACCAAAAGGAGTGGTAACAATGCCTACTGTAAGAATGCCCAAATCTTTACAAATTTTTGCAATAATGGGTGCTCCTCCAGTACCTGTGCCTCCTCCCATTCCTACTGTAATGAAAGCCATTTTTGTATTTACTTCTAAAATTCTTTTTATTTCTTCTAAGCTTTCTTCTGTTGCTGCTTTACCAACTTCAGGATTTGCTCCTGCTCCTAAACCTTGTGTAAGATAAGGTCCTAACTGAATTTTATTAGGCACTTTACTTTGTTCAATAGCTTTTGCATCTGTATTACAAATTATAAAATCTACACCTTCAACTTCTTGTGATAACATAAAGTTTACTGCATTGCTTCCTCCACCTCCAACACCTAATACTTTAATAATAGATGATTTTTGTTTTGGCAAATCAAAGTGTATCATAGTTTTCAAATTTTAATGGGTTAGTTTTTATTTTTTTTAAATGGCTAGTTGTTGTTATTAAATTGTTTTATCATCATCTTCTTTGAATAAATCAATTAAACTGATTTTTACTTTTTGATTGAATTTTTCCCAGAATTTAATTTTTTTACTACGTTCGGTAACATCAATTTGATTGGGTTCTTTAACACTTTCATTAGGAGTAGTTTCTTCTACTGTAAGGCTTTTAGGAACTTCTACTTTTCTATGCTTGTCAAGAAACTCTTTGTATTGATGTTCGTAATCGTTGTAGCCTTTTAAAATTAAACCTATACAAGTAGCATACATTGGTTTTTTTAACTCATCAATATGATTGGCTGCTAAGTGTTCATTGGGCAATCCAATTCTTGCATTTAAACCTGTTGCATATTCTGTAAGTTGAATTAAATGTTTTAATTGAGAGCCACCACCAGTAAGAATAACTCCTCCATTCAACAATCTACTATCCAAGCTAACTTGTCTTAAATGATAGGTAACAAAATCAAGTATTTCGCTCATACGAGCTTGAATAATTTTTGATAAATTATTAATACTAATTTCTTTTGCAGGCATTCCTTTTAACCCTGGAATAGTAATAAAAACATTGTTTTTCTTTTCATCTACCAACGCTGTTCCAAACTGAGTTTTTAACGCTTCTGCCTGATGTTTTAAAACGCCAAGCCCCATTTTTATATCTTCAGTAATATTTTCTCCTCCAAAAGGAATAACTGTAGTATGCTTTAAAATTCCTTCATGAAAAATGGCTAAATCACTTGTACCACCACCTATATCTAAAATTGCAACACCAGCTTCCATATCAATATCGCTCATTACAGCACTTGCACTTGCTAATGGCTGTAGCACTAAATCTTTTGTGGTTAAGCCACTTTTAGTAACTGCTCTATTAATATTTTTTATGGCATTTCTATCACCTGTTATAATGTGAAAATTTGCACCCACTTTTACTCCATTATATCCTACAGGGTTTTTGATGTTTGGAATATTATCTACATAAAATTCTTGTGGTATAACATCTATAATTTGATCGCCAGCAGGAATAAAAGTTTTACGTTGATTATCTATTAAAACATCAATCTCTGAACTTTGAATTTCATTTTCAGGATCGTGTCTTACAATATCGCCACGTGTTTGAAGGCTTTTGATATGATGACCTGCAATACCAACATACACTTCATTAATTTCTAAATCGGGATTACTGCTATAACAATTTTGCAATGCTAATTGAATAGCTTTGATGGCTTGGTCAATGTTTAATACTTTGCCATGCTCTACACCATTACTCTTAGCTTTTCCAAAGCCCAGTATTTCTAATTTTCCAAACTCATTTTTTCTTCCTGCAATAGCAGCAATTTTTGTAGTTCCAATGTCAAGACCTACGATTATAGGTGCTTCATTATGATTCATAGATATTTGTTTTATTGTTGTTTATAATAGGGTTTTTTAATTTTTATTATTTTTTTTAAATACCGCTTTTGGTTCTATACTTTTTTTATTTTTAACTGTATCAATAAGCTCAACATTTGTGTTATTCATTAATTGTATAGCTTTTGTTGTATCTACTGTTACAGTGGTTCCTCTTTTTATTGCTACTACTTGGTTATCATATTCAACATCTAATTTTTGATATTTATTAATTCCATTTTGCAACCAAGCATATTTATAAAACGAAAACAGCCTGTTGAATTTTTTATCTAACTCATCTGCCTTGCCTATTGCTATAACTTCATTTCCAATTACAGGAATTAATTCAAAAGTTGCATTAGGTAAAATATTTACCTGAGCTATTTGTGCATTCCAAAAACTATCTGCCTGAATAAATTTGGCAACTTTTACAATATCAGTCATCAACAAACTATCAGCATAAGTAAAAGGTTTTTTATCTGCTGAAAATCCTGTAAATACTGGTACTCTGGCACTATACTTTTCACTCAATGGCAATAAATTGGCTGCTGTATCTATATAAAAAGAACTTTCTTGAACTGTAAATATTCTTGCTATGGGCTCTCTTTCTTCTATGGTTATTATCAGTTCTCTTTTATTGTTAAAAAATATTTCTGCATTTTTCACCCAAGCATTTCTCTCTAATAAATCTTCTAACTTTCTCAAATCAACTGCTTGCATTTCTTTTCCTTTTATTGCTCCATTTGAGTTGATGATATCCAATATGTCGTTTTCATTTACAAACATGTGTTCAACACATCCTACTATCACAATTTTTACATCAACACATGTATTACGATTTTTCTTTTGCATAGCAGCACCCAATAATACAAGTGTAGCTACACCTGCTGCAATCCATAATACTTGTATGAGTTTTCTTTTAAACACTGCTTAATAAAATTTCTTTTATAGGTTGAACTAAAACATCAATATCTCCTGCACCTGCCATTACCAAAAGTTTAGGCTTATTTTCTTTAACCCAATTTTTAAAATTTTCTTTTGAAAGAACTTGCTTTTGTTTCAACAACATTTTATTTACAATCATTTCACTTTCTACTCCATTTATTGGCAATTCTCTTGCAGGATAAATGGGTAACAAAATCACTTCATCTGCTATATCCAAGCTCTTTGCAAAATCATCTGCCAAATCTTTTGTTCTGCTATACAGATGTGGTTGAAACGCTAATACAATTTTTTCATTTTTAAATATGCTTCTTACTCCTGTTATCAATGCTTTCAACTCTTCTGGATGATGTGCATAATCATCAATCAAAACAAAATTTTCATTCTTTAAAATATATTCAAATCGTCTTTTTACTCCTTTAAAATCTTCTATTGCATTTTTAATTTTTTCATTTTCTATTTGTAAATGTTTTGCTACAGTTATGGCTGCTATTGCGTTTTCTATGTTATGCAAGCCACCCATGTGCAACAAAATATTTTTAATACTCCAATTATTTCCTACTACATCAAAAACATAACTGTTATTTTCAACTCTTATGTTAGTAGCATACACGTTTGCATTTTCGTTTTTAAAACTGTATGTATAATGGTGTGTAGCATTTAATTCATTTTCTTTTTTTAAACCATATTTTGTAACCAAACAACCATTGGGTTTTAATTTTTTAGAAAACTGTATGTATGCTTTTTCTACTTCTTCCTTTGTACCATAAATATCTAAATGGTCTGCATCCATTGCAGTTATAACAGCCACATCAGGAACTAATTTCAAAAAGCTTCTATCGTATTCATCTGCTTCTACAACTACAATATTTTTTTCGCTACTCCAAAAATTGGTATTGTAATTGGCTGAAATACCACCCAGAAAAGCGTTACAACCAAAACCACTATGTTTTAAAATATGAGCAATCATAGTTGTAACAGTTGTTTTGCCATGAGTACCACTAACGCATATATTAAAAGAACTTTCTGTAATCCATTGCAAAACATCGCTACGTTTTACAACTAAAAAATTATGTTGTTGATAATACAGCAACTCTTTATGATCTTTAGGAATTGCTGGCGTATAAACAACTACATCAACCTCTTTAGGAATTGCATTTATATTTTCTTCGTAATGAATTTCAATTCCTAAATTTTCTAACTGTTGTGTAAGAGCTGTCTTTGTTCTGTCGTAGCCCGAAACTTCACAGTTTTTATTTTTGAAATAACGAGCCAATGCACTCATACCAATGCCTCCAATGCCTATAAAATAAATTTTTTGTATGTTGTTTAATTGACTCATGCAATAGTTTTCAAAATTTCGTTTGCTATAATTTCATCAGCATTTTTTATGGCTAATGTTTTAATATTTTCAATCAATGCTTTTTGTTGTTCTTCATTTTTTGATAAAGCAACAACTGTGTTTACCAATTTCTCTTTTGCTTCGTTGTCTTTTATTAAAAGAGCTGCTTGCTTTTCTACCAACACTTTTGCATTAGCAGTTTGATGGTCTTCTGCTGCAAAAGGAAAAGGCACAAACACAACAGCTTTTCCTGCAATACACAATTCAGTTACAGCCATTGCCCCTGCTCTACTAATTACAATATCTGCTGCTGCATAAGCCATTTCCATTTGTGTTATAAATTCGTTGCACCAAATATTTTTTTTAACAGCAGTTGTGCTTTTATATATTGATGCTGTTAACTTTCCTGTTTGCCATATCAACTGTAAATTATTTTTTTCAAATTCATCTAATTGATTAGCTATTGCTTCATTAATGCTCTTTGCTCCTAAACTTCCTCCAACAACTAATACTGTTTTTTTATTCTCATTTAATTGAAAAAAGTTTAAAGCCTCATTTCTTGTAACTATTGATTCAGCAATAGTTTTACGAACAGGATTTCCAGTAATTAAAATTTTTTCATTGGAAAAAAACTTTTCCATTCCGTTGGTTGCAACAAAAATTTTTGTTGCTTTTTTCCCTAACATGATATTGGCTTTTCCTGCAAACGAATTGCTTTCGTGAATGAAAGTGGGTATTTGTTTTGCCTGTGCATATTTCAACACAGGAAATGTAGAATACCCGCCAACACCAATAACTGCATTGGGTTTAAAAGCATTGATAATGCTGCGAACCTGAAAAAAACTTTTAATAAGTTTAAATGGCAGCCCAATATTTTTTATCAAAGAACTTCTGTTAAATCCTACTATATCCAATCCTTTTATTTCGTACCCTGCCTGAGGAATTTTTCCCATTTCCATTTTTCCTTTTGCACCAACAAACAAAATGGTTGCATTGGGTTGTTGTTGTTTTATGGCATTAGCTATTGCTATTGCTGGAAAAATATGACCTCCTGTTCCTCCTCCTGCTATAATAAATCTTTGCTTTGCATGTGTAGCATTTGATTTCATAGCATTCAAAGTATTTTTATTATCGTTCAATTTTTAATTTCATTTTTATGTAGCTTAAAGAATAAACAGTACAAGTGTGCGACGCAACAACAGCCTCAAAAGCATATCTACAGCTTGTTACACAACATTTGCTTCTTTTATTTCTACATTATTTTTTTGTTCGTCTTCTACGTTTTTTCCTTCTAATTGCTCTACATTTCTTGCAACACTTAATATAATTCCTATGGCAGCACAAGTAAACAAAAACGAACTTCCACCCATACTAATTAATGGAAGTGTAACCCCTGTAACAGGCATTATATTTACGTTTACAGCCATGTTTGCAATAGCTTGAATGACCAAAGTGAAACTCAATGCTAATGCTAAAAATGCACCAAAAGCATACGGGCATTTTCTGAAAATTTTTATACACCTGAAAAGAAATAACAGGTAAATAAAAATGACTACTGCACCTCCAAATAATCCATATTCTTCTATGATGATGGAGTAAATGAAATCGTTATACGCTTGTGGTAAAAAATTTCTTTGTTCGCTGTTGCCTGGACCTTTACCTAATAAAATACCTCCTTTGGCAATAGCAATTTTTGCTTGCTGTACTTGGTATGGCGTTTCTGCTGTTGATGCAAATAAATGATCTTGCACACGCTTTACCCATGTACCAAAACGCCCAACTGATTTTAATTTTTCTGCAACGACTGGTTTTGATTTTTCTGAATGATTGGTTTTATCGTAAGTTAACCAAGCTACTGAAACAATAAATACAAGAGGTATTAGTGCTATTAAAATAGTGAGTGCAATATGTTTTAAACTTATACGACCAATAAACATAAGCAACAAAGATGTAGCTCCTGTAAGTAAGGCTGTACTTAGGTTTGCTGGCATTATTAAAATACAAATAATAGCTACTGGAATAATTACAGGTAAAAATCCTTTTTTAAAATCTTTAATTACATCTTGTTTTTTACTCATGATTTTTGATATGTACATGAATAAAGCAAGTTTGGCAATATCGCTTGTTTGAATGGTTAAATTAATTACAGGTAGTTTTATCCATCTGCTTCCTTCATTGATTTTTGTACCAAATGCTAAAGTGTATAACAATAAAGGAATTGAAATGAAAAATAAAATAGTAGCAATTCTTGAAAAAAGTGTATAATTAAAACGATGTAAAAAATACATTACCATTAAACCCAATACTGTGTATGAAACTTGTTTTAATAAATATACTTCGTTGTTGCCTTTATTCATTTTATATGCCAAAGAGCCTGTAGCACTATATACAACCAATACAGATATTAGAGCTAAAACAAGAACAATACCCCAGATGTATTTATCTCCTCTGGTATTTTTCAACAACGCTTCTTTGTTTAATGAAGCAAATGAAATATCTGCCTCACTAAGTTTTGAAAGTGGCGAAGGTTTTGAAAATGGTATGTTTTGTTTATTAAACATTTTATTGTTTATCTAATTTTTTATTTGTAGCAGTTTTATAATTCTTTTACAGCTTCTTTAAATTGTGTTCCTCTATCTTCAAAATTTTTGAACAAATCGAAACTTGCACATGCAGGGCTCAACAATACTACATCGCCTTTTGTGCTTAATTTAAACGAAGCATTTACTGCTTTTTTAGCACTATCTGTTTCAACAATAACAGGCACTTTGTCTTTGAAGGCATTAATAATTTTAGAGTTATCAACTCCCATACAAATAATAGCTTTGACTTTTTGAGTTACCAACTCTTCAAGTAAAGAATAATCATTGCCTTTATCTGTACCACCTAATATTAATACAGTAGGTTTGTTCATGCTTTCTAAAGCAAACCATGTACTATTTGTGTTGGTAGATTTGCTATCGTTAATAAACTCAACTCCTCTAACAGTTGCAACAAATTCCATACGATGTTCAAGGCTTTGAAAATCTTTTACGGCTTCTCGTATTTTATCTTTACGAATGCCAATTGTAGCTGCTGCAATGCCTGCTGCCATAGTGTTGTAGTTATTGTGTTTACCTTTTAAAGCAAAATCGTAAATGCTCATGCTTACTCTTTCTTCTTGTATGCGAAGCATCATTTGATCTCCTTTAATGTAGCCTCCTTTTTTTATTTCATGTTTCATAGAAAATGGTAATGGGTTAGTATTAGTAATAATTTTCTTTAGTTGGTTAGTAATGTTTTCATCATCATCGTTGTAAATAAAATAATCGTCTTTTGTTTGGTTTAATATTATTCTGAATTTGCTGTTGATATAATTTTCAAGTTTGTAATCGTATCTGTTTAAATGGTTTTCTGTAATGTTTAATAGAATAGCAATTTCTGGTTTGAAAGTTTTTATATCATCTAATTGAAAAGAACTGATTTCGGCTATATACCATTCTTTGGGGTTTTCAGCAATTTGTCCTGCAATGCTGTTGCCTATATTTCCTACCAATGCACAACTTAATCCTGCATGCTCGCAAATGTGATAGAGTAATGAGGTTGTAGTGCTTTTTCCATTGCTGCCAGAAATAGCAACTATTTTACTTTTTCCTTTAAAGCGATAAGCCAACTCAAACTCTCCAATAATTTCAATACCTTTTTGTTGAATGGCTTTTATAATTTCAACATGGTAAGGGATACCAGGGCTTTTCAAAACTTCATTTGCTTGCAAAATTTTTTCTTTGGTATGTTTACCTTCTTCAAATTCAATTCCATTATCAAAGAGCTTTTTTTTATACTTGTCTTCTATTTTTCCTGCATCAGTTACAAAAACATGGTAACCAACTTTTTTACTTAGTAATGCAGCACCTACTCCACTTTCTCCTGCACCAAGTATTACTATGCTATGTTGTTTCATTTAAAATTTTTCTTTACCTAATTTTCAATGTGGCTATACTTGCTATTACCAACAACACAGTTATAATCCAAAATCGCATAGCAATTTTATTTTCATGGTATCCTTTTTTCTGGTAGTGATGATGTAATGGGCTCATCAAAAAAACCCTTCTTCCTTCCCCAAATTTTTTCTTAGTGTATTTAAAATAAGAAACCTGAATAATGACACTTAAATTTTCTACGAGGAATATGCCACAGAAAATAGGAATCAATAATTCTTTTCTAACAATAATGGCAAGCGAAGCAATAATACCCCCAATGGCAAGGCTTCCTGTATCGCCCATAAATACTTGAGCTGGATAAGCATTGTACCATAAAAAACCAATACAAGCTCCTACAAATGCTGCAACAAAAATGCTTAGTTCGCCCAAGTTTGGTATGTACATTATATTCAAATAATCTGCGAATTTGTAATTGCCACTTACATACACAAACAAACCAATTCCTATACCTATGATGGCACTTGTACCTGCTGCTAAACCATCTAAACCATCAGTTAAATTTGCTCCATTGCTTACTGCTGTAATAATTAATGTTACAATAATGATGTACACAATCCATGTATAATGTTCTGCTCCATTTCCCATCCAACTAATTAATTTGCTATAATTAAATTCATGGTTTTTTACAAATGGAATTGTTGTAATTGGCGTTTTTACTTTAACATATTTTTTTTCTATGCCATCAATATTTCTAGTAAAAACAGTAGAATCTTTTGCAAGTTTTTCTTCTGCTTGTTTTTGATAGGATTTACCAATTACTTCTCTCTCTACAGTTACAGCATTGCTAAAATAAAGTGTAGAGCCAATGATAATTCCTAAACCAATTTGACCAATAATTTTACTTATCCCTGCTAATCCATCACTATCTTTCTTTTTATAAGCTTCTCCTTTTAGTAGTGCTAATTTTTTAGAACGAATTTTTAAGTAATCATCTAAAAAACCAATCACACCAAGCCATACAGTGCATAATACCATTAATCTTATATATACTTTATCCAAGTTTGCAAAAAGTAATGTGGGTATTAAAATACTTAACAGAATTATTATACCTCCCATTGTTGGCGTACCTTTTTTTTGCATTTGACCTTCTAAGCCTAAGTCTCTTACACTTTCGCCAATTTGTTTTTTTTGTAAATACAGAATAATTCTTTTTCCGTAAACTGTAGCAATTATTAATGACAACAATACAGCCATTGCAATTCTAAAAGTGAGGAACTGAAACAACCCAGCTCCAGGTACATTAAACTCTTGCTTAAGCCAATTGAATAAATGATACAGCATATTTTAGTTGTACTAAACATCTATTAATAGATTGCTTAGTGTTTTTTTTTTATAAATTACTTTCAATAGTTTTTTTAAAATTTCTTTATCATCAAATGGGTATTTCACTCCATTTATATCTTGATATTTTTCGTGTCCTTTTCCTGCTATAAGAATTATATCTTCAGGATTTGCCATACTCACAGCAGTTTTTATTGCTTCTCTTCTGTCTGTAATTGATACAGATTTTCTTCTTGCAGCACTATTTAAGCCAGCTTCCATTTCTTTAATAATTTCTTCTGGGTTTTCTGTTCTTGGATTATCGCTTGTAAGAATAACTTTATCGCTATAATCACAAGCAGTGCTTGCCATTATTGGTCTTTTGGTTTTATCTCTATCGCCACCACATCCTACAACTGTTATAACCTGTTCGTTTCCTTTTCTTAATTTTTTTATGGTACTTAAAACATTTTCCAAAGCATCTGGCGTATGAGCATAATCTACAATTCCAATGATGAGTTGATTACCTATGATATAATCAAATCTTCCTTCTGCACCTGTAAGCATACTCAATGCTGTTAATACTTTTTGGCTGTTTTCGCCCAAGCAAATTGCAGTTGCATAAACAGCTAATAAGTTATAAGCATTAAACTCTCCTATCAATCTAAAATGCACTTCTGTATTATTAATCATCATTTGTAAACCTGTAAGTGCGTTGTGTAAAATTTTTCCTTTAAACAAAGCCATTGCTTTTAAGCTGTAATACTGTTTTGTTGCTGGTGTATTTTGTAACATAACAGTACCTCTACTATCATCTGCATTGCTAATAGCAAATGCAGATGCTGGTAAATCGTCAAAGAACTTTTTCTTAACTTTTATATACTCATCAAAAGTTTTATGATAATCTAAATGGTCGTGTGTAATGTTGGTAAAAATTCCTCCTGAAAAATATACACCTGTAATTCTATGTTGATGAATAGCATGACTGCTTACTTCCATAAAAACATGAGTACAATTTTCATCTGCCATTTGCTTAAAAAGTTTGTTCAAACTAATGGCATCTGGCGTTGTGTGTGTTGCAGGAATTACAGTTTCTCCCACCATATTTTGCACAGTACTTATTAAACCACATTTGTAGCCTAATTGTGTAAATAGTTTATACAAAACTGTTGCTACTGTTGTTTTTCCATTTGTTCCCGTAACACCTATTAACTTAAATTTTTTAGAAGGTTCATTGTAAAAATTATTAGCTAAATAGGCAACAGCTTCGTGTGTATTCTCTACCTGAACATAAGTAATGTTGTCAAGTATTTTTTTAGGCAGTGCTTCACAAATTATTGCTACAACCCCTTGTTCTATTACTTTATCAAAGAACTTATGACCATCTGTTTTCTCTCCTTTAATGGCTATAAAAACAGATCCTTGCTTTACATTTCTCGAATCAATTTGTATATCATTTACATCAATATCTGTGCTACCATGCACTTCTTTAATGCGAACCTTATACAATATGTCTTGCAAGTTTTTCAATTACTTTTTTCTTTCTTTTTATACAATTTAAAATGTTGCTAATTCTATGTTTACTATTTCTCCTTTGGATATTGTTGCTCCTTCATTTATAGATTGATTTCTTACTTTTCCTTTCCCTTTCACTAAAACTTTTAAACCCATATCTTCACAAATCGTTAAAACATCTTTTAAGCCTAAACCCTTTAATGAAGGCATCTTAGTGTTATTTATATTTTTTTTATCTGCTACTACATTCTTGTTATTCATTGATACGTTTAACCAATCATCATCTAAGTTTGTTTTATCTTGAAACTTTAATTTTAAGTTTTTAGAAATTTGGTTAATATCGTTTTTATGCCCTGAAAAACTGTATAAAGAGCTATCTGGTTTTTGTGTTGCTACAACATCGCTTACTGAATATTTTACATAAGTGGTGTATAGTCTATCAGCAATTTCTTTAAACACTGGACCAGCAACAGAACCTCCATAATAAACCAAAGCATGAGGTTTATTTTTTATTACCACTATAATAGAATATTGTGGATCATCGGCAGGGAAAAAACCAGCAAAAGAACTTTGATAAATTTTATCATCATAGCCCTTATTGCCATTTGCCACTAAAGCTGTACCTGTTTTTGCAGCTACCTTGTAAGGCGAATTTTGAAACAAACTTTTTGCTGTGCCATTTGTACAAACTCCTTCCAAACATTCTTTTAATTGAGCCAATGTTGCATCGCTACAAATTTTTTCTATAACAGTAGTTGGTTTAAATTCATTAACCGTTTTTCCTTCTTGTTGAACAGCATTAAGTAAATACGGTTTCATCATTTTTCCATTGTTTGCAACAGCATTGTATAAGGTTAATGTTTGCAATGGCGATATAGAAACATTATATCCAAAAGCCATCCAAGGTAAAGTTGTAGCACTCCAATATTTGCTTCCTGGTTTAAAAACAACTGGTGTTCTTTCGCCTGTAATGTCTATTCCTGTTGGTTTATCTAAATTCAATGCTTGTAAATGATTAATAAATTTTGAAGGCGAAGCAGCATAATTATTATAAGCCAATTTTGCCATACCTACATTACTACTCAATTCAAATGCTTGCTTTACGGTTACATCATTTCTTCCATGAATTTCACTGTCATAAACTGTTCTTCCTTTTATATTCCAAATACCACCTTGTAAATTCACTGTACTATTAAGATTTACTTTTTTATCTTCTAATAAAGCAATCATGGTGGCTAACTTAAAAGTTGAGCCAGGCTCAGAAAGATTGATAGCATAATTGTAATCTTCAAAATAAGTTCCATCAACTTTTCTTCCAAGATTTGCAATGGCTTTTATTTTTCCTGATTTTGTTTCCATTACAATAGCACATCCATTCGTAGCATCATTCTTCAGCATCATTTTCATTAAAGCATTTTCTGTAACTTCTTGAATAAATACATCTAAGGTTGTAACAATGTCTTTACCAGTTTCTGATTGTATTTGAAAATCATCATCAACAGGTACTGTAACTCCACCAGCTATTGAGCGAACCAATCTTTTTCCTGTACGACCTTTTAACAAACTATCATAAGTCATTTCTAAGCCCACTTTAAAAGAATCTCTTGCTAAACCAATTGTTCTAAAAGCAAGCATTTTGTAGGGGTTCAATCGAATACTTTTATCGTCTATAATAAATCCACTTTTGTTTTTTCCTAATCGTACTAAAGGAAATGTTTTTAGCTGCTGATAATCTCTGTACGAAACATTTTTCATTAACGGGTAATAGCGTTTCTTTTCTTTGTATCCTTTATTTAAAAGAACTTTATACTCTTCGGTTGATTTGTTTTTAAAAAGCTGACTTAAACAAACACTTAATGAGTCTATATTTTCACGAAAAATTTTTCCATTTTTTTCTCTTAATCCTTCTGCTGCAAAATCTATATATACATCAAACTGAGGAATACTTGTGCTAAGCATTTCGCCATTTTCACTAAAAATTGTACCTCGTTCAGCATCTATTTCTTCAATTCTTTGGTGTAAGCTATCGCTCATGCTACGCCAATATTTTCCTTGCACTTGTTGTATATAAAAAGCTTTACTAATAATTATTAAACACACTACTACAATTCCTATGAAGGATAAATACACTCGCCATAATATATCTTTCTTTACTTCCATTAATTATTATAAAGCCTATACTTTATTTTTTATTTTCTTTTTCGTTTTTAGTTACAGAAGGCAAATGCTGAGGCACTTCGTTACTAATTTTTAAGCCTAAAGGTTCTGCTACTTTTAAAATTTGCGATTCTTCTGTCTTATGCATCAACTCTGCTTTTACGGTTTTATATTCAAATTGCAAATCCCTTAATTCTCTTTTTGTTTTATCAATATTTCTTATCGTTTTATCAGCCCAATGTCCATTGGCTATATAAATAATTGCCATGAAACTCAGGAATAAAAAAAAGTTCATATTGCTTGTAATCCATTGCGAATTAAACAAAGAGCCAATACTTTTTTTCCCTACTTTTTTTTCTTTTACCTGTTCTGTATTTTCTGTTTTTTCCGACATGTAAAAAATTGTTTAATAACCAAGAAATCGTTTAAAAAAATATTAAAGCCTTTCTGCTATTCTTAATTTTGCACTTCTGCTTCTCTTATTCCTTTTTAATTCTTCATCAATTGCTGTAATTGGTTTTGCTGTAGTATTTTTCCATAGCTTTTGTTGAGTAGTTGTAGAAAAAGGATTTTCATTTAGTTCAATTTCGAATGAACCATAGCGAAAAAAATTTTTCACAACTCTGTCTTCTAAAGAATGAAAGGTTATGATGGCTGCACGACCACCAGGTTTTACAACATCATTCAGTTGCAACAACATTTCTTTTAATGCCCCTATTTCATCATTTACTTCAATACGTAAAGCCTGAAAAACTTGAGCTAAGTATTTATTAGGATTGCCTTTTACCGCTGCATGAATCAACAATTTAAACTGCTCTATTGTTTGTAATGGTTGTTTGTTTCTGTTTTGAACAATGTGTTTTGCCAAGGTTTTTGCATTGGTTACTTGTCCATACTGTTCGAAAAGTTTATGCAATTTTTGTTCAGAAAAGTTTTGGATAATTTGTGATGCTGTTACTGGTGCATGAACATCCATTCTCATATCCAATGGTCCATCAAATCTTGTAGAAAAGCCTCTTGAACCTTCATCAAATTGATGAGAGCTTACGCCTAAATCTGCCAAGGCTCCATCTACCTTTTGAACATTGTGTAAGCGTAAAAACCTTTGCAGATAACGAAAATTATGGGGCACAAAAATTAATCTATCATCTTGTTCTATATTTTTTTGTGCATCTTCATCTTGGTCAAAAGCAAATAATTTTCCTTCGCTATTCAACTGTTGCAAAATGCCTTTGCTATGACCGCCACCACCAAACGTGCAATCTACATAAACACCATTTGGTTTAATAGCCAAGCCTTTCAAAACTTCATCATATAGCACAGGCACATGATAAGTAGAAGTTTGAAGTTTGGAATTTGAATTTGATTTACCCATCAATTTTCATTTTTAATTTCCAAAATCTAATTTCCTGTTGTGCCATTTCCTTTATCTGCCATTACAGTTGCAGCTAAATTGCTGAATGCTTCTGGTGAAAAATCCTCAAAGAACTGTTTGTACTTACCTGAATCCCATATAATTATTTTATCTAAATCTGCAGCAAGAACAATATCTTTGCCGAGACCAGCATATTCTTTTAATTGTTGTGGCAACAATAATCTGCCAGCATTATCCAATTCTACTTCTGTAGCACCTCCCAAAAACAGTCTTTTAAATTCTCTTACTTTTGGGTCAAAATCATTTAATAAGCGAATTTTTGCAGCAATTGGCTCCCAAGTAGCTAAAGGATAAAGTGTTAAACATTTTTCAATTCCACGACTGATTACCAAACGGCTATCTCCTTCAGGAAGCTGTTTTTTTAAGCCACCTGGAATAAGAAAACGACCTTTAGAATCAATCGTTGCTTCGTATTCGCCAAGAAGATTTAGCATATTTTATGAATTAAAAAATGTTTTTAACAAATAATGACACAAAATAACACATTTTCCCACTTTAAATCACCAAACAAACACTTCTATTTATCCACAAGATAAATTTTAACGAAATACCTATAACCATTGCATTATAGCCAATTTTCAATATTGAGTACCTGCTTATAATGTTAATAAGTGTGCATAAGCTGTTGAAAAGACTAATTTAGAAGAGTAATAAAAGAAAAATGGGAAAAAGACAATTAATAAAAAAGGAATTATGTGAAAAACAATTTTTTCGTAACAAAAAATAAAATCAATTTAATATTTAAAAAAAATTGTTAAACTAAAAAAAACAATTAACTTCACTTGAAAATTAACCCTATATGAAAAAGTTATTAGTGCTTTTTATTTTAATTCCTTTCTTTTCTAATGCACAGCTTTTAGGAGGAAATAATGTAATAAAAGTAAATCTCCCTTCTATTGCATTTGGAAATTATCACATTACTTATGAAAGAGCATTGCTCAAAAAACTTTCTATTTCTGTATCGTACAGGTTTATGCCTAAACGTGTAGTTCCATTAGCTGGTTTAGTGGAAAAAAGTATTAATGTAGATGATATTAAGTTGGGCGATTTTTATATGGCTAACAATGCTATTACACCAGAAATAAGATTGTATCCTGTAAAAAAACTCAAAGGTTTTTATCTTGCTGCTTATGGTAGATTTGCAGATTTTGATTTAAGTGTTCCTGTAAAATATACAGCAAGTTCTTTACCAGGAAACCCTACTGAATATGCTACATTTGAAGGTAAAATTAAATCGAGCAGTATAGGACTGATGATTGGTACACAATTTAATTTAGGCAAAAAAATAATTCTTGATTGGTGGATTATAGGAGGACATTATGGTAGTAGTAATGGCGATTTACTAGCAACAACACAAAGATCGCTTTCGCCTCTTGAGCAACAAAGTCTTCAATCTACATTAGATGGATTTGAAACACTGGGTCCTTTTAAATTTGAAGGGAAAGTAAGAGATGATAGACATGCAGATATAAAATCTGTTGGACCTTGGGCTGGTATAAGAGGAATGGGATTAAGTCTTGGATTTAGATTTTAAACAATTTTCTAAATTTTTTTTAGTGGCAGATTAGAATATTCTTTTCTGCCATTTTTTATTGTTTTACAATCTTACCATTAATCTTATACCTACAGGAAAATAAATAGAAGTAGTATTATTTTTGTAGTTTGGTGTTTCTCCAAAACCAGTATCTTTTGGAACAATAAAAGAATTAGCTGGTGTATTATTTCTATTAATATTTTTAAAACGCAAACCAATACCTGCAACAAGTTCCAATGCCCATCTACTGCTTTCGCCCAAGTCCCATTGCTTGCCAATTAAGCCAGCAAAACCTTTTACAGAAGTGGTGTTTTTATAATTGTAATCTTTTGTAGTAATACCTGTTGTTTTATTTGTAAAATCTGCTACATCATCATAGCTAAATTGTTTATAACGAAATTCAGCTCCTACAAAAGTTTTGCTTTTGGTATATTCATTTATATCTATTGAGTATTTAATAGCAGTTACAGATCTAAAACCTTCAATGTTAGTGTATTTTCCTTCTCCCATCCAAAGGCTTGGTTTTAGCTGACCATATTCAGTAGAAATTTCCCATTGTTCATTGAATCTATAACCTATACCTGCTCCATAAGATGCTTGTACTTCAAGCACTCCAAGAGGATTGAGCGATAAATAAAGCCCTTGTTTTTGTTGAGCATTAACAGAGGTGCATAAAA
Source organism: Chitinophagales bacterium (assembly GCA_026931905.1). Taxonomy (GTDB): domain Bacteria; phylum Bacteroidota; class Bacteroidia; order Chitinophagales; family Chitinophagaceae; genus UBA1930. The sequence goes on from JAIXLB010000027.1 coordinate 145,060, forward strand.
ATATAGCTGATAGCAATGAAATAAAACTTGCTTTCATTTTGTACGGATTTTTGCAACTTTAAGACGAATACAAAACTAATAAAGTTGCATGTAGGTTTTTCAATCTAAAGAAATTAATGCTGCTTTATTTTCAAAAATATTTCTTGTACAAAAAGCAATAGAATAAATATTGAAATTAGGAGTGTAAAAAAAAGAATAATACCCGAAATATTTTTTTCTGCAAAAACTTTTAAGGTATAATCTTTATTTAATGGTGCAGACCATTTTTTGTAATATGCTAAGAACATAGCATCATTAGTACTTAGCCAAAGTTGTTGCATTTGTGCTACCAAAATATGTTGGTATTTTTTATCTGCAATACTTTTATACTTGTCATAAAAAATTATGCCATTGCCTGCATCATACAATGGCAATTTCTCTTTCAAGGCAGTTAATCCTTGCTGAATAAGAATTTGAGCAGAATCGTTTTTAAAAATGGATTGATATGCTTGTAAGCCTTTGATAGCAAAAATGTGTCCATCTAAAATGTAAGGAGTAGAGGTGTTTGGAACAGCAATTTCTTCGTACCACCAAGCATTATTTTGTTTGTAAGTAAAGCCTGAGTCCTCTACAGCAATATAATAACCACGCATTAATTTTTGTGCAACTTGCAAATACATGCTATCGTTATTTAAAGAAAATGCTTTGATGAAAACTTCTATTGCTCTGCCAGATGTCATACCTGATGTAAAAGTTCCTTTTATTTCAGGATACCAGGGTTGTTGCCAATTGTAATAATATAATGCTGCATTGTTTTTATACGAAATACTTGAAAGTAAATATTGTACACAATTATTAAAATACTGCTGAGCATTTTTTTCTTTATTAATTTTTGAAAAATACTGAAGTGCATAATTGGCTACAACTGTAGGGTTGTAATGTTTTCCTGCTGAAATATTATTTTGAGGAGAATAAAAAACATAAGGAACACCAATGCTATCAACTATTTCAGTATTGTAAGATGGCACTGTATCATTCTTTAATTTGTATAAAACTTCACGAACATTTTCTTCCCATACCTCTCCTTTGAAACGACAAATTACAACTGTAGCAATTACAGAAACAATGAAAATTAAAATCTTAATTTTTTTATTTGAAAAAAACAAAATGAAAATTTTAATTGTAAAGATAAAAATCTGACTGTTGTTTAATACAATAAATATTGAAAACTATGTTCAACCAAAAACATACAAAGCAATGTAGTTTTGGTTTTACTTTGCATTATGAAAAATTTTGACGAACAGCTACAACAATTGGTAATACAAGCATTACAAGAAGATGTAGGCGATGGCGACCACAGCACATTAAGCTGTATTCCTGATAATAAAAAAGGGAAAGCTATTTTAAAAATAAAACAAAATGGAATTTTAGCCGGCGTAGCTATTGCTGAAAAAATATTTAAACAAGTAGAACCCTCTTCAATTTTTACAGTATTTAAAAAAGATGGCGATGCAATGCAAGTTGGCGAAATAGCTTTTGAAGTAGAAGCCTCCATTCATACTATTTTAACTTGCGAAAGACTGGTATTGAACTGTATGCAACGCATGAGTGGTATTGCTACACTTACACATATTTACACAGAAAAATTAAAAGGCTTTCATACAAAATTATTAGACACAAGAAAAACAACTCCCAATTTTCGTTTGTTAGAGAAAGAAGCTGTAAGAATTGGTGGTGGCATTAATCATCGTTTTGGATTGTATGATATGATTATGCTAAAAGATAATCATATTGATTATGCTGGAGGTTTGGAAAATGCTATTCATAAAGCCTGGCAATATGTAACTACTCAAAAGCCTAATTTAAAAATTGAAGTAGAAACCAGAAACTTTGATGATGTACAAAAAGTTTGTGCAGTAGGTGAAGGTAAAGTTTTTAGAATAATGCTGGATAATTTTACACCTGAACAAGTGTTGAAAGCTGTAAAATTTATCAACCATAGATTTGAAACAGAAGCCAGTGGAGGAATTAATTTAAACACCATTCAGGCTTATGCAGCAACAGGTGTAGATTATGTGAGTGTTGGTGGTTTAATACATCAAGCAACAAGTTTGGATTTGAGCTTAAAAGCTGTTATTACCACATAAAAAAAGGTATAGCCAATGGTAAGACAACACTTCTAATATTGAACAGGCAACCAAAACATAAACAGTAAGTAAACTATTTTGACAGGTAAACAACAAAACAGATTTTTTGCGTATTTTGACCAACTATAAATTTTAGAATATATAAAGTGAAAAACGAGAAACTGACAAGGAAAGAAATCATTGACAACCGCTTAAAACAAGCGGGCTGGAATGTTACTGACCGAACTCAGGTAATTGAGGAATTTGATATTCACTTGACCGTTGTAGAAGAACCGACAACTCCATACGCTGGACATCAATACAGCGACTATGTTTTATTAGGCAAGGACGGTAAACCGCTTGCAGTTGTTGAAGCCAAAAAGACTTCGGTAGACGCTGCACTCGGACGGGAACAAGCCAAACAATATTGCTACAACATTAAACAAACACAAGGCGTTGACTTGCCTTTCTGCTTTTACACCAACGGACACGACATTTACTTTTGGGACTTAGATAATTACCCTCCAAAGAAAGTATTTGGCTTTCCGACACGGGACGACCTTGAACGATATGCCTACATACGCAAAGCGAGAAAGCAATTAGCAGGTGAACTCATCAATACCAAAATTGCAGGACGGAATTATCAAATTGCTTCAATCCGTGCAGTAATGGAAGCCGTTGAAAAACGGAAACGCAAATTCTTATTGGTAATGGCGACAGGCACAGGCAAGACAAGAACTTGCATTGCCTTGGTTGACGCATTAATGAGAGCAGGTTGGTCAGAGAGAGTTTTATTTCTTGTTGATAGAATTGCACTTCGTGACCAAACTCTGGAAGCATTCAAAGAGCATTTGCCGAACGAACCACGCTGGCCAAAACAAGGCGAAAAAGAAATTGCGACCGATAGACGAATTTATGTTTCAACTTATCCGACCATGTTGAACATTATTCGCAATGAGGAAAAAAGTTTGAGTCCGCATTTCTTTGACTTGATTGTGGTGGACGAAAGCCACCGCAGCATTTACAATACGTATCAGGAAATATTGGATTACTTCAATACGATTACGCTTGGATTGACTGCCACGCCAACAGATGTAATTGACCACAACACGTTTCAATTATTTGAGTGCGAAGATGGCGTTCCAACTTTTGCATATTCATACGAAGAAGCGGTCAATCATATTCCGCCATTCCTGAGCAATTTTCAGGTAATGAAAATCAAAACCAAATTTCAGGATGAAGGCATAAACAAGCGGACAATTTCTTTGGAAGACCAACAAAAATTGATGTTGGAAGGAAAAGAAATTGAAGAAATCAATTACGAAGGAACAGAGATTGAAAAGAAGGTTATCAATCGTGGCACAAATGCTTTAATTGTCCGTGAATTCATGGAAGAAAGCATCAAAGATGCCAACGGAGTTTTGCCAGGGAAAACGATTTTCTTTTGCATCAGCAAAGCACATGCAAGACGTGTAGAAGAAATTTTTGATTCGCTTTATCCCGAATACAAAGGTGAATTAGCCAAAGTATTAGTAAGCGAAGACCCACGGGTTTACGGAAAAGGCGGTTTGCTCGACCAGTTTGTGAGCAACGACATGCCACGCATTGCCATTAGTGTGGACATGCTCGACACAGGTATTGATGTTCGTGAATTGGTGAATTTGGTTTTCGCAAAACCTGTTTATAGCTACACCAAATTTTGGCAGATGATAGGCAGAGGAACTCGTTTACTCGAACCTGAAAAAATAAAACCTTGGTGCACTCAAAAAGACAATTTCCTGATTCTTGATTGTTGGGACAACTTTGAATATTTCAAACTCAATCCGAGAGGTAAAGAACTGAAAGGACAAATTCCTTTGCCTGTTCGCTTGTTTGGGGTGCGATTGGAAAAGATTGAGGAAGCCCAAACACAAAGCAATGCTGAAATTGTAAATAAAGAAGTTCAAAAAATCAGAAAGCAAGTTGAATCACTTCCGAAAAATTCGGTAGTGATTATGGAAGCCAAGCACGAACTGCAACGCCTGGAAGATGAAAACTTTTGGAGCAATCTGACTGCCGACAAAATGGAATTTTTGGAAGCTGTTGCAAAACCTTTGCTTCGCACGGTTTCAGATGTGGATTTCAAAGCCATGCGATTTGAAAAGGACATTGTAGAAGTTTCATTGGCTCATTTAGCTGGTAAAACTGAAAAGTTTGAAACGCTGAAAGAAAGTATCATCGAAGAAATTGGCGAACTGCCTTTAAGCATCAACATTGTGGCAAGAGAGCAGGAATTAATTCGGCAGGCACAAAGCAATCATTATTGGGCAACCATCAACGAAGACAAGTTTGAAGAACTGATTCAGAAACTTGCACCATTGATGAAATTTCGTGAAACGGTTGTTCCGTTAGCCCCTCCCAAATTCAACCTGAAAGACATAGTTGCTGAAAAGGAGTTTGTGGAGTTTGGACCACAACACGAAGCATTGAGTGTGGCTAAATACCGTGAATTGGTAGAAACGAAAATCAATGAACTGGTTTCAAGCAGCCCGATTTTACAAAAACTAAAACAAGGGAAAGAAATCACATCGGATGAAGCCGAACAATTAGCGGAAGAACTGCACAACGAGCATCCGCATATTACCA